>QBXG01000072.1:0-2008 GCA_003283445.1 Prochlorococcus sp. AG-321-D23 | reverse complement strand
AAAAGTAAATCAGGTTTTTGCAAAATAATTTTTCCAAGAGCAACTTTCATTTGCCAACCCCCAGAAAAATTACCTACCAATTTGTCTGCATCATCCTGAGAAAAACCTAATTTTGGCAGTATCTTCTCTACTTCTGCCTGCATTTGGTAACCGCCTAAAACTTCGAACTTTTCTTGAAATTTGGCTAATTGATTTACAAGATGATCAAGTTTTACAGAGTCTTTGCTAGTTTCTAAAAATTTCATTTCATTTTCAATCTCTAGAAGTTTATTTGAAACTACTTGAATATCTATGAAAGAACTTTCTAATTCTTCTCTGACTGTTCGATTTAAATTACAATCCAATTCCTGTTTTAAGTGGGAAATTTTGGGACTTCCTTCTTTAAGAACCACTCCACTTGTTTGATCCTCCTCACCAATTAAGATTTTAAACTGGGTCGATTTACCCGCTCCATTAGACCCGACTAAGCCTATCTTTTCTCCCTTTCTAATTTCCCAATTAATATTTTTTAGAACAACATCAGTAGAGTAAATTTTGCTTACATTATCAAATCTAATCACTTTAAAAATAATTGAATTTACAAACTTAGAGACTATTTACCAAAAAAAAATTTTGTGGAATAAAATTGTGATATGAAAAGAATAGAACAAATCGTAGTAATTTTCATAGCTGCAGCATTAGCAATTCCAAGTTATTGGTTTTTTTGGACATTGGCTGGTGGTGGTGGTTACAACAGAAGAATAACACCAGCATCAAAAGAAGGAACGACGGAAAATCTTTTGCTAAAGACCTCCTCGAGCCTTAATCAACCATAATTTAGTTGCTTCGTCATCCACAGTCGACAAATACTCCATAACCTCCTCTTTAGTAACTGGAATATCTACTTCTTCACCTATCTCGCAAATTTTGTTAAGAGCTGATTTTGGATTATTGAGAGCCATTAAAAATAAACTTTGTTTTTTTTTGGAATCATCGGCTATTAAATTGTAGAGTTTTTCAGCATTACTAGTCATCAGTTTCCATTAATTAATATCAATAGACTATTCCCTCAAGCTACACTTTGTTCATTATATTTATTAATAGATAAATCATGATCAGTATCTTTTATTTCTTTGGCTGAGGCATCTGCCATACTTCTTGCATCTAAACATAAAACTTTCCTAAGTTTTGCAAAATTAGCAGCATGAGATATTCTTCCATCTTTCTGAGCATAGTATTCTGAACGCTGCAGAATTTGATGAAGATGAGTCAATAAATATGGACTGATCACTGCTGATACTAATACATCACTATTCTCGTTACTTAAAGACTCAGACTGTATTAATTTTTTTTTCTTTTTATCAATTATTGATCTTTGAGAAGAATCAAGTTTTCTTGAATTTTTCATAATTTACACAAGGAACTAATTAATGAAAGGCTTATATGCTTACTATTAATATACACAAAGATACTACCCTTGACTAACTGTGTATACTTAAAAGTAACAGTTATTCAATTTGACTAATGGCAACCCGCCAAAACTCAACTAATGGGAAGCCAAAATCCCCTAGAATTCAAGTAGTTCTTCCAGAATTAATTTGTGAGCAGCTAAATTCTTTAGCTGAAAATGAATCTAGAACGGTTAGCAATATGGCAAAGGTATTGATTCAAGAAGGAATTAAAAATTATTTGAAAAGAGAAGCTAAATCACAAACATCAGATACCGATAATTTCAGAGATACATTAGAAAGACAAAGTATTAAAAGATTAAAAGGAGCTCCTCAAAGGATTATATATACCAAAAAATCCGAGAATAAATAATTAATTTTGAGGTAATTTTTGTAAATCTAAAGTTTTCCCCATAACTACCAAAATATTTCCTCTCTCAAGAATATATTTTGCAGGAGGATTGACTGTTAATTGTTCTGGAGGACCAGCAGCGAGAACGTTCACTAAATAATTTTTTCTTAAATTTAAATCTCTTAAAGATCTCCCAATAAATTCTTCTGGAACTGTTATTTCATCTATT
>QBXG01000071.1:0-2039 GCA_003283445.1 Prochlorococcus sp. AG-321-D23 | reverse complement strand
TTTTTTATTAGAGCTGATTAACCATCTTTTAATTGGTTGATTGAAATAATTCCAATCTTTTTTAAATTTTTTGCTATTGGAGGCCACTATAGAAATAGGCTGATTTTTTGAAATTTTTATTTCGCCATTTTTACAATGATTTTTTACTAAATATGTACTTTGATGAGCTTTTAGAGTTCCCAATCCAAACATGGTAGCGTCAACTATTGATAAGTTTTCATCTAACATTCTCCTATCTTCCTTACTTCCAAGATGAGATTCACCTCCATTTGGAAAGGCAATCCTTCCATCTAAACTAGAAGCGATAATGATCGCTATGCTTGGAGTATTCAAGCTTGAGCAACTAAAGAATTAGTAAGATTTCTTTGCAAAGAATTTGGTATGCTTTGTTCAACATAAATTTCCGCAGCATTATTTGGGCTCTCTTGCAGTTTTATCTTGTGCAGATTTGCTCCAATTTTTTTAATCGGAGATGAGAGAATATCAGCAATGTGTAGTGCAATATTTTCACATGTAGGGACGCAAGTTTTAAAATATTCGATATCTTTATTTAAGAAAGTATGATCAAACGGTTCAACTATAAGATCATCAATAATTGCTTGTAATGAAGGTAAATCACATATCATCCCAGTTCTTGGATCAATTTTCCCTCGGACAGTTACATCGAGAAAATAATTATGTCCATGTCCATTTACTCTGGCACATTTACCGTAAATCTTCTTGTTTTCATCAAGAGAAATCTCATCTTTTGCTAATCGGTGAGCAGCATTAAAATGACTTTGAATTGTTAATAAAGCTTCCATGTTTTTTCCATAGTAATCTGCCCATAAAGTTGGGCTTTCATAAAGTCTTAAACTTGTAAGAGGTAGTTCATCTTTTAAACGATTCCAGATAACTTTAACTAGAGCCTCAGTCGTTGGAAGAATGCCTTCTTGACTATGAATATTAAATTCAGGCCATACGTCATTTAAAAAACGAAAATCTAATTGTCCAGTGACCTTACTCTTAATAGAATGTTTTACATCAGAAAGATTAAGGACCATTCCATCCGAGTCAAGTTTGCCCCCCATTGATACGATAAGTTCGTAATTATGGCCATGTCCTGGAGCTATACTACATTTCCCAAAAAGAGAGAAATTATCTTCTGAGCTTTTTTCAGGAAGCCAATAACGATGACTCGAACTAAAACAGGCACGTCGAGTTATGACGCATTCACGTCCCTGGCCATGTAATGGTTTGGTATGTGTAAAAGTCATAAATGTCTGTAATAATACTATCTTAAGGTTTTATATACTCTTTTGTCTGTATGGAAAAATCTATTATTGAGAAAACAAACAAAATAATTAAAGGA
Organism: Prochlorococcus sp. AG-321-D23; assembly: GCA_003283445.1. Classification (GTDB taxonomy): domain Bacteria; phylum Cyanobacteriota; class Cyanobacteriia; order PCC-6307; family Cyanobiaceae; genus Prochlorococcus_A. The sequence continues at coordinate 688 of QBXG01000071.1, read as the reverse complement.
AGAAGTATATATTTGATAGGTATGATGGCTAGTGGTAAATCTAAAACTGGTCCAGTATTAGCAGAGTTATTGAGGTATAAGTATATTGATTTGGATAAATTAATAGAGAACATAGCGAAAAAAACAATTAATGAAATTTTCCAGGAAGATGGAGAAAAAGCATTCCGAGAACTAGAAACAAATTGTTTAAAAGAAACAATTAAAATCCCTTCTTTAATCGTTTCTACTGGTGGAGGAATTATTTCTAAACCAGAAAACTGGGGCGTTTTAAGGCAAGGAATTATTATTTGGATTGACACAAAGCAAGAGATTGCTCTTGATAGGTTGAAAAAAGATAATGAAAATAGACCTCTATTGCAGGGAAAAGATTTAAATGATTTATATAGCCGAATTTTTCAATCTAGAAAAAATTTATATTCTCAGGCTGACTTAAGAGTTGAGGTTAATAACGAAGACGTTAAAGAAGTTGCAAAACAAATAATTTATGGAATTCATAAAAAAATATTAAATTAATCAGGTTCTACTCGCACAGCAAACCATTTTATAACGAATCCAAATTTTATTTCTAATTCATAAGTACTTTCTAATAATTCTTCTAGAAATTCCTCATTGGAATAATCTTTTTTTTGATATATAGTTGATGAATCAACCTTAGGAAGCCAATTTCTTAACCATAATATTGCTTCTT
>QBXG01000070.1:0-2057 GCA_003283445.1 Prochlorococcus sp. AG-321-D23 | reverse complement strand
AACCAATAAAATCTGAAAGTACTAATAAATTTTGGCTGCATTCAGGATGGGCTATTACTTTTGCATCCGGATGTTTGTACTTTAATTTTAATAAAGCCTCTTCACTAAATGTTTCATGAACTACACAGCTGCCTGGCCAAAGTTTAAGTTTTCTTCCTGAGTTTTTTTGAACCCATCTACCAAGATTTTTATCTGGCGCAAATATAATTTTTTTATCTTTAGGAATTTTTTCTACTAATGAAACAGCATTGCTACTAGTGCAAATTAAATCACTTTGAGCTTTTACTTCTGCAGTACAGTTTATATAACTAACAACATAATGATCTGGATTTTCTTCTCTAAATTTTTGGAACTCTTCTGCAGGACAATCATCAGCCAAAGAACAGCCTGCATCAATATCAGGTAATAAAACTGTTTTGTTTGGGCTAAGTATTTTTGCTGTTTCTGCCATGAAATGGACACCACAAAAGATTATTATGTCTGCATCATTATTTGCGGCCTTCCTAGAGAGGTCTAATGAATCTCCAATAAAATCAGCGATATCCTGAATTTCCGGCGCTTGATAATAATGAGCAAGAATTATCGCATTAGCTTTTAAGCAAAGCACCTTAATTTCAGAAATCAAATCTTTTTTGTTTTGAATAGATTTCTGTTTTGCAGTAGAAGTTATACTGGTCAGGATTTACAATGTCTCTAAGTAGATTATATGCCTTTAAATAGAAAAAATTCTGACAAATTTAAAAATTGCTATTGTTGGTGACTGTCACGGTCAGTGGTCTGAAGCGGATATTAGGATTTTATCGCTTATAAAACCAGATATTGTTCTATTTATTGGAGATATTTCTGATGGTAGTATCAAAATAATAAAGAAGATTAATCTAATAAAAATCCCTACTTTTGTGATTTTGGGAAATCATGATCGAGGTAAAGACTCAACTGGAGAGACTCTTTTAAAACAGATACGCATTTTACAAGAAAAATATTGCGCTTGGGATTTGAAAATATTTAATAATCAATTAAATATTTTAAGTGCTAGGCCCTGTAGTTCAGGAGGTGGTTATTATCTTTCAAATGAGGTTAAAGCTGTTTATGGACCCATAAGCGAACAAGAGTCAGTTAATAAAATGCTTAAATGTTCAGAAAAAAATAGTGGAGAATTACCTCTTGTTTTTATGTCACATGCAGGTCCTTCAGGCTTGGGATCAGACTCTAAAAGTATTTGTGGTAAAGATTGGAAAGAGCCCTCTTGTGACTGGGGAGATAGGGATTTAGCTGTTGCAATTTCAGAAATACAAAAAAAAAGAAAAATTGACCTTGTCATTTTTGGACATATGCATAATCGTCTGAAAAGAAATCAAGGTTTGAGAAATATGTTCAAAATTGATAAAGAAGGTACAGCTTATTTGAATTCTGCAATAGTTCCGAGATATAAAAAAAATATAGAGGGCGAATTATTAGTAAACTTTTCATGGGTTGAGTTTGTAGATAGTGAAATTTCACATATTTCTCACAGATGGTATTCAGAGTCAGGGGAGATACTTGAAGAAGAAATACTTTTTCGAAATTGAGATTTTTAGCAGGAAATTTTTAACTTTTTTTCGGTTTCTCATATCGAGAGAATACGGTTTGTGATAAGAGATACCCTGCAATTGCTGCTGCAGTAAAAGCAAGTCCATTTTTGAGTAACGGTAATATTTCGCTTGTTCTAGAAATTATTGGTGCTAAACCAAAAATGCCAAATAGCATTCCCCACAAAGGAGAAAGAAGAGCTAAAAATCCAATTGATATGATTTGACCCTCTTTTCTAGGAGCGGCAGAAAATCCTGCCACTAATCCTCCTAAAATAGAAGTACACAAAGTCCATAGATATTGTTCTTTTGGTAATCCAGGAACAACTTGGCACCCTCCTCTGTCAAGACAAATTTTTACTGAATTAATTGCATCTAATACTGCTCCGTCTTCTCCATTATCTTTTACATAATATTGATTTCCGAATCTTGTTTGAAGTTCCACCCAAAATAATCTTGGCATGAAAGCAAAATATGCTTCACCAACAT
>QBXG01000069.1:0-2146 GCA_003283445.1 Prochlorococcus sp. AG-321-D23 | reverse complement strand
ATATTTTCTAATGGATCATCTTCTTCTAAACCTCTAATTCTTCTCTATCTGGAATACATATATCCAAGATAGATTCCTTGCATCAAGTTCTTTGCTCCATGCTCTAAAAGATTCTTTTGAAATTTATTATTGAATCTCTTACTTTCTAAAAGTTCTTTTTCCCAATCTATTTCTTCTTTCATTGCTGCTAATCCTCTTGAATCTTCTTCAGTCTCTCGTATTCAACATGCAGAACACCTAAACGCCAAGCATCTTTCAATCCTTTTAAACCTCCCATTAGCAGTTTTGCATCTGAAGGGGAATGAGATTTCATGTTTAAGAACTCTTTCTGCCAAGAAGTGTCATCCCATTTAGTCATTTGATTCCTACCTCTACTTTAAACTTGCAAGCATTCATTAGATTCTTATTTTATTTGCTTCCATAAAATAGAGAGTTTATGTTTTTAATTTAAAACATTATTTGATTAAATTAATATAATCTTTTTGCCAGATATCTAACTTTTGTCTCTTACTCTTTACCTTTAAATAAATCAACTTTGATATCAAAAGTAACCACTATTCAAATGCTTATAAGCAATAATCCAATCGCAATTTGAGGTGAAGGTAAAAGCATTTAAGAGTCATTTTCAAAAAACCTATCGAATCCATTTCAGTATTGATGAAAGATTGAGTAATATTAACTTTGAATAAACCAGCACATTTAAATATGTCACATGTAGAAAATGATCTTGATATCTATTACGCAGTAGGCAATGCAAATACTCATAGACAAGAGAATGAAATTGCAGTAATTATGAGAAAACGTAATTCCAATGGTTGGAAGTTAATCTCAACAAGCACGGCAGTAGTAGATACTAAAAACCAGTTTTCAAACCTTTATCTATTTTGGGAAAAGAAATAGTGTGTTAATACTACACTGAATGAGATCTTTCCCATTAGATTAATAACATCAGAAACTCCTCACACACTAATTTCTGATACTAAATGCCCTGATTCGTAAGGATTAGGTTTTTTTTAATGAAATTAAGTCTTTTAAGTCGTAACTAGCATATGATGGTTAAGTATTATTACTCACCCTCTCCAACGAAAAGGAGATGTATGGCATATTATAAAAATTCGTGTAGGAGAGGTTTTACTGAAACAGTGGAAACAAGGAAACACTTAATTCGGTAAAACCAGAAAAAGACCTCTAGAAATAGGTTTTTTTTCTAATTTATTGCCAATAGATACTCAAATTTAAACAAAATAAAGGGGCATGTGTTTGCCCCTTTCGGGTCTTATGCACTCATTATCTAAAAAGTCGGTGAGTGCTTTTGAATCCTGAATTATTTATACTCCTGTTGAATGGGCAGAGTTTGTAGTGTTGGATGCCTTAAGATCAATCATTAATAATGTGGCCGTTTTTATTCTTCTTGAGGGAAATAATTATTATCATTATTAATTAATGAAAATACTCCTCTTCTTCATCACTTAGTGAATTTGAATCAACCTCATCAAAACTTTTAGTTTGTTTATTCCATTCAAAATATTCAACATCACTTCCTTCACATTCCAATAATTCTCCAAGTTCTAATGTCTCAGGATTTATTTGGTATATACAAGTTTTTAAAGTATCAAAACGAACATCTAATTTTTCTAATTCTTTACCTTCAAGATATTGTTTTAGGTAATCAAAAATATCTTCAGTTTCTTTAAAATTCCCAAATTTAGGAGTGAAAGTAAAACCATCATCATATCCAAGTGCTACATCTATACATTTTTCTTTAAAGAATGAAAACTCTGGGGGATGAATGTCAGGGTATAAATTCCCGACTCCAAATTTCTCTATTTTCCTTTGTTCAGTCATATTTAAATTTTGATTCTTTTTTAATTTTAAAGAACCTGTCAATAAATTTTCTTACGTTCTTAATAATGTGTCGGTTCTGATTCTTCTTGAGGGAAATAGGTATCATCATCATTACCTTTTTTCTTCTTTCTTAAATATTCTTCTGATGGATCTAATCCATCATTATCATAATTGCGTTCCTTGTCCATTAGTTGTCTAGTACTCTTTTTTTACTTTCTATTATCTTACAAAATTGAAAATTGATTTTCCTAGTAGTATTATTGAAAAGTTAATTAGATAAATTTAAGAATTTTTTAAATGA
>QBXG01000068.1:0-2174 GCA_003283445.1 Prochlorococcus sp. AG-321-D23 | reverse complement strand
TTCGTTTTGAAATCTATAACTGATAAGGTCTGCAATGGATATGAGCTTCATTCCCCATTCTTTTGCATATTCCTTAAGTTGAGGAAGTCTTGACATTGAGCCATCAGGATTTTGAATTTCACAAATCACACCAGCAGGATAAAGACCAGACATAGCAGCAATGTCTACAGCGGCTTCGGTATGCCCAGCTCTTTTTAATACTCCTCCTTTTTTTGCTCTTAGTGGAAATATATGTCCTGGTCTTCTTAAATCTTCTGGCTTTGTTGAAGGATTTATTGCAACTTGGATAGTTTTAGCTCTATCCTCTGCTGATATTCCAGTAGTTACATTATTCTCAGGACCTGCATCTATTGAAATAGTAAATGCTGTTTGATTTTCATCTGTATTTCGATCAACCATTAAAGGAAGATCTAAGGCATCTAACTTGTCTCCTTGCATTGCTAAACATATTAAACCTCTACCCTCTGTTGCCATAAAGTTAATTTGTTGAGGAGTTGCAAACTGAGCCGCACAAATTAAATCGCCTTCATTTTCTCTTCTCTCATCATCTACAACAATTATGCATTCACCATTTCTTATGGCAGCTAATGCATCGCTTATGGGATCAAATTCTATTTTAAAATTTTCATTATTATCCACAATTGTTCCATTATTTGATTTGGGACTTGTTTCTTTCATTATTACTATTCAATATAGAAAAAAGTGTTTTAATTATTATTTTTGTCAACACTTACAATCCTATCTTAAAGTCTGCCAATAAAGAGAAATGAATGTTGCAATAGTTGGTGCTACTGGTTACGGAGGAATACAAGCAGTAAATCTATTAAAGGATAATAAAAATTATAAAATTTCTTATTTAGGAGGTAATAAATCTTCAGGAACAAAATGGAGCGATAATTTTCCATTCATAAATTTAAAGACTGACAATTTAATTGAAAAAATATCAATAGATAGAATCGCCGATAAAGCTAATGTTGCTTTACTTTGCTTACCTAGTGGAATTTCTTCTACATTAACAAGAGGTTTATTAGAAAAAGGAGTAAAAGTAATTGATCTATCGGCTGATTATAGGTATAAGTCTCTTGACCAATGGAAAACTGTATACTTTAACGAAGCGAAAAAATATAAAAGAGATGACGATGATTTATGTAAAGAAGCAGTTTATGGTCTTCCTGAAATTAATTTCAATGATATATCTAAAGCAAGATTAATTGCTTGCCCTGGATGTTACCCAACATCTGCTCTTATTCCTCTTAGCCCATTTTTATCCCAAGGGATTATTGATAATGAAGGTATAGTAATAGATTCAAAAAGTGGTACATCAGGTGGAGGTAGAGAACCACATCAAAAATTATTATTTTCTGAATGTGGAGATGGTCTATCTGCCTATGGACTAATAAATCATAGACATACTTCAGAAATAGAACAAATTGCAAGTTTTATTTCTGGTAATGATATTGAAATACTATTCACTCCTCATTTAATACCAATGACAAGAGGTATGCATTCGACAATTTATGGAAGATTACGGGATCCAGGTTTAACTTCTTCTGATTGTAGGATTATATTAGAAAATTATTATAGAAATTACTCGCATATTAGAGTATTACCAGTTGATGTTTATCCTTCCACCAAGTGGGTTAAGAATACAAATGAAATCAATATCTCTGTCAAAGTTGATACTAGAAATGGAAGAATAATTATTTTATCAGTAATAGATAATTTAATTAAAGGACAAACAGGTCAAGCCATACAAAATCTTAATCTAATATCTGGCATGCCAATAAATAATGGGTTAGAAATGATTAATCATTACCCATGAATTTATTCCGGATAATATATCCAGCCTGAGAAATTGAGAGTGGTAATATTTTATGTTCCAAAAAATGTAATTTCTGAGTTATTGTCTCTAAATTATCATTATCAGAAATAGCTAATGCTGCTTGCATAATTAAGGGACCACTATCAACCTCTGGTGCTACAAAATGTACTGAACAACCAGTGATCTTGGAATCATTTTTTATAGCTTCTTTAATTGCATTACTTCCTTTAAAAGAAGGAAGTAATGATGGATGAATATTTATTATTTTATTATTAAATTCATTAATAAATTTTGATGACATAATTTTCATCCAACCCGCCATAACAACAAGTTCTATATCCTGTTTTCTTAA
>QBXG01000067.1:0-2182 GCA_003283445.1 Prochlorococcus sp. AG-321-D23 | reverse complement strand
CTAAAACCTTTCCATTAAGCTAAAAGAATTAGTAATTAATTTTTTATTTTATTGCTTCAGAAATTATAATATTTGAAATTATCTAAAAATATGTCTACTTACCTCATAACTGGCTCAAATAGAGGAATTGGATTGGAATTATGTAAACAAATTATTGAAAGAGGAGATGAGGTAATAGCTACATGTAGAGAGGCTTCTTCAGATTTAAAAAACTTAGGTGTAAGAATTGAAGAAGATATCGATATTTCTTCAGAGGATTCAATCAATAATTTAAGGCAAGCATTATCAGGGGTCGAATTAGATTGTTTAATTCATAATGCAGGTATTTATGAATTTAATTCGATTGAAAATTTTGATCATGAAAGTATTATTCGTCAATTTGTAGTAAATGCTTTAAGTCCTCTTTCTATGACTAGATCACTGAAAGGTCTTTTAAAAAAGAATTCAAAGATTGGTTTCATCACGAGCAGAATGGGATCCATTGGTGATAATTCATCCGGTAGTTCCTATGGTTATAGGATGTCTAAAGTGGCCTTATCTATGGCAGCGAAATCACTTTCAAGAGATTTGTTAAAAGAAGATATTTATGTTGCTATTTTGCATCCAGGCTTAGTAAGTACTCGGATGACTGGATTTACAAAAAATGGTATATCTACAGAAGAATCCGCAAATGGACTCTTAAAACGTATCGACTCTCTTAATAAAAATAATACTGGGACATTTTGGCATACTAATGGAGAGATTTTGCCTTGGTAGATTTAACTTATTTACTTGAACTCTGGCTTATAAAAAATGATTTGTTAAAAAAGATTTAAATTTTAATATATTTAGTTTCTTTATTTAATCATCTTGGTTATGTTTAAGAAAATATTAGTAAAGGAGGTGATTCATTGTCGTATCTACCGAAAATTACGGTTACAAAAGAGACCGTGAAATCAGTATCTACAACCTGTTCATTGGTCTCTTATTCTTTAATAAAGAAGAAAGGTTTTATTATTAATAGATTTATATAAAAACAACTAAAAAAATATTTAAAGCTCTGTTTCTCATGAAGTGACAGGGCTTTTTTATTTGCTTAGTAAATTAAAAAGTTTATTTATTAATTCCTTTCTTTTTAAAATTGTTTTTTCTCCATACTGTTTATCCTGCTCCCTTAGAATTGACTGACCGTTTGGACCTAATCCTTTGGTTATAAATAATTTATCCTCATTTATCCATCTTTCGGTCATTTCCTTATTTAACTCGACATGGAATTGTAAACCGTAAGCTAAAGCCCCAATCTTAAAAAATTGCTCTTTACAACGCATACTACTGGCTATGAGTTCGGCATTTTTTGGTAATAAAATTCTATCGCCATGCCAATGCAGGACATGAAAAGGAGTTTCACAAAATTTCTTTAAGTCATTATTTGATTGATTAAAAAAAACTTGAGACCATCCAATTTCTGGTAAAGGTTTAGGAGGAGATCCTTGTTTTAAAATTTCGACATCTCCTCCTGCTGCGTTTGCTAATAACTGAGCTCCTAAGCAAACTCCGATAATACTTGTCTTTTTTTTAAATTCTGACTTTATAAAATCGCTTTCTTTTTTTAGCCATGGATATTTTTTGCTCCCAATATCTTTGACTCCCATTGGTCCACCCATTATTAAAAGTAAATCGTCTTTAATAGTTTTAGGTAGGCCATCACCTTTGTCCAGACGTATGATTTCTACATTCATCCCCCTCTCATTAGCTATCTGATAAAAAAGCCCTGGTCCTTCGATTTCTAAATGTTGTAAAACTAATAGCCTTTTCATTTGTAATTTTTCATAAGAAGTCAAATAAAAAATTTTATTTACGACATAATTAAAAATTAATTAATGCTGTTTATTTTGTTTTCCCAAAATATATCAAAGCTAAAAAAGAAATTGTACTTACGATTGCTATTAAATACCAACCTGACGATGAGTTGCTAGAAATTTCTGACATTTATTATGGGGATTTTTCTGAAGACTTAACGACTTGGGAAAAAATTAGTAATCAGGCTAACAAAAATATCAAAAGTATATGTGATGTTCATTTATAGAAATATACTTACGATGAGAAAAATAATTCCAATAACTACAGCAACGATTGCCACGTCAACTAATAAGTCTTTCCATGTGTAACTATTTAGCATTTTTAATTTATCCTCTTCACTCAT
>QBXG01000066.1:0-2204 GCA_003283445.1 Prochlorococcus sp. AG-321-D23 | reverse complement strand
TTCTAGATTAACTAAATCAATCTGGCTTCAATTTGGAACTGATACTAAAGTACTAAAAAAAGAAATTAATTTTTTAAAAGATTCTTTTCTGAATAATTCATCTAATAGTAAAGATCAAAATGTGAAGATTTACGGCAGCTTATTAATTCCATCAAAGGAATTCATTTCTCGATTTAAATTTCGTCCTTGGAAAGAGGTTTTTATTTCAGAAAAGTATCTTAATTCTCTTGATAATTTTTACGCATTTACAAAAGATTTAATTGAAATTTATCTTGATAACAATATTTGCCCAATAATTGAAACTGAATTTTCTTCAATAAAAAAATTACAAGATATTCATTCTTTAATGAAAAAATAAATACGTAATAATTATGATTAATGATACTTTTTATGATATTGCGATTATTGGTGGGGGAATATCTTCTTGTGTATTTTCATCTGTTCATCTGAAAAATGGATACCAAGGTAGGATTGCGTTAATAGAAAATGGTCGAAATCTTGGAGGACGTTCTAGTACAAGAAATAGTATTAGTAATAGTGGGTGGCAACTCAATCATGGTTCCCCTAATTTCAATATTTGCAACAGTAATAATGATCAGTTGTTGAAAAATTTCATTCAGGAATTATTAGATTCTAAAATTATCCAATCGGATCCTTCTGATTTAATTGAATTATTTGAAGATCATAGAGATCAAAAAAAGATAATCTGCGATTTTCATAGTTGCAAAAATTATATTTCAAGCTCTTCTATGTCTGATTTATCAAAAAATATTCTTAATCATAATAATTTGAAAAATCAAGTTGATTTTTTCTTTCAAACTTTAATAGTCAAATTAAAATATGAAAATAATTGTTGGATTTTAACCTCAAAAAATGGCTATACATTTAAGGCGAAATTTCTTGTATGTTCAAGTAATTTAATTTTACATAAAAGATCTTTAGATATTTTGAAGATAAATCAAATACCATTGAGGGAAGCTATTCCAATAAATAATGAAAAAAAAATTGATACAATTTTAAATCTTCTTAATAAGCAAGAATATATTCAAAGATTAACTTTTTTGATTTATACAAAATCCAATTATTGTTATAAAGATAACTATAAGAATAGATTTAGGTATTTCCTTTTAAATAATCTTCTAGAGGAAAAATTTAAATTTGAAAGGATTATTTTTCAAAAACAAATTAATAATCAAATAGGTATTGTCCTACATACTAGAAATAAAAAATTTATAAATGAATATTTTCAATGCAATAATAAAAAGAAATTTGAAAATATCTTATTAGATAAATTCAATCAAATATTCGATGAAAATTCTTATATAAATAAACTAATAGATTATCAGGATATTTCTATAATGATATGGAGAGCATCTCAACCATCTGGTTTAGGGATACCTGAAAATTTGCAAGTTTGTGATAAATATAATATAGCTTTTTGTGGCGATTGGTTCGATTTAGAGGGGTTTGGTAGGATTGAAGGTGCAATATTGAGTGCTTTAAAATTGTCTTATAAAATTAGTCTATTATATTAATTATTTCTTTTAATAGATGGTCTATATCACTTTTCTTCCTAATAACAATTGTGTTGAAATAATTTCTTGAATTATATTTCTTTTTATTTTTATGAAATAATTCCCATGCTTTTATAAAGTCTCTTTTTGCAAGATCTTTACTTTTCCCTCTTTCTAAAAAATCTCTTTTTATTACTCTATTTAAACAGGTTTGTTTATTAGCTTTTAATTTAATTAAAAGGCAATTTTCTTTTGAAAGAGTTTTTAAAATTTCCCCTCCAAATATTCCCTCTATAATAAGAAATCTTATATTTTTAGTATTTTGAGATACTTTTTTTATAGATTTACTTTTGAAATTATATTTATAATAGAAATCAGAAAATTCGTTTTTTACAATAAAATCTAGATCTCTTTTAAATAATCCAAAGTTGAAGCTTATTTTTCGGTCAAAATACGAAGTTAATGTTCGTGATAATATTTGACTTAATATACCTGTTTTGTAGTAATTATCGGTATTTAATATTATTCCATTTTTAATTTCTTTTAAAATCCTTTTGGATAGTGTAGTTTTTCCGCTTCCAGATGGTCCAATAATAACTATTAATTGCATATTCAAAAATCAATTGAATAAGATTGAAGAAATGTATCTCATAATAGTTAAGTAAAAAAAAATTAATTAGTCAATTTATT
>QBXG01000065.1:0-2458 GCA_003283445.1 Prochlorococcus sp. AG-321-D23 | reverse complement strand
TCGTTATTACTAAGAAGAAACTTTAATAAACCTTGGAATAACAACCAACCTTTTTCTATTCTTTTTGGGCCCAAAATTATAAGAACAATAACTGATATTACAAAAATTACTGGAGAATTTAAACCTAAAAAATTCATCAATTTCAAACATTCTTAATTTACTTTAGTACATCATAAAAATTAAGGCTAATTATTTTCAAAAGTAGGTAAATAAAGCTCTCTATTTGAAGCAATAATACCTTCTTCTTTAAAGAAAATTTCTAATTCTTTTAAATCGCTTATATTAATTTTATCTCCGCAGTTATCTAAAATATTATTAGAAGTAAACTCCCAAAGGTCATCTAAATATTGATCATCATCAGGAAAAGCTACAAATTTTAGATATGTATTATTTAAAGCATATTCACTTGCAAACTCAGAGTCTAATCCCTCATTTTTAGCATCACAAAAAACCTTAGCAAACCTTTTGCCTACTGATGTTTGAGCACTGGACAAATCAAGACTTCCTTGAATTGCATAAACATTATTAGGAGCAATAAAAAGAAATATTGGAAGAAAAATTGATAATAAAAGGATCAAAAATACAGCACCTAAAAAAATTTTAATCTTATACAAGTTAGCAAAAATAGTAACTAATTAAGACAATAAAAAGGAAATCTAATTAAATTTTTAAGAATAAAAAACAGAATCAAATGAATGTTAATTATTCTATCTATAGTGAATATATCAGAAGTGTATTTTTTCATAATGTCTTCAATTATAAAATTAAGAGGCAAAGGTGTATCGAGAATAATAAATAGTAAAGTAATGTTGTCTCCTCTCGCAGGAGTTACCGATAAAATATTTAGAAAATTAGTAAGAAAATGGGCTCCAGAATCTTTACTATTTACAGAAATGATTAATGCGACAAGTCTTAAACATGGATATGGCACTCAAAAAATAAAACAACTTGAATTAGAAAAAGGTCCTATAGGTGTGCAGATATTTGATAATAGGCCCTTTGCTGTTTCAGAGGCTGCAAAATTGGCAGAGGATTCAGGTGCATTTCTTATTGATATAAATATGGGCTGTCCAGTAAAAAAAATCTCAAGAAAAGGGGGTGGAAGTGCCTTAATTAATGATCGCTTATTAGCTATTGAATTAGTAAAAAGAGTTTCAAATTCTGTAAAAGTCCCTGTTACAGTCAAAACAAGGCTTGGTTGGGAAAATAAAGAAGAGAATATAGAGGAATTTCTATTAAGTCTTCAAGATGCAGGAGCTGAAATGATAACCTTACATGGAAGAACTCGAAAAGAAGGCTTTTCAGGTAAAGCAGACTGGGAAATGATTGGAAAAATTAAAGAGCTTTTAGAAATACCAGTAATTGCAAATGGAGATATCAAGAATCCTAAGGACGCATTTAATTGCTTTAAAAAAACAAATGCTGATGGTTTAATGATTGGGAGAGGCATACTTGGTTCTCCATGGAAAATAGGAGAAATAGATTATGCAGTTAAAGAAATTAAAGGTTTTAAAGAACCAAATATTGAAGAAAAATTGTTATTGATTATTGAACATTTGGATGAACTTATAAAAGAAAAGGGCAGTCATGGTTTATTAATAGCCAGAAAACATATTTCATGGACTTGTAAAAACTTTCCAGGAGCCACAAGTCTTCGAAATCAATTAGTAAGAGCAATAGACGCCAATGAGGTTAAAGAATTAATAAATAAAGCGATTAAGACTTTAAATTATGAAAAAAAAATATTAACCTAAAAATAATTAAATTTTAAAATGAAAATAATTAGTTCAAAGACGAGTCAAAGAATTTGTAAACATATGAATAAAGATCACATTGGATCTGTACATAAATATCTAAAATATTATGGAAAGATTTCAGAATTTAAGGAGGCTTATTTGGAAGAAATTTCCAGTCAATTCATGAAAATAAAATATGATGATAAATTTGCAATTATAAATTTTAAAAATGAAATTTCAGAAGATGAAATTCATGGCACATTAGTTTCTATGATAAAAGAAATTGAATAAATTTATTGTGCCATCTTCAGTAAAAAAGAACATCTAAGAATTTCTCTCATAGTAATCCGTAATTTTTTTACATTCTTCAAACGTAAGCATACTCAATCTTGAACTTGCATTACATTTTAAGATTGCACATACAGCCAACAGATCAGAGCTGTCAACATTGAGTGCTTCAGAAAGCTCTGTAACTCTAAGACCTTTCAATATTTTTACTTAAAAATGGATTAAAAAAACATTTTACTTTGAATTAATGTGCAGCATTTTTTCCTAAACCAGCTATGAATGGGAAAGCTTGTTCATCACCAAAGATATCCTCATTAGAAGTTATGGGGATATCCCCTTTATCCTTAATTTCATTTTTAAAATCACTAGATTTTGATTCCATAGATAAATCATTGCTTAATTCGCCACCAAATTCATCGGCTAAGCAATTACTA
>QBXG01000064.1:0-2584 GCA_003283445.1 Prochlorococcus sp. AG-321-D23 | reverse complement strand
TTTTAAATCTTTTTTTAAAATATTTAATAGCTCTTTTCCCGGGGAATTAATCCATGTCCCATTAATAGCATTTTGGGCATTTCCATCAACTCTCCAATATCCAGCCAACGCTCTAAAATGATCGAGTCTTAATATGTCAACAAGTTCAAATTGTCTCTTAAATCTTTTTCTCCACCATCTAAATGCTGTACTTTTGTGCTTAGCCCAATAGTAGGTGGGAGTACCCCATAGTTGTCCCGTAGATGAGAAATAATCAGGAGGCACTCCACTTTGAAAAAGTAAATCTCCATTTTGAGATATTGAAAATAGTGATTTATTACTCCATACATCCGCACTGTCTCTTGAAACATAAAAAGGTAAATCACCTATGAGTGTAATCCCATTGGTTTTGGCAAAGACTTTGATTTCCTTCCACTGTTTATCAAGATGCCATTGTATTAATTTTGTTTTAAGTATTTCATTTTTTTTGTCTTTTATCCATGTTTTTATAAATTCATTTTCCTTTTGTTTAAACTCTAATGGCCACTCCCACCATGGCAACATATTGAAATTCTCTCTTAAGACCATAAAGATTGAATAATCTTCAACCCAAGTATTTTTTTTATTCCATAAATAAAAATCAGTTTTCCTCATTTCAGATTGAGATTCCCAATCAAATAAAAGATATTCTCCTAATTTTTTTGATAAATTATTTGCAAAATCAAAATCAAAATGATCTTCTTTCTGACTAATTGATTGTAAATCCTTATTATTTAACGAAATGATAAAGTTTTCTTCAATTAATTTATTGATATCAAGAAACCAAGGATTTAATGCGAAACTGGATGGCGAACTATATGGAGATCCAGTGGAATCTGTTGGAGTAAGAGGTAGGAATTGCCAGTAATTAATCTTATACTTACAAAGCTTCTTAATCCAATCTTTAGCCCCTTCTCCAAAGGTCCCGCAGTAACTACCCCCGGGGAGACTTGAAGGATGAAAAAGTATACCTAACGATTTTTTTTTAAGAACTGATTTTAAACTCATTAAATATAAAGTGATTTTTGATTATTCTTTTATCAATTATTATCTAAGATTAAGACTAATTAAATATATATCATTTAACAAATAAATTTAGAGGTTTCTTATTTTTGCCGATAACTTTTAAAATTATATATTTCGGAATATTTAATATTCAAACTTAGTACTTATAACTATGAAAGATAAATAAGTTAATTAATTTTTGCGAAATTAATATTAGGTATTACGATATTAGTAGATTTTTAAAGCTAAATTCGTGACAAGTTTTATCACGGCAGTAGATAATGAAGAGCCAACTTTTAATCTAACTAATAGTAGACTTAGGTTAGTTAGTGGAACTTCTAATCCTAAATTAGCTGAAGAAATTGGATTATATTTAGGGATTGAAAATGTTCCCTTAGTATCTAAAAGATTTGCTGATGGGGAACTTTATGTTCAAATTCAACAATCTATAAGAGGTTGCGATGTATTCCTTATTCAACCTACATGCGCTCCTGTCAACGATAGTTTAATGGAGTTGATGATTATGGTTGATGCTTGTAAAAGAGCTTCCGCTAGACAAATTACAGCGGTCATTCCATATTTTGGATATGCAAGGGCGGATAGAAAAACTTCAGGAAGAGAGTCAATTACAGCAAAGCTTACAGCAAATTTACTTGAGAAGTCAGGTGTGGATAGGGTTCTTGCTATGGATTTACATTCAGCTCAAATACAAGGATATTTTGATATTCCTTGCGATCATATATATGGATCTCCTGTCTTAATTGATTATCTTGAATCTCTAAAGTTGGAGGAAGTTGTTGTTGTATCTCCTGATGTGGGTGGAGTAGCAAGAGCAAGAGCATTTGCCAAATTAATGAATGATGCTCCATTAGCGATTATTGATAAAAGAAGATCTGCTCATAATATCGCAGAAAGTTTGACTGTTATTGGAGAAGTCAAGGGAAAAACGGCAATTCTTATAGATGACATGATTGATACAGGGGGTACTATTTGTTCCGGAGCAAATTTATTAAAAAAAGAGGGTGCAAAAAGAATTTTGGCATGTGCTTCTCACGCCGTTTTCTCTCCACCCTCTTATGAAAGGTTAAGTTCAAAAGATTTATTTGAACAAGTTATAGTTACTAACAGTATTCCAGTTATTGATAATGAAGAGTTTCCTCAGTTAAAAGTACTTTCTGTAGCAAATATGTTAGGAGAGGCAATTTGGAGAATTCATGAAGAAAGTTCGGTTAGCTCTATGTTTAGATAATAAATTTATTTTTTATTTTGTTTAATAAGCTCTTTTAGTTTTTTCTCGTAACTATCTTTTACTTTTTTAGGAATGTTTTCAGGACAAATATTTAGAGCACTTGACAGAATCTGAAAAGTTCCAGCGTTATATAATCTCTTATTGTCAAGTTTTTCATTACCAAACTCTTTAATAAGGCCCTCATGCTTTCCTGTAATTACATTTGCGAAAGTGGCACTAGCTATTCCAAGACCTTTATCAAAATCAACTTCAGCATTTGTAGCAATACAAAGATAAGAGGCGCCCATTTGCCTATATAAGAAAAGATCTGTC
>QBXG01000063.1:0-2755 GCA_003283445.1 Prochlorococcus sp. AG-321-D23 | reverse complement strand
AAATCCTTGTAAATTACTTTTGTTAATACTCTGAGCTTTTTGATTTCTATCTATTAGTTCTACTTTAATAATTCTTCCATTCCAATTTTTTTTTAAAGTTTCCTCTAAAAGCAAATCATTTGCAGGAATAATTACAACTCCCTTAGGGTTTAAATGTTTAGTTATTTCGCATTTTGCATTTGTGATATTTTCTTTTGAGCCTAGTATTCCAATATGAGAGCTTCCAATATTTGTAATAACTGCGATATCAGGTTCAGAAAATTTGGACAAATTTTCAATCTGCCCAAGGCCTCTCATTCCCATCTCAAGTATTAAAGTTTTATCTTTCAAGTCAGAATCAAATATGGTGAGGCCTACCCCAATTTCATTATTAAAATTTAACTGACTTAATTTGATTTTCCCTAATTGCTTTAAAACCTCTCCCATCATTTCTTTTGTAGTGGTTTTACCAACTGATCCTGTAATTCCTACAACAGGTATATTTAATTTTCTTCTTTTAAATAATGCTAATTTCTGAAAAGCTTCTAAAGTATCTGTAACGGTCCAAAAAGGGAAATCATTAGGTAATAAATTCTGCATGCCATCTTTAATTACAACAGCTTTTACTCCTTTTTTTATAACCTCATTAAGAAAATTATGTCCATCAAAATTTGTACCTTTTATAGCAATAAAAAGTTCGCAATTTAATATTGTACGACTATCTATACTTATATTTTTAAAACTTTGAAATTGATTTGTAAGATTATCCCATTTTTTTATTTTACCTAAAATTTTATTAACATCAGGTACAGAAAAATCCATTTAAACTTAGATCATATTTTTTTTAAGAGAGGGATCAGCGGATTGCCCATAAGAAAACTTTTCAATTTCAGCAATATCCGGGGATGGTGCCTTAATACCACATACATCTTTATACATCGATTCATATTCTAATGCCGATCTCTGCCAACTAAATTCTTGACTCATAGCTCTGAGCTGTAATGATTTCCAACTATCTTTATGCCTAAATGCCTCCCAAGATCTTACTAGAGCAGTATAAAAGTCAATCGGTTCAAATCGATCAAAGCAAAAACCTGTACCACTATTATTTTCTGGATCATGAGGCAAAACAGTATCAACCAAGCCTCCAACTCTTCTTACTATTGGAATTGATCCATATCTCATAGCAAGTAATTGACTGATACCGCAGGGTTCAAATCGGCTTGGCATTAAGAATGCATCAGATCCTCCGTATATAAGCCTTGATAAAGAATCATCATAAGTAAGAAACACTGAAAATCTTCCAGGATAATCTAATGCTAATTGCCATAATCCAGATTCTAAAGATCTATCACCTGTACCTAAAATAGCTATTTGAGAATCTGTATATGCGAGTAATCTTCGGGAAACTTGCAAAACCAAATCAACACCTTTTTGGTCCACTAGCCTACTTACCATACCTAAAAGATATTTTTTACTATTAACCTCAAGTCCCATTTCTTTCTGAAGGATAATCTTATTTTCTGATCTACTTTCTAAATTTTTGATATTAAATTGTGCAGGTAACACTTTATCTTTATCAGGATCCCATTCATTTAGATCAATTCCGTTAAGGATACCTCTTAATTTCCCAGAAATATAATTCAATAATCCCTCAAGACTTTCTCCATACTCATGAGTTTTTATCTCATCAGCATATGTTGGAGAAACTGCATTAACTCTATCTGCGTACAACATTGCAGCAGCCATTGTGTGGTCTCCATGCATATACCATGGACACCAGGTCATTTTTTCAAGCTTCCATCTCCATGGACCTTGATATTTTAAATTATGTATCGTAAAAACAGTACTTACTTCAGGATCTTGATGCATCCATACTGGAATCATACCCGTGTGCCAATCATGGCAATGTAAAACTTGGGGCTTCCAACAATTCCAGGAAAATTCAGCAGTAGCACTAGCAAAAAATGTAAATCGCCAGTCTTCATCATCTCCTCCATATATTTGGCCCGAATCAAATGTTGGATGTCCAACTAGGTAGATTACGTAATTATGTATTGGATGTTTTGCTTCATACACAGAGAAATCATTTCCCATAGTATTTGCTCTAAATACTGGTTCGCTTGATACTTCTAGTAGATTCCATAATTTGCCATAGCCAGGGATTATAACTCTTACATCATGACCAAGTTTTATCAATGAGGATGGTAATGAACCAACTACATCTCCCATGCCTCCAACTTTGATCATTGGAGCGCATTCAGCAGCAGCAAGAAGAATTCTCATTAGATTATTTATTATAAAAAGTGCTTTTTAAAGAGTAAGAAGCTATTAAGGAGTCCATCCGTAATCAGAAAAATCAGGTGGTCGTTTCTCAAGGAAGGCATCTCTGCCCTCTTTTGCTTCATCCGTCGAATAAAATAACTGAGTTGTGTACCCAGATAATTCTTGAATACCTGCTATTCCATCACACTCAGCATTAAATGACGCCTTAAGTATTCGAATAGCAGTTGGACTATTTCGTAGAATCTCTCTTGCCCAGATTACACCCTCTGCTTCTAATTCTTCAATCTTTGTAATCGCATTTACCAAACCCATTTCTAAGGCTTCTTTAGAATTATATTTTCTACACAAAAACCAAATTTCTCTTGCCTTTCTTTGTCCCACCAATCTTGATAAATAGCTTGATCCAAATCCTGCATCAAAGCTCCCAACTCTAGGACCTGTTTGTCCAAATATTGCATTTTCAGACGCAATACTTAAATCACAAACAAGC
>QBXG01000062.1:0-2819 GCA_003283445.1 Prochlorococcus sp. AG-321-D23 | reverse complement strand
TTCAATGCGTTTTTTCCTTCTTGCTCGTAATCAATTTCATCAAAAAGGGCTTTACCAAATTCATCTATTATTTCTCCAATACCAACACCTATATTAAGTGGTAAAAATGAGCCGAAAGTAGTCGCTAAGATTTTTAGAATTACAATATCTCTTCTAATAAGAAAATATAAATTAGGTCTTTGTACCTTTACAGCACAAAAATTATTATTTTTTTTTCTTGCTTTATAAACTATTCCTAGGCTTGCTGATGCAATAGGTTCATCTGGAAAATCATCAAATAATTCATTAGCAGGAAGTCCCAGTTCATCTTCAATTATTTGTAGAGCAATTTTATGTTTAAAAGGTGGGAGATTATCTTGTAGATTTGTAAGTTCTGTTAGCCAATCTTGCCTTACAAGATCTGGTCTAGTTGAAAGTGCTTGTCCTAATTTAATAAAGCATGGACCCAAATCGGTAATAACATTAAAAAGGTATTTTGAAAGATTTTTCTGTACACTCTTATTATTACTGTTACCTTGAAATAGTATTCTTATTAAAAGAAAAATTAAAGTTAAAAGAATATATAAAACTCTTGGGAATAATATCCATGGTCTTAGGATCAACCAAATCATATCTCCTTTAGGTGAATATTTTGAATAAGAAATTGCCATTTACATTTAAAATATTAAAGAAGAATTTGTTTTCAACATATTCTATATGTGCCAATAATACTTTATGAGTATTTCTTCTTTTCTAACTAAAAAGTTTTTAAAGTCACTTTTTTTTCCTGCCCACAATAGAGGGAAAGCTTTACCAAAAGGATTGAAGAGATTATTAAAAAAACAACCAGGTTTTTGGGATTTACCAGAACTCCCTGAGATAGGTTCTCCATTATCTAATAGTGGATTAATACATGATGCGCAAATATCAATTTCAAAAAAAGTTAATACAAAAAATTGTTTTTTTGGTGTAAATGGAGCATCTGGTTTAATTCAATCAGGAATAATCGCTATGGCTAATCCTGGTGAATATATTCTTATGCCAAGGAATGTTCATATAAGTGTTATTAAAGCTTGTGCTCTGCAGAATATTATTCCAATATTCTTTGACATAGAGTTTTCTAGAGTAACTGGACATTACATGCCCATCACTAAAAAATGGTTTACAAATGTATTCAATAATATAGATTTTGCCAATTCTAAAATTGCAGGAGTCATATTAGTTAGTCCTTACTATCAAGGATATGCAACTGATCTTGAACCTTTAATTAAAATTTGTCATCTACATAATTTGCCTGTTTTAGTTGATGAAGCCCATGGTTCGTATTTTCTTTTTTGCGAAAACTTTAATTTACCGAAATCAGCCTTAAGATCTAAAGCTGATTTAGTAGTCCATTCATTACATAAGTCACTTAATGGACTAACTCAAACAGCAATAATTTGGCATAATGGGAATTTAATAGAAGAAAATAAATTAATCAAAAGCATAAATTTACTGCAAACTACTAGTCCTAATTCTCTCTTGCTTTCTTCTTGTGAAGAGTCCATTAAAGACTGGCTTAATAAGGATAATCTTAATAAATACAAAAAAATAATTTCAGAAGCAAAATCAATCTACAATGAGTTAATAAAAAAAAAGATACCTCTTATTGAAACTCAAGATCCTTTAAAAATAGTATTAAATACTTCTAAAGTTGGTATTGATGGCTTTACTGCAGATAGATTTTTCTATGAAAACGGATTAATTGCTGAATTACCTGAAATGATGACACTTACTTTTTGTCTTGGATTTTCAAATCAAAAGGATTTTACTTTTTTGTTTCAAAAATTATGGAAAAAGTTACTAATTCATACTAATAAATCTTATGGTTTGAAAGCTATAAAACCTCCTTTTAGAATAGTTCAATCACCAGAAATACCAATAGGAGTTGCTTGGAAAAGTAAAACTATTAGCATACCTCTAGTTGAATCATTGGGGAAAATTTCTGGAGATATTATTTGTCCATATCCTCCTGGAATACCTTTAATTGTTCCTGGAGAGAGAATAGACAAGGAAAGAATAGATTGGATAGAAGCTCAAAGTTTGTACAACGAAGATCTGTTAAATTCTTATATAAGGGTCTTAAATAACTAAAAATCAAATATGAGATTGCGAAGTGGCTTATTAATCGGATTATTTGGTTTGGTTGTTGTTTTATTAGGCGGATGGTATTTCACAATAGCAATTGCATTACTTACCTATATTGCACTTCTCGAATTTTTTAGAATGGCAGAATTCACAGGAATTAAACCAGCCACCAAAACTACTTTATTTTCATGCTTCATAATTACAATTGCTACATATCTAGAAGTCATTGGATTTCTTGATAGAGAGATATACAATTCAATATTACCAATATGTTCAGTAGGGATTTGCACGTGGTTATTGCTTCAGCCAAAATCAGGCACTATTTCAGATATTGCAGCATCAATTTTCGGATTATTTTATTTAGGTTTTTTACCTAGTTATTGGATTAAATTAAGAGCGATACAATCGTCTATAAATAATTCTTCAGATGGAATATTATCTTTTGAAAATTTCTCAAGTACAACAGGTCTTTATTTAACATTAATTTCTTGTTTATTAATTGTGTCAAGTGATATAGGTTCATATTTTATTGGAAAGTCTTTTGGGAAAAGGGCTCTTTCCCCATTATCTCCAAGTAAAACTATCGAAGGTTTGATAGGAGGAATTATATGCTCAATATCAGTAGCAACCTTTTTTGCGTTTTTACTTAGTTGGCAGAATCCGTTCTTAATTGGGATTTTATATGGAATATTAGTTTCTCTTATGGCATTAGT
>QBXG01000061.1:0-3128 GCA_003283445.1 Prochlorococcus sp. AG-321-D23 | reverse complement strand
TAAAATAGAAATTTCTTTTAGGGATTTATCTTTGTAGCTTTCAAGAGTTTTCTTGGAGGCTTCTTTTATTTTTTTAGGTTCAAAATTTGAGGAATTACATAATGATTCAAAAAGTACCTCTAAATGTTCCTCGGGCTTATAACCTTTCGTTAATTCTTTGAATGTTTCTGTAAGACCAACACAAAATAAATCATCTTGTATAAATTCATTTTGGTGATTTAAAAGATTTAGTTCAACAAGCATTTCATCAACTATCCTTTTGTATAAACCTGGAATTACGTAAGGGAATTGTTCATGAAATAACTTTTTGCTATCTGAGACAGTCAATTTTTCTTTCAATTGTTTATATGTAAACCTTAATAACCATAGCGTATGTTGAGTCAATATCGTTAAGATCTAATAAACAGATAAATATTATTATGATCCCTTTAGTTTTAGAAGAATCTGGCGGAAGTGAAAGAGTATTTGATATTTACTCGAGACTTTTAAGAGAGAGGATTATATTCTTAGGAGAACAGGTAACTAGTGATACTGCTAATAGAATTGTTGCTCAATTACTTTTTCTCGAAGCGGAAGATCCCGAGAAAGATATCTATATGTATATTAATTCTCCTGGAGGTTCGGTTTATGATGGTTTAGGCATTTTTGATACTATGCAACATGTAAAACCTGATATACATACCGTTTGTGTTGGGCTCGCTGCTAGTATGGGCGCCTTTTTACTTGCGGCTGGAACTAAAGGTAAAAGAAGTAGCCTGAGACATTCAAGAATTATGATTCATCAACCTCTTGGTGGTGCAAGAGGACAAGCCAGCGATATAAGAATTCAAGCTGATGAAATTTTATATTTAAAAGAACGTTTAAATACTGAGCTATCTGAAAGAACAGGTAAAGAACTTGATACCATTAAGGAAGATACTGATAGAGATTTTTACATGTCTCCGCAGGAAGCAGTAGAGTATGGTCTAATAGATTTGGTTTTAGATAAAAAACCAATTAAAAATACTTAATTAAGTATTTGTGGAGTTCTTTCTTTTTCAGGAATTTGTGTGAATTCAGAAAGGATTTTTACAAACTCTTCACCATCCAAGGTTTCTTTTTCTATTAAAAGATCTACTAGTTTATCCATTGCCTCTCTGTTTTTACTTATTATTGAATAGGTTTGTTTATAACAGTCTTTTACCATGACTCTTACACTTTCATCAATTTGTTTAGAAATAGAGTCAGAAACTTCGCTTCTAGTCATTAAATCTCTTCCTACAAAAACTTCTTGATTACCACCTTCAAGAGCAATTGGACCAAGTTCACTCATTCCAAATCTTGTAACCATTTGTCTAGCCATTGAAGCTACTTGTTGAAAATCTCCTCCAGCTCCAGTTGTTATTTCACCTTTACCAAAAACAACATCTTCGGCTGCTCTTCCTCCAAGAGCACCCATTATTCTTGCCTTCAAATTTGCCCTACTTATAAGAGATTGATCATCATCAGGAGTAAACCATGTAAGACCTTTTGCTTGCCCTCTTGGAATTACAGTTACTTTCTGAACAGGATCATGAGCTTTTACTAAAGTTCCTATTATTGCATGTCCTACTTCATGATAAGCAATTAATCTTTTGCTTCTTCCATCTGTTAGTGGAGAACCTTCCATTCCAGCAACTATTCTGTCAACTGAATCATCAATTTCTAAAATGCTTATTGACTCTTTTCTTCTTCTTGCGGTTAGGATTGCGGCTTCATTTAGAAGATTTGCTAAATCCGCTCCAGTAAAACCAGGAGTCCTTCTTGCAATACTTTCTAAAGTTAAATCTTCCTGAAGAGTTTTATTTTTTGAGTGAACTTCAAGTATCGATAATCTACCTTTAATATCAGGAGCATCAACTGTAACTTGTCTGTCGAATCTTCCTGGCCTCATTAAGGCTGAATCCAAAACATCTGGACGGTTAGTTGCAGCAATAATAATAATCCCACTATTACCTTCAAATCCATCCATTTCAGTTAAAAGTTGGTTAAGAGTTTGTTCTCTTTCGTCATTTCCACCACCGATACCAGCTCCTCTTTGCCTCCCTACTGCATCAATTTCATCAATGAATATTAAGCATGGACTGTTTTCTTTGGCTTTTTTGAAAAGATCCCTAACTCTACTAGCACCTACTCCAACAAACATTTCAACAAATTCTGATCCTGCAAGGGAGAAAAATGGAACTCCTGCTTCTCCTGCAATTGCTTTTGCTAAAAGTGTTTTACCAGTTCCTGGAGGACCAACAAGTAATACTCCTTTGGGTATGCGAGCACCAACAGATGTAAATTTTTCAGGTTTTTTTAAAAAAGTAACTACCTCCTCTAAATCTTCTTTTGCCTCATTAACTCCTGCGACATCGTCAAATACAACTCCAGTATCAGCATCCATAGCAAATCTAGCTTTTGATTTCCCAAATTGCATAGCTTGTCCTGGTCCTCCAGGCATACCATTTGATCTCCTAGCTAAAAGAATTAGACCTCCTATCAGAATTGCAGGGAATAAAAGGTTACCGAGAATACCTAATGCTGGTGGTGTAGTTTTTACAGGGTGAACATCAAAACTTATTCCTTCATTTTTGAGATTAGTTATTAACTCAGGTGTAAGACCAGGCAAGTCTACTCTCAATCTTTGTACTTTATTATCCAGATCTGAATCTATAGTTTCGATAACAGCATTTCTACCTCCATCAAAAATATCAACTGATGTAACTCGACCTGACTTAATGTAATCTAAGAATCTTCCATAACTGACTCTTGCTACAGCTGAATTTTTTGGAGCTATGGTAGTTCCATTGGATTTTAATGAATCAATATTGCTTGTTGAGAGGAATTGATATGATAGTGCTATGACTAGAATAATTGGAAGCGCCCACAAAATTATTGTTTTGAGTTTTTGATTCATTAATTTATTTTTATATAAATTTGTATGATTCTAGAATGAAACGACGCATTTCGTTGATATTTTTCCTAACTTATTTTTTAGTATGAATTTAATTTTTTATAAATAATATCAATGGAATTTAATATTCAGGATAAAGTTAAACTAAAAAATCCTTTGTCTTATCTTAAAACCTCTGACAATATGCCTATGCTTAGGCCACCTGACTTAG
>QBXG01000060.1:0-3188 GCA_003283445.1 Prochlorococcus sp. AG-321-D23 | reverse complement strand
CCAATTTGATACTGATCAATTAATAGACGCATTAACTCGGCAACTGCGATTGCCGGATGAGTATCATTTAATTGAACAGTCCAATGTTTGGCAAATTCTGTTATGGGGATAGATCTTTTTTCAAGACTTCTCAACATATCTTGGAGAGAACAACTGACAAAGAAGTGTTGTTGTTTGAGCCTTAATCTTCTCCCTTCATCAGTTCCATCATTTGGATAAAGAACTTTAGATAGAGTTTCAGAAGCAACTTTTTCTTCTACCGCACCATAATAATCACCAATATTGAAAGCATAAAAATCGAAACTCTCTGTCGCATCAGCTCTCCATAATCGTAACCTGTCACATGTATTTACCCTGTAGCCTAAAACTGGAACATCATGAGGAACACCAATTGCATGTTCTGATGGCACCCATCTTGATCGATATTTACCTTTATCGTCTCTATAACTTTCAGTTCGCCCTCCAAAACCAACAAAACATGATTCATCAGGTTGAGGCAGTTCCCATGGCCAACCACCTTTAAGCCATTTATCCGTAACCTCAACTTGCCAACCATCTCTTATTAATTGGTTAAATATTCCGAATTCATATCTAATACCATAACCAACTGCAGGAACTTGTAACGAAGCTAAAGACTCCATATAACAAGCTGCAAGTCTTCCAAGACCACCATTACCTAGGCCTGGCTCTTCTTCGACTTCAAGAATTGTTGAAAGTGATTCTATTCCAAACCTTTTTAAGGCATCTTCTGCTTCTTGTGTTATGCCAAGATTTAATAAATTATTGCTTAATTGTGGACCGATTAAAAATTCTGCTGATAAGTAAGCAACTGTTTTTTGAGGTTTTTTTCTTATGACTTCTTGACTGGCTAAATATCTTGTCATTAATCTATCTTTAACTGCGTAACTCAGAGCCATATATAAGTCATGAGGACTAGCAGAAGTTGCTAATTTGCCAAGGGTAAAGAATAAGTGCTCTGTCATTCCCTTGAAGAGCGCATCGGAATCCATGCCAGCTTTCTCAGGATCTAGATAGCAGCCTGGAGTAGGCAAGCGTAGATCAAAGGGTTCGTTGGAGTTCATTAGATTTGACATATAGTAGACATTAGCCAGTTTTTTTATAAATTCTTTGTTGTAACTTCAGATCCACACTTGTTGAGTATTTTTGCTTTTTTTTACATACTTGGTAAAGTGGGCCCTCCATAAACTATCTTCCAATTAGATAGTTTAATTTTTCTCGCATTTAAAATGTATCCTTTACTTGCTGAATTAAGTGCACATGATTTAGAAGTTGCTGAGACACTCATCGGAGTAATAAGATTTCTATTGATTTTTTTAGCTGCCAGAGCATTAGCGGAAGTATTAGTCAGACTAAGTTTACCTACTATTGTAGGAGAGCTTTTAGCAGGGGTTGTTATAGGAGCATCTGGTTTTCATTTATTAATACCACCCTCTGCTCATACAGAGTTAAATCAAGGATTGGTAAACGTAATAAGTTCGTTGGCATCAATACCGCCAGAAGTTGTTCCTGACGTCTATTTTGAGAGTTTCCCCTCTCTTCAGGCTGTTGCAACACTTGGATTATATGCGCTTCTTTTCTTAACAGGATTAGAAAGTGAATTAGAGGAATTAGTTGCAGTTGGTGCGCAAGCTTTTACAGTTGCTATGGCAGGGGTAATTCTGCCTTTTGCTTTTGGTACTTTTGGATTAATGTTTATTTTCCAGGTGGATCTTATTCCAGCAGTATTTGCAGGAGCATCAATGACCGCTACAAGTATAGGTATTACCGCAAGTGTTTTTGGTGAATTGGGATATTTGAAAACTAGGGAAGGTCAAATCGTTATTGGAGCAGCAGTTTTAGATGATATTTTAGGCATTGTTATTCTTGCGGTAGTTGTAGCTCTTGCTGCTGGAGGCTCTTTAGAAATTGCTCCAATAGTTAAATTAGTTGCAGCAGCTGTTGTATTTGTAATTGCAGCTATTGCATTAAGTCGTACTGCAGCTCCTGGTTTTGATTGGCTTCTTGATAGGTTGAAAGCACCTGGAGCGGTAGTTGTAGCCTCTTTTGTGATACTTGTTTTATGTTGTTTTGTAGCTACGGCGATAGGTCTTGAAGCGGCTTTAGGGGCCTTTGCAGCTGGTTTGATTCTTAGTAGTTCTAAAAATAATCATGCTATCCAGCAATCAGTTTTGCCATTGGTATCATTATTCGCGACCATCTTTTTCGTCCTCGTAGGTGCTGGTATGGATTTATCAGTTATTAATCCACTTGATCCAGCAAGTAGATCTGCTCTTGTAGTCGCAGGATTCTTATTGGTTGTAGCTATTATTGGGAAAATTGCTGCTGGTTGGGTTTTCTCAAGTGATAAACCTACAAATAGATTAGTTGTAGGTTTAGGAATGATGCCTAGAGGAGAAGTGGGATTAATTTTTCTTGGATTAGGAACAAGCGCTAAACTTTTAACACCATCCCTTGAGGCTGCAATTTTATTAATGGTCATTGGAACGACATTTCTAGCTCCTGTTCTTTTAAGAATTGTTTTGAAAGATAAACCCCCCGGCGGTGATAATAAAATTTCAGATGATGTTGCAGCTGATCCAGTAGGTCTTCTTTAACGAATAATTTTATTAGAATCAATAAATATTAATTGTCTATTAAATGGAAAAACCAGTGCTTATAAGTGATGAGGTAAATTATGCATGGAATTTTTTGAATTATCCAATACA
Source organism: Prochlorococcus sp. AG-321-D23 (assembly GCA_003283445.1). Lineage (GTDB taxonomy): Bacteria > Cyanobacteriota > Cyanobacteriia > PCC-6307 > Cyanobiaceae > Prochlorococcus_A. The sequence continues at coordinate 462 of QBXG01000060.1, read as the reverse complement.
CACTATTACTGCCAAACCTAAAGAAGAAAGTTCAAAATCATGTGCAATTTTGTTGATACATGGTTTTGGAGCTTCCACAGATCATTGGCGTTTTAATATCCCTGTTTTGAGTGATAAATATGAAGTTCATGCAATAGATCTATTGGGGTTTGGAAAAAGTCCCAAGCCAACAGATGTCCAGTATTCAAGTCATCTTTGGAAAGATCAAGTTGCAACATATGTGAAAGAAGTAATTAAAAAACCAACATTTATTGTTGGTAATTCTTTAGGTGGCTATGCATCTCTAGCAGCAAGTGCAGAACTAAAAGAATTATCTGCTGGAGTAGTGTTACTTAATGCTGCTGGAATGTTTAGTGAAGAAAAAGTATCAAATAACAGCCTTTTACAAAAATCTTTAAAAACTTTCTTTGAAACATTTTTGCGAGGCAATATTTTTCTTCAAAGAACTATATTTGAGAGCAT
>QBXG01000059.1:0-3504 GCA_003283445.1 Prochlorococcus sp. AG-321-D23 | reverse complement strand
AAGAGGTAATTATATTATTTTCATTATCCACTTCTTTTATTGGATATAATTTATTTTTATTAAAAACATTAAATATATATTTTCTCTTGAAAATTAAGAAAATAAATATTATTAAAATGATGAGAACTATAGAGAGAAAATTGAGCATATATAAAGTTAATAATTTTTATATCATCAAGTAATAAAATTAACACTATTTCTCCGATAAATATTAGAGTGTTTAAAGATGTTTAAAGATTTATGCCATCTGATTTAGCAAATCTGCTCCCACCTATCTTTGTTCCATTAATAGGGATAGCTATGCCTGCAGTATTTATCGTACTGATAGGAAGATTAATTACTGCAACTGATTAAATTAACTCAAAAATAACTATCAAAACAAATGAGCGACTTTCAAAAATCATTCTCAGAATCAACAAATTCTATTAAATTTGATGATAAATATATTGATAACTCTGTACAGCCTGACGATATTGGTGTGGCAAACCAATGGGCGGTTAAAACAGTTTCTGATCCATGTGTTGGAAATTTAGCCACTCCAGTCAATAGTGGTTATTTTACAAAAGCTTTTATTAACAACTTACCTTTTTATAGAGAAGGGATTTCTCCAAACTTTAGAGGTTTAGAGACAGGGGCAGCATTTGGTTATCTGCTATATGGACCATTTACAATGACCGGTCCATTAAGAAATTCTGAGTTCGCAATAACTGCAGGACTTCTAGCAGCTATTGGAGCAGTTCACATAATGACAGCACTTTTAGTTCTTTATAATGCACCAGGTAAGGCCCCTAATGTTCAGCCTCCAGACGCTACAGTATATAATCCTCCTGCAGACTTATTTACTAGAACAGGTTGGGCTGATTTTACAAGTGGATTTTGGTTAGGTGGTTGCGGCGGAGCAGTATTTGCATGGCTTCTTGTAGGTACTCTTCACTTAGATACCATCATGCCAATTATTAAAAATATTTGGACTGCAGGTTAATTTCACATCCAAGTATTTTTTAAAATAATAAAACAAAAATTTTATATAATAAAATTTATCTAATAGTCTTATTCCATCTATATGATCTAGTGATTCTTCCTGCAGAAATAAGTTTTGATTGATAATGTAGAGAAATTTTATCGTTAGTTTCTTTTAAAGTGTCTATTCCTATACCATTTCTTCCGTAATCTATACCCGAACTGTGGTAATAAAGTCCATCCCCTTTATAAATACCAACATGATCACATTTATTTTGCTTTCCAAAAAATAAAATATCTCCTTTTTTAAGTGATTTATTATTTTCATTAAAATTGAAAAGATGCTTACAAAAACTTTTAATTTGATAAGAATCTCTAGGTATATAAATTTGATGATTTAAAAAAGCGGTTTGAATTAACCCAGAACAGTCGAAATTAGGACCTAATGTACCACCCCAAAGATATATATTTTTTTCCTTAGATCGATCTTTGATCCAACTAAGAATTAATGGAATTTTTGTTTGTATTAATATTCGTTCAGATTCGAGAAAACTGTTTTTAACATCAAATTTCTCAATAAATAATTTATCTAAATCAATCCAACAGATATAACCATCTTCATAAAATTGAACTAATATTCTGGACAATTTATTTTTACTCTTAAAAAGACTTGGATGAATAAGTCTAAAAAGTCTATTTTTGGCTATTTCCGTTACTAAATTATTTTCAGTTTCATTTTGATAACCAGAAATATTAATTTTTACTTTCCACCAAATAGTGTTTGAAAAATTAGTTTGCTTAAATAGTGAGGTAGGGTCTATACGTTCTTTCATAAAATGTCTTTTTATTATTTACGAGAAGAAATGGGTTTAGCATTAAATAATATTTTAGACAGAATTTGCTCTAACAATATAGAAAATTTAAGAGATGATCTCGCAATAACTTGGATCAATTATAAAAGTGAAAACAATCATATAAATAAAGGCTTTGGATTTGGAATCAATAATACAAAGCTCATTTATCCTGCAAGCATCGTAAAGCTAGTTTATGGTCTCGCTGCATACTCATGGATTGATACAAAAAAAATATTATTCACCCAAGAAATAAGTGATGCAGTAAATAAAATGCTTTTTTACTCAAGTAATGATGCAACAAGCTTTTTAATCGATATTATCACTGGGACTACAAGTGGTCCATGTATAGAAGGAGATCTTTGGGAGAATTGGAAATATCAAAGATCAATAATCAATGATTGGTTAAAAGAGCTTAATTGGAATGAATTAAATCAAATAAATTGCTGCCAAAAAACTTGGGATGATGGACCATTTGGTCGAGAAAAAGAATTTTACGGAACTGAAAATAGAAATAGAAATATGATGACAACTGATGCTGCTGCAAGGATTTTGGAGGAGATAATGATAAAGATTGATCATCAAAAAGATAATTTAAATTTAAGAAGTTTTTTAAAAAGAAATTTAAATAAGAATGTTCTTAATAATGATCCTCTTAATCAAGTAGATGGTTTTTTAGGAGAGGGATTACCTGAGAATATTAATTTTTGGAGTAAAGCAGGTTTAATGTCACAAGCTAGACATGATGCTGCTTGGTGGGTTAATAACGACTCAGTACAGACTTTATTAGTTGTTTTTGGTAATGGAGAAAAATACTTCAAAGATGAGACCTTATTTCCCGAAATAGCAAAGTCTGTGTACAAATATAATAATAATTTTGTTTGATATTAATTTAAATCATCTAAGAAATCTCTATCTAATTTATTTGTATAGGCTTCGTAAGGTAACATCATAACCTCATCAAAATCCAAGTCATTCAGAATCCATTCTTTATATTCAGCTATTAAACTATTTCTATCTTTATTATCTAATTCATGAATGCGTAATGCAGTATCTTTAAGGTTTTCTTTAATCAGGTTTTCAAGTTCTTTTTTATTCATATCAGCTAGCTTCTCCATCTAAAATTATTCTTCTAATTGTTGATAAAGCAATTCCAGTTTGAGTTCTGATTGATCGATATGAGCAACCCTCATTACGTAACCTCATCACTAATGATTCTTTTAAAGGACTAATTTTCGGTCTTCCACCTAAATTATTTCCATTTAATCTTCTTTGCGAAATAAGTTCTTTTTTCCTCTCTCCCAAACACTCATTATCTAAATTATCTAACTCATATAAAATATTAAAGACTGACAAAGATATATCTGATGAATGTTTGGGAGATAAAAAACCAGATAAAGTTCTCAACCTAACATCATTATTCAAGAGTTTATGAATTGTTTTTATACATTCATTCCTGTTAGAAAATGCCCGATCTAGTTTTGTAACGACTAATTCATCTCCTTTTGATAAATAATTTAGAGCTTTTCTAAGTTCGGGTTTTATTTCTTCATCTAAACTTACGATTTCAGAAAATATTAAGCTGCAACCCTCATTTTTTAAGCATTTTATTTGTTCTTTTAAGTAATCAAATTCACCATCTATAGCTCTTGCATATCCAATAGTTTTGGATTTCTTATTTTTTTCAGATAAA
>QBXG01000058.1:0-3539 GCA_003283445.1 Prochlorococcus sp. AG-321-D23 | reverse complement strand
TGGTTTAACACCAAAAAAGGAAGGTTTCCACAAAACCAAATCCGCTATTTTACCCTTTTCTATAGAACCAACAAATCTATTAATTCCATGAGCAATAGCTGGATTAATAGTGACTTTAGAGATATATCTTTTAACTCTATAGTTATCATTTCTATCAGAATCTTCAGGTAAAGGACCTCTTTGAACTTTCATTTTATGTGCTGTTTGAAAAGTTCTTGTTATTACTTCTCCAACTCGTCCCATAGCCTGTGAATCACTTGCAATAATTGAAAACGCTCCAATATCATGCAAAATATCTTCGGCAGCTATTGTCTCCCTCCTAATTCTTGACTCTGCGAAGGCAATATCTTCTGGAATTTTAGAATCCAAATGATGACATACCATTAACATGTCAAGATGTTCTTCTAGAGTATTTTTGGTGTAAGGCCTAGTTGGATTAGTACTACTTGGTAAGACATTATTCTCTCCACAAATTTTAATAATATCTGGAGCGTGGCCACCCCCAGCTCCTTCAGTATGAAAAGTATGTATAGTTCTACCTGCAATGGCAGCTATAGTATCCTCAACAAACCCAGCTTCATTCAAAGTATCAGTATGAATACATACTTGAACATCTAAATTATCTGCAACATTAAGACATGAATTTATCGTTGATGGAGTTGTACCCCAGTCTTCATGTAATTTTAAACCACAAGCACCAGCGTTTACTTGTTCAAAAAGATTTGTCTCATTAGATGAATTACCCTTCCCAAAAAAACCTAAATTAACAGGAAATGCTTCGGCAGATTGAATCATACGAGATATATGAAAAGCACCTGGAGTGCAGGTAGTAGCATTTGTTCCGGTAGCAGGCCCCGTTCCACCTCCTAACATAGTTGTCACGCCTGAAGCTAATGAAGTTTCTATTTGTTGAGGACAAATAAAATGTATATGTGTATCTATTGATCCCGCAGTAAGAATATGTCCTTCACCAGCTATTACTTCAGTTGAAGAGCCAATAATAATATTTATATTATCTTGTATATCTGGATTTCCAGCTTTACCAATTTCATAAATTTTTCCATCTTTCAATCCGACATCAGCTTTTACAATTCCCCACCAATCAACTATTAAGGCATTTGTTATTACGGTATCAACAGCTCCATCATCTCTGGTTACTTGAGACTGGCCCATCCCATCTCTGATAACCTTACCTCCTCCAAATTTAACTTCATCTCCATAAGTTGTGAAATCCTTTTCTACTTCAATTATTAATTCTGTATCTGCAAGTCTTACTCTATCTCCAATTGTAGGTCCATATGTTTGAGCATAAGTTTTTCTATTAATTCTATAAGACATGATATTTAAGAGTCTAAAGGACCATCAATTAAAGCATTAAAACCAAAGACATTTCTATATCCAGAATAAGGAACCAGTTTTACCTCAGTAGTATCTCCAGGTTCAAATCTAATAGCAGTTCCGGCAGGAATATCTAGACGCATACCAAGCGTAATTTCTCTTATAAAAACTAAAGCTTTATTAGTTTCGAAAAAATGATAATGAGATCCAACTTGAATAGGTCTATCCCCAGTGTTAGAGACTGTAATAGTTTCCACATTTTTACCAGAATTTAATTCAATAAAATCATCTTCAGTAATTATTTCACCAGGTATTAAATAGTCCATAGTTAATTAATCGGATTGTGAATAGTTACCAATTTAGTACCATCTGGGAAGACAGCCTCTACTTGAACTTCTTCGACCATTTCAGAAATTCCATCCATTACTTGTTTTTTACTAAGCCAAGTTGTACCTTCAGACATTAATTGACTAACACTTTTACCATCTCTTGCACCCTCTAAAACTTGAAAGCTTAAGAAAGCAACTGTTTCCGGATAATTAAGTTTTAGACCCCTATTGAGTCTTCTTTCAGCTAGTTGTGCAGCTGAAAAAATTAATAATTTATCTTTTTCTTGAGGTGAAAGATGCATAAATAAAAATTAATCTAAAAATTGTCTTTAAAAAAGTTCTTAATGAACATAATTAGTAATTCAAAGATCTTGCAAAGGCCATACACCTTGATATTCTGGCTTACAAAACCCACAAACAGTTCTTATTTGTGTCTAAATAGAAAAAAAACATTTTCTTGCATCTTGTGATGAAGTACCTAAGAATCTTATTGATATCCCATTTTCTAAAGTTCCTAAAGACAAATAATTGTTATTTTCTTTAAAAATCATTTTTATTTTTTCTTTTAAGTTACTTATTTTTGTTTTAGGAAATTCTTTTTCATATATCCTAATTAAAGAACCAAAAACGGGCATATAATCCATTCCACTTTTAGCTTCAAAACTAAATTTAGTTAATTCAATTTGATCTACAAATTCCCAATCATCGCATAAATTTCCATTCCTCAAAATCTCTAATTTTGATCTAAAAACGCCGTTCTCAATGGTTTCACCTGCAGAAGATCTTCCAAGTCTTATTAAATCTGTAAATAAAAAACTAGAGTTATCAGAAATATTTATCCTGAAATCCTGAGAGTATAATCCGTTTGCAAAAACTATAGTTTCTTGTGGGAGATACTCTAAATGAGAATTATCAAGAATATTTATCTTTGTTTTCTGCGAGGAAAAAGTACCTTCAGGATTAATTTTTGATCTTCCAACTGATCCATATACTTTCTGAGCTGAAGAGGTTGTTAATAAAACTTTCGAATTAATTCCAATATTTACTTCAAATTCAAGCAAATCACCACCAACAAGCCCTCCTGCCGTATGAAGTATAGGTAAGATACACCTGCCCTCTTGATCATAAGTGCACTTTAGTAATTTAAAGGGAGATGTAAATTTAGATTTGAAGATTGTTCTATCATCTTTCCCAGGACTTGATTTATTATTAAAAAAATTTAAGAAACAATTACCTTCCCAAGAAGATTTATTCATAATTGTTTTCTTGATTACTCTTTTTAAGTTACTAAAAATATTTTGTTATGAGTAATAAAAAAGAAATTGTTGTAACTGATTGGATTAAGCAAAATTGCTATGAGGGTAATTTTTTAAACCTTACACTAAGTTCTGATCAAAGAAGAATCTTCAGGGGAAAAAGAAAATCAGATTGTAATCAAGAACTTCAATTACAATTACCAAGAGAGGGAATATTAATTGATGGTGATATCCTTCGGACAAATCACAAAAAACTCTTTGTAAAAATTATTGCGCAAAAAGAAAAATTAATAGAAATAACTGCTAAAACAGATTTAGAAATTATCAAAGTTGCTTATCATCTTGGGAATAGACATGTGGAAATTGAGATTAATGAAAATATTTTATTTACTAAAAGTGATTACATAATTGAGGAATTGCTTAAGAACTTTGATGTTGTTTTCTCAAAAGTTGAAAAGAAGTTTTTCCCAGAAATAGGAGCTTTTCATCATGAAAAAAAATCACTTAGTTAAGTATTTATTAATAAGTCCAAGTTTACCTGTCGGAGGTTTTTGCTATTCTGAGGGATTGGAAAGTTATTTAAAAATTAAGAATTTACAAGAATCTGACCAAATAA
>QBXG01000057.1:0-3558 GCA_003283445.1 Prochlorococcus sp. AG-321-D23 | reverse complement strand
GATGGTGTTTTAAAAGAAGCTTTTGCATTTCCAAAGTCACATGTAAATCCCATCATTAGCAGAATTAAGATTATGAGTAAGTTAGATATTTCAGAGAAAAGACTTCCTCAAGATGGAAGAATTAGATGTCTTTTAAGAGGACGAAAGTCAGACTTTCGAGTTAGTACTTTGCCAGGCAGATGGGGTGAAAAAGTTGTCCTTAGAGCTTTAGAAAGTGATAATTCAGTGCTTGATCTTACAAAATTAATTACTGAAAAAGATGAATTAAATCTAATAAAAAATATGTCCAAATCTCCTTACGGAATAGTAATTGTTGTTGGACCTACTGGAAGTGGTAAATCAACTACTCTATATTCAATGTTGAGTGTTTTAAATGAACCAGGAGTCAATATAAGTACAGTGGAAGATCCTGTAGAATATACATTAAATGGCATTCATCAAGTTCAAGTTATTAGAGAAAAAGGTCTTGATTTTTCTAGAGCACTAAGATCATTGATGAGACAAGACCCTGATATTATTCTTGTAGGAGAAACAAGGGATAAAGAAACTGCTCAAGCTGCAATGGAGGCTGCTTTAACAGGACATATGGTTTTCACAACATTACATGCCAATGATACTGCTACTGCAATAACGAGACTTGCTGAAATGGAAATTCCTCCTTATTTGATTGGAGCCTCAATAATAGGCGTTGTAGCTCAACGATTAGTTAGAAAAGTTTGTAAATCTTGTACTGATCTCAAAAAAATAAATCGTAGAGATAATCAATTAGCCTTTAGATTAGGTGTAGAAAAGGCAAGATTTTTAAACAAAAGTAATAAGAGTTGCCCCGTATGTAATGGAACTGGTTATAAAGGAAGAGTTGGTATTTATGAAGTAATGAAAGTAAATGATTTAATACGTGATTTAATAATGAAACAATCTAATGCTGATCAAATTAGAGAACATGCTTTTGAAAAAAATGGAAGAAGCCTATTAGAGTATGGTATGGATCTAGTGAAAAACGAATTAACTACTATAGAGGAAGTTGAACGTGTTTGCTTACTTAGTGAAACTGAATCTGAAGTATTATGAAACTAACTAATCTGATGTCAGAATTAGTAAAAAGAAATGGTTCTGACCTTCATTTAACTGGAGATAGCGTTCCTTTTTTTAGGATACAAGGACAAATCTTGCCGGCATCAGGAGAGAAATATCTTAGTAGCGATTTGAGAACTGATCTTGAAAAAATACTAGGTCTAGAAAAACTAGCTAAATTTGATAAGGAAAAGGAGCTTGATTGCAGTTATGGATTAGAAGGAATTGCAAGATTTAGAATGAATATTTTTATAGATAGAGGAAATATTTCTTGCGTTATGAGAGCACTAAATACAGAGATTCCTAGTTTTTCAAAAATAGGTCTCCCTGATAGTGTACAACAACTTTTGAGCAGACCTAGAGGATTAATGCTCGTAACAGGGCCTACTGGATCAGGTAAAACAACAACTTTGGCTAGCGGGATTGATTGGATTAATACAAATTATGCGCATCATATATTAACAATAGAAGACCCTATTGAATTCATTTATAACAACAAAAATTGTTTAGTTAGACAAAGAGAAGTTGGAGAAGATACAAATTCTTTTTCAAATGCATTGAGATCAGCATTAAGAGAAGATCCAGATATTATATTAGTTGGTGAAATGAGAGATTTGGAGACTATTAGTTTAGCTATTACAGCAGCTGAAACTGGTCATCTTGTTTTAGGTACATTGCATACCGCATCAGCGTCTCAAACAATCGACAGAATTATTGACGTCTTTCCAACATCGCAACAAATGCAAATCAGAGTACAATTATCCTCCTCCTTAATTGGTGTAATCTCTCAAACATTATGCAAAACAATTGATAATAAAAGATGTTTAGCAGCCGAAATATTGGTAAATAATAATGCGATATCTAATTTAATAAGAGAAGCAAAAGCATCACAAGTTTATTCTCAACTCCAAATAGGGGGAAAATTTGGTATGAGAACTCTAGAACAATGTTTATCTGAACTAGTAGCTAATAGTTCAATAACAACTGATGAAGCATTATATAAATGTAATAGACCAAATGTTTTAAAAGGTTTGCTGGAACAAATTAATTCTGAAGTGACGAATTAAACTTCTATGTACTTACTAACCATAAAAATAAAATAATAGTGGACTATAAATATATTGAAAATGCAAAATTAAGAAGGCTTATGCAAAAAGCTAGGCATAAAAGAAAAGTACTTAATAATCCCAATAGAATTCCAGAACATAAAAATGCAAAAATAACGCAAAAATATAAAAATGTTATTCCAATCCCTTCAAAAAATCAAAATCTAAGAAAAAAAGAAAAAAACAAATTATCCATTTTAAAAACATATGTTGAATTAAAAATTCAAGAAAGAAAAGAATTTATGGAAGGTGAAATGACTCCTTTACGAGAAAAAAGAAAGTCATTAAAAACAAGATCTATGGAAGGAAGAAGATTAAAAAGTCCACCAATTAAAGATTTAGCAGTAGCAACAAAGCAACTTTCATCGATGATTAGAACTGGTTTACCTTTATTAGAGTCATTAAAAATCATTTCAGATACTTCTGAAAATCCCACTATTAGATATGCATTTAATGAAATAGCTCTAGGAATAAGCAAAGGATCAACTATGTCTGAAATGTTAGATAAATATCCAGAGGTTTTTAATGAGATGTATAGAGCACTTGTGAGCGCCGGAGAAACTGCTGGATTATTACCAAATACCTTAGATCGTCAAGCAAAATTATTAGAAAGTCTCGCAAAAATCAAAGGTCAAATAAAGAGTGCTTTGGCCTATCCTTCTGCCATAGCAATCCTTACGGTAATAATAGTATTTATAATGATGCTTTTTGTAATTCCAATTTTTGTGGATATTTATGATCAATCAGGAGCTCCTCTTCCAGGAATAACTCAATTTTTAATTGATTTATCAGATCAACTTAGGTCAATTAATTTTTACTTTAAAGCCATTCCCTCTGGAATAGCTTTTTGTTTATTTTATAAATATTTATCAAGTAGATCAGCTGTCCTTTGGTGGTATGACAGAACTCTATTAAAATTACCGATTACGAAAGATTTAGTTACAAAATCTTGTCTAGCTAATTTTTCTAGAACATTATCTTCACTTAACAGTGCTGGAGTTCCAATTTTAGAGGCTTTAACAATAGCTAAGAAAACTCTTAAAAATAGGATTTTTACCAGAATCATAGAAACTGCCTACATAGATATTCAGGCAGGAAATCCAATGCACAAAGCATTTGATAAAGAGTCAGTAATTCCAATAATGTTTACTTCAATGTTTAGGATAGGAGAAGAGACGGGTGAGCTTAGTGAAATGATTACCAAACTAGCTGATTTTTATGAAGATGAAGTTTCTTCTAGCGTCAAAAGCTTAACTTCGATTATGGAACCATTAATGATAATTTTTGTAGCTATTTTTGTAGGGATTATATTAATAGCAATGTATCTTCCTATGTTTAGCATGATGTCAACTGTAGGCTAAAAAGTTGAAAAATATAT
>QBXG01000056.1:0-3816 GCA_003283445.1 Prochlorococcus sp. AG-321-D23 | reverse complement strand
CTTTCCCTCATAAACCTTTCGCCAATTAAAACCCCCTTTATTCCAATCGAATTGAGAGTTTTTAAATCATCAGAGTTATTTATTCCAGATTCACTAATAGGAACAATATTATGTTTTGAAAATATATCCGAATATTTACTCATTATTCCTATTGATGTTTTTAGATCAGTTGTAAAAGTCTTCAAGTTTCTATTATTTATTCCTATTAAATTAAATGATTTCAAACTCAATATTCTTTCAAGTTCTTGACCATCATGCACTTCAACTAAAACACTCATCTTTAAATTATCTGCAATTTTCTTCAAATAAAATAAATCATCATCGCTCAATATCGCAGCAATTAATAATATTGCATCAGCACCAGAGACTCTTGCTTTATATATTTGATAAGCAGAAATAATAAAATCTTTGCAGAGCAAAGGCAAATTAGTTGCTCTTCTGACATCTTGAAGTATTTCATAACTTCCTTGAAAAAACCTTTTATCAGTCAATACCGAGATACATGATGCACCGGACTTTTCATAACAAGAGGCAATTTCTTTTGGTTTAAAATCTTCTCTGATAACACCTTTACTAGGGCTAGCTTTTTTAATCTCAGCAATCACTCCCGGTTTAATTTTGGAATGTAAAATACTTTGAAAAAAGTCTTTTGGTGGAGAAAGTTTATCAAGTTTTTTTATTAAATCTTCAAGGGAGACTGTTTTCTTAAAATTTTTGATTTCAGTATCTTTATGCCAAACAATTTCCTCAAGAATATTTTTTGCTTTTGCCTCTCTATGAGGAACAGCATATTCTAAATTTTCTACCCTGACTGTTGGATTTGGTGGCCTACGTCGTATTTCCATAAACAAATCAATTTATTTAACTTGAGAAGCTGCCTGTTTATAAGCAACTTCAACTACTTCACTAAGAGTAGGGTGAGTATGTACTTCAGTAGATAGTTGCATTACATTTTGGTTTCTAGAGATTGCATTTGCAATTTCTTGAATCAAATCAGCTGCATGCATCCCAAAGATATGGGCACCTAATACATTTCCACTGTCTTTATTGAAAAGTAACTTAAGAATTCCATCGCTTTCTAATTCTGCTAATGCCTTGGAATTAGCCTTAAAATAACTCTTCACGACTCCTAAAGTAAAACCCTCTTTGGTAGCTATTTCTTTAGCATCAGTTTCAGATAAGCCTACTGAACTTATCTCAGGATGAGTGAATGTTGCAGCTGGAATACTCCTATAATTGATTTTGATATTCTCACCACATATATTTTCAACAGCAATTGTTCCTTGAGCTGCTGCTGTATGAGCAAGCATAAGTTTGCCAGTAACATCTCCAACGGCCCAAACATTAGGTATTATTTTTTCACCATTTAAAACTCTCATTTGATCATCAATAGGAATGTAACCTTTTATAGTTTCTATACCAACTGAAACAAGATTAAGATTTTTACTATTAGGACTCCTCCCAGTAGCCACAAGAACGCCATCAACTTCTAAATTTTCTACAATTTCTTTTGATTTTGCATCCGTTAGCTCTATCTTTACAGGGCATCCAGGGGTGATCTTAGTCGCAAACACATTAGATTTTGTATCAATATCTCTTGATTGAATAAGATTTTTCTTGGCTATTTTTGTAATATCCGGATCAAAGGTGGGCATTATATTTTCCAAAGCCTCAATCATCGTCACTTCGCAACCTAGAGCCGTATATACATCAGCGAATTCTAAACCTATATATCCACTTCCAATAATGGCTATCCATCTCGGGAGCCACTCAAGTTTTACTGCTTCATCACTTGTGAAAACTGTTCTATTGTCTAAGGTTATTCCAGGAGGCACAAAGGGAGAAGAACCTGTCGCAAGAACTGTATTTTTACATGTAAATATCCTATCAATTCCATTGTTGTCTCTTACTCCTACTCTCTGATTACCTTCAAGTCTTCCAAATCCTAAAATAATTTCAACTCCACTTCTTTTGAGAGTTTTTGTTAAATTTTCTCTAACATTTGATACTAGATTATTGGCGTGATCAGCAATTTTTGATCTTTCGAATCTAACAGGGGAAGCATGAATACCAAACTTTGCTAAATGTTCGTAATTGGCTATTTCTCTAACTTTTCCACTTGCTGCCAAAAGAGCTTTTGAAGGTACGCATCCTTTATTTACGCAAGTACCTCCCATATCTCCAGACTCTATGATGGCAACTTTAAGACCTTTTTCTGCAGCATGTTTGGCGGCATCAAATCCTCCATATCCTGCACCAATTACTATCAAATCAAAGTCAAAATTTGTATCAGTCACTTTTGTATTCTTGAAGTAGAAGTATATGTGACTCTTTTTCGTTCAAGTAATAATGGAACTGCAACACAAGCCACATTCAATGATTCTACAAGCTCACTATGCGGAATAGTAATTGTTTCATTAAAAGCTTCTTGAATTCTTTTATGAATACCATTACCTTCATTACCCAATATAAGTGCGGTTGGTTTAGACCAATCTATTTCCCAATATGGTTTTTGAGGTTTATTAAGATTTTTATTATGGCTACTTGTAGAAATTATTTGAAACCCATTCTTTGAAAATTGATCTAATGATGACAATAAAGAATTAATTATTTCTTCTTCACCTCCATCAAATCTTTTAAATGGGAGATGAAAAACAGATCCACTAGATGCTCGTAATACCTTTTGACCTAAGGGGTGCGCTCCCCCTGCTAATAATATCTTGTTAACACCAGCAGCTAAAGCTGTTCTAAAAAGGTTCCCTATATTCCCAGGGTCTTGAATCCTATCAAGGACAAGAATAAAGTCATCTTCAATATTATTAAAGTCAAAATTAGGTATTGATGAAATCTCTACTAAGGCGGCTACTCCATCAGGATTTTTTGTAGATACTGCTGAAGCTAAAACTTCCTCTGATACGACAATTATTAATGATTGATCAATCTTTTGATAAAGATCCTCATTTTTATCAAGCCATTTTTCAGTAGTTAAAATTTTTGAAGGATGACTACCAGACTTCAGCATTTCTTCGATCAAATGAGTCCCTTCAATACAAAAATAATCTTTATCTTTAGTATTAGATCCTTTTTTAAACGATCTAAACCTTTTAACTAAAGCATTATTTTTACTAGTTATTTTTGGAAAAATATTTTCTATGGTAAATTAAATAATTTTGATATTTAACACATTTTAGTTACTTAAATATTTTGATCAATTATTTTTTTTTAAAATCTTAATTCTTAGCCATTTAAATTTATACCCTTTAGTATTAATTAATATTCATCACGTTACACAAGGTGGACTTACTAGATTTAGTTTGTCATTATTAAACCAATAAAAAAATTCTTAATGGTTTGCGAAAGCAGCAATAAGTCATATCTTAAATCCCAACATTTAAAGATTATTGGCCATAATACCTTAAGAGGGAAGGTAAAAATAAGTGGTGCAAAGAATTCCGCATTAGTATTACTTGCGGCATCATTACTAACTGACGAAAAAATCATATTAGATAATATTCCTCTTCTGACTGATATTGAGAAAATGGGAAATATACTTAAAAATTTAGGAGTTAAATTACATAATAAAGAACATCAATTAATCATTGATTCAAAGAATATATCCATACAAGAACTTCCATATGAACTTGTAAATGGACTAAGAGCTAGTTTTTTTTGTATTGGAGCATTATTAACAAGATTTGGGGAGGCTTCAATACCTTTACCTGGTGGGTGCAATATTGGTGAAAGACCTATCAACGAACATATAAATGGACTAAGGGCACTAGGTGCAGAAATTATTATTGACAGAGATGTCGTAAA
>QBXG01000055.1:0-3999 GCA_003283445.1 Prochlorococcus sp. AG-321-D23 | reverse complement strand
AGCTATTGAGACTCTTGGAGGTAAATCTAAATCAATTTCGTTATTTCTAGTTAATCTAACCGTCACCCCTTTATCAGATAATAATTTTTTTACTCGTTTAGAAACATCAAGTACCACATCTGCTTCTCTTAGCCCTCCTATCCCGATTGCTCCTGGATCTGGACCCCCATGACCAGGGTCAATCACAACATAAAACTTATTACGCTTGATATCTGGTAATTGTAAAAACTTATAATTTCCTCTCCTTGAGTTAATTGGCTTTTGATTAGCCTTAGGATTGTTAGATGATTTACTGACAAGACCTTCACCTATTGTCTGAAAAGAATTTTTAGGTAAAGAAAATAATTTAATTTTCCATCTATTTTTATCAATAGCAACTAACCTCCAACTAAGCGGTTTCAAATTATTATTTTCCGTAAATTCGAAGACTAATCTGGTTTTACCTTTATTTGGTTTACCTAATCTAATTTCTTTTATAGGACCATTTCCCTCTATTGTTCTTGGAGTTTTTAGTTCCCCAGGAAAATCTATCCAAAGTCTATCCCCATAAACACTTCCTCCTTTTTGAAAGTAGGCCTTTAATTTTGAATTTGATTTAGTTCTTAATTCTAAAACCCCATTTGAATTTAAAATCCAAGCAGCTAGTGCACTAGATGCTTTTGTTGGGGAAATACTTGAATTTAAAAGTAAGAATAATGATAAGCAGCTAAGAAGTTTATTAAAAAAAAACTTTGGCATTATTTTGCAAACATCTTAGCTTTTCTATGTTTTAAGCTTGGCATCTGCTCTCTTATCTTTTGGACTCTCTCTTTATCTGCAGGGGCTATTGCTGCTCCTTGTGTTTTTCCTGCATCAGACAAAACAGTTCCCCAAGGGTCTATAACCATGGCATGTCCATGACTTTGTCTTCTCCCATAGTGAATACCTGTTTGAGCAGGGGCTACTACATAAGCTGTATTTTCAATCGCTCTTGCTTGAAGTAAAATTTGCCAATGGTCTTTTCCAGTAAAAGCTGTAAATGCTGCAGGAATCATTATGAGTTCAGCACCTTTGGAGGAAAGGTGTCTATAAAGTTCAGGGAATCTAACATCGTAACAAATAGATAATCCTATTTTACAAAGGCCTGGAACATCAATAACTGGAGGATGTTCCTCCCCAGACAAAATAGTTGATGATTCTTTGTATAAATTACCATCAGGTAAATCAACATCAAAAAGATGGATTTTGTCATATTTTGCTAAAACCTGTCCATCTTTGCCAAAAAGCGCTGATCTATTGTACGTATGTCGATCATCTCCCGCAGGGACAGGATAACCTCCTCCTAAGAGAAAAACTTGATATCTCTGAGACATCGTTTTTAGGAAGTTAGTACACTTTATTGATAATTCAGAAGCCATTCTAAGTTTTTCATTATCCTCACCCAAGAATGCAAAATTCTCTGGCAAACCAATTAGTTCTGAACCCCTCCTAGAGGCTAATTCAATCTGTTCCTCAGCCTCAGCAAAATTCGCTTCAACATTAGAAGTACTTGTAATTTGTAAAGCGGCCACTAAAAAATCAGTCAAGATTTCACTCCTAGAAAATAAATCCGCGAATTATGAGGCACGAATTACACCTCTCTCAACTTGAGTAGGAACAATTTCTAGACAATCAAGTTCAGAACAACACTTAAAATCATCTTCATAATCACCGAGACTTGTCAATCTTTTGCCGTGAGTTGCTGTCTTTAAACATTTAAGAATATCATTCTTCCAAACATTCCAAAGTGCTAATGAAGCTTGCAATTCATCATTCAAAATATTCACTTCAGAGTTGTAGTTTTCTTTTATATATATGGCGAGTGCACCTGCGGCTAATGAATCCTCTAGTGAATAAGACCCTTCCCATCCACTTCCTAAAATAAGAACGTTTTTCTTATTTAAAGATATTATCCTTTCAGCCACTGCTTTTCTATTTGGAAGAGACATTGCAAACAAATTTTCTACATTTTGAACTTTTTTTAGTGATTTAGTACCATTTGTTGTACTCATAAATAGTCTTTTACCTTGAACTGTCTCTTTGGTTACAGATAATGGTGAGTTACCTAAATCAAAACCATCAATCGTTTTCCCACCTCTCTCTGCAAGCATTAGTCTTTTATTACCGTCCCACTTTTTAGCGGTTTTTTTTAATAACTCTAAATCAGAAAAAACTTGAATTGAATCTGCCCCGTTTTTCAATGCCCAAGAGATTGTTGTTGTTGCTCTTAAAACATCAATAACAACAGCAATATCAGAATCTGTTACTGGAACATCATCTGCGACATGGTAATAAGAAAGATTAATAATAAGTTGCCAATCTAAGATTATTATAGAAAACAGTTACTTAACTTTTAATATTTTTTTTTAAAAACAAACTTATTGATATTATGTACTTATGAAAAAATTTATAGAAATTAAACCGAATTATTAATTTGAATACTAATTATATCCGCACCGTTAAAGGTGGAGGAAGTTTACAAGGGATACTAAACGTACCTGGAGATAAGTCAATCTCGCATAGATCTTTGATCATAGGGAGTATTGCAGAAGGTGAAACAAATATTGAAGGTTTTTTATATTCTGAAGACCCACTTTCAACTGCTGATTGTCTTAGGAAATTGGGTGTAAATATTCCTGAAATAAAAAAGAATCAGCCTTTTACTATAAAAGGTTTAGGTATTAGTGGTTTTAAAGAACCTGAAGAAATTCTTGATTGCGGAAATTCAGGCACCACAATGAGGTTATTAATGGGACTTTTGGCGGGACAAGAAGGTAGTAATTTTATCTTAACTGGAGACAAATCTCTTAATAAAAGACCAATGGGAAGAGTTAGCAAGCCATTATCACTTATGGGAGGCAAAATTCACGGTAGAAAACATGGGACAAATGCTCCTATTTCTATTACTGGGAACAAACTAAAGGGTTGTGTAATTGGAACTCCAGTAGCAAGTGCTCAAGTTAAATCTGCGATATTATTAGCAGGATTAAATGCATCTGGAACTACTTCAGTTATTGAGCCTGCATCCTCGAGAGATCATACTGAAAGAATGCTTAAAGCATTTGGGGCCGACATAAGTATAAGAGGAGAATTAGGAAGAAACATAGTATTAAAATCAGGAACTAATTTGACTGGTCAAAATATATTGATTCCTGGAGACATTAGTTCAGCAGCTTTTTGGATGATTGCCGCTTCAATAGTGCCAGAATCTGAAATTGTTATTAAAAATGTAGGCCTAAATCCAACGAGAACAGGGATATTGAATGTAATGGATGAAATGGGATGCAAATATAAAATTTCGGACAAATCTACAATTGCAGGCGAACCCATAGGTTCTATAAATGTAAAATATGCAAGTAATTTAAAACCTTTTAAAGTAGAAGGAGATATTCTTCCAAAACTTATAGATGAAATTCCAATACTTACAGTAGCAGCTTGTTTTTGTAGTGGAGTTTCAGAAATTAAAGATGCAAAAGAATTAAGAGTTAAAGAAACAGACCGTTTAAAAGTTATGGCAACCCAACTAAAAAAGTTTGGTGCAAATATTTTAGAAAAAGATGATGGTTTAATAATAAATGGTGAGTCTAAGTTTCATTCTGCTGAAGTTGATAGTGAAACTGATCATCGTGTATCAATGAGCCTTGCTATTGCTTCACTTTTAGCTAAGGGCTCCTCAAAGATTTTAAGAGCAGAGGCTTCTAGAGTTTCCTATCCAACTTTTTGGGACGATCTAGAAAAACTAATTAACTGATCTGAGAAATTTTCTTGTCAGAATTAAAAGAGGTCTTAACTAAAGATGGGAGCTTCACATTAAGGAGTCTTGTTTTTCAAGAGAATTTTCATAGTCTAGAAGGAGCTCTAAAAGAAACTGAAATTAAATTCATAAATCCCTCTGATTTAAAAAGATTTAACGAAAAGTCTTTGAACGTTTTAGATATCTGCTTCGGTCTAGGATATAATTCAGCTTCATTATTTAATAAC
>QBXG01000054.1:0-4413 GCA_003283445.1 Prochlorococcus sp. AG-321-D23 | reverse complement strand
TTCTTAAATAAAATATATAAATAAAAAAAGGGGCTTGATAAGCCCCCATAATTTTTCCTAAAGTAATTTGTAATTAGAAAATACCAGGAACAATTTGACCAGTAAAGTAGTAAGCTCCAATGAGAGCGAACATACCAAGCATTGCAGCTTTACCATTAAACTTTTCAGCTTTTTCGGTCATAAATTTTTTGACGAATTCCATAGTTTAGTAAGAAGAATTTATAAACATAAACTAATTAGTACAAACTCGTACTTGATGTAGTGTTTCCTACCAAAATTAACCTTTTTAAAAGAACTTAATTATTTTTTAATTTAATGATTAATTTACTTCCAAAACTAATCATATCTTTTTTAGTTAGAAACAAATAATTATTAAAAGTCTATTAAAATAGATAACTACCAAATCATTTATAAAAATTTAACAATCCTTATATTGTCTTAATGAAGAAGGAATGAATAGAATAAAAATTAAGTATAAATAACTAAATGCCAGAAAGGACGCAACTAAATATCAATATCAAACCAGACTTATTGAAAAATCTTAAGAAGGTAGCGCTTGAAAATAATAGAAAGCTAGTTGAATTGATTAATGAAGTCCTATCTAATTATATTCATGACATAAAAAATGATCAAACAAAAAATAGGAGTATTTTAGATGAATTAGATGAAGTCAAAAATAGAATATCAGTTTTAGAAAATTTAAAAAAAATAGATTAAACTTTTATTTGTTTAGTAAATACAATTTTTAAAATAAAAATTTATAATAAAATATATTCAAATTATCTTCCTGATATGAAACTCATATTTCTTATTTCGATTTTTTTAATTTCAATACCAGTTTTTGCAAATGATCTACAAAGAGAAATAGAGTACGAGGCTATAAATCTTGTTATTCAAAAATATGGGAAAGGTTTATCAAATAGATTAAAAGGAACTGGTTTGAACCCAAGCTATCGAAGTTGGTATGAGAATGAATGTTTTGTTAGTGTTGCTGCTGGTACACACCAACAATACAATTGGTCAGCCATGAAATGGTTTAGTGTTAATACCTGTTCTGATTATGCTGAAATACTAGAAGTTGATTAACAATTAATTCTCTTACTTATTACAACTATGTCTCCACTAAAAAGTAAATATGCTACTCATAAATATTAAAAAAGACTCTTAAATTCTTTTTTTATGAATTTATATTCTGAATTAATCTCATTTATTACTCCATCTGCTTCATCTTTCAAATCTTTAAATTCATTAATTACTTTTTTACTTTTCGAATAAAAGATTGATTCAAAAGTTCCAGGATTTATCTTCTCAATCCAATATCCCGAGAAACAATAAAGCTTATTAGGAATAAGTTTTATAATGCGAGAATCTTTAGAAGTTTTATATTGTTCAATCATCTTATTTATTAAACGCCCTCTAGTTTTACTAATCCCATATTTTGCAATATCTTTCGAAATTGACTTAACTTTCAGGGATACATTTTTCCTTTTTTGTATTGAATTCCTTAAAAGAATTTTTTCAAGAGAATAACAATAATTTAATAGCTTTGTATTTTCTTTTTTCGTAGGATAGATAATACCAATTAAAGTAAATAGTAAAAAAAAAGATAAAATTAGGTTTTTAAACATTTTTAATTCAAGATCTTCTAAAGTTTAGATTAGAAATTTAATAAAGTAATGACATTATTAATTAATTACCTTTTCTATTTTTTTCAAACATATGTAAATAATACTGAGGATAAGCATCTGTCAAAATTTCAAGTCTTTCTTCAGTCATCTCCATTCCTTCAGGAAACTTAACCATATTAGGAATTGCTTCTTTAATAGCTATTCTACAAAAATTTATTCTACTAATTATTTCTATTCTAATTTTACTTTTTATTGATCCATCTTTTGCGAAAATATTATTTATGTCCAAATTATTTCCATCTAAAAGTGCAATTAAAACCTCATCTGATTTTCTTAAGGCAGCTTTATTATCTTTGCCTTTATTAATTTCGAAAATATAAATACAACCTCCCATAGAAAGAACTCTAGCTAGACATTTGTCCTCTCCTACCTCACTACATGGAAGTTTAAATGACTGTTCTATTTTTTTTAATTCATAGCCATTATCCCCTTCAGGGAAGCCAGCGTAAGCATGAATAGGAAATATTAAAACCAAAATAAGGAAAAGAATTTTATTCAAACTAGAGCTTCTCAAAAAATCATATTTTATAAACATCTTTTACCTCTTCCATCCCCTTTAATTAGTTTCTTACATTTCAGTATTATCAATTTTTTTAACTGAAATCAGATATTTATCCTGAAACTCTTTAATTGAGTATCCCATTGATATTGCACAATCGGATAAAGAAAACTCAGATTTAATAGCTATCTTTGCCCAACTATGCCTAATCATATTCAATGTAAATTATGGGAAATTCTCTTTTTTTATAATTCTCTTTAATCTCTTACCCATTTGATCTGTTTTAATTTTTGCTTAAATTGCGTCATATTTTTTATCACTCATGTTGTATTACCAAGGTCTATCTATATTATTTAAATGAAAAATATCCACCAAAGATTTTTCAAGAGTAAAAGCTGTCCTTTCCTCAAGTTCATCTTCCTCTCCTTTAAGTCCTAATACAATACAAGTTTTATCTTCTTGATTTACATTTGCACCAAAAACTTCTGAAGTTCTTAAACCATAGCAATAGATCATGCCAAGACTCCACTTCCATTCTGGCATTAAATCTCTTAATTTAATTACTATTTCTAGTAACTGATCATCTTCAAGATTTAGTTTGGTTTTCCCTCTGTTTTTTTAGCACTAATATTTTTCAAATCTTCTTTATATTCTTTTTAATCATACTGGTATTATGATTCTATAATCTTCTTAAACATAAAAACAACATCCAAATTATTTTTTTTCTTAAGAGGATTATTTGAGATTTTGAGACAAACTTTACCCAAACCTTTTATTAATTGATATTCTATCTAAACTAGAAGATATAAAATCATTATTTTCATTTTGGATTAATTTATTTCTTATTACAAAATTGGAAAAGAAAAATGAAACAGGAAATTAATTTTAGAATATTAGAAACTATAGAGGCTTGTAAGAGTATCCATGCCTTGAAGCAAGAAAAAGAAAATCATATATCAATCAAAGAACTAATAATCCTAGAGGAAATATATGGATAAAGACTCTAGAAAGGTAACAGAGGAAGCATGGTTAATATGCCCTAACTGGACAGAAGTAAGACGTTTTACAAAGAATAAAAATAACAAAGATAAGTTTTTCGAATATATGTTTATTGATAGTGGAATTGTTGTTGGCCTATTAGGTGATAAACCTCCAATTATGAAAACAAGAAAAGAAATTAAAATAGAAGCTGCTCGCAAAGAGTACCAACAATTAATCACTTCGGGTTGGCAAGTAACTATTCCAAAATGGTAAGTAAATAGAATATTTTAATATTGTACTAATCTCTTAATTATTTTTTCTGATTAATATTCTTTTTATGCAAATTAAATACTATATATACCTAAAGGATAAAGAGCTGCATGTAGGCATAGCAATAACTAATAATCTATTTATTTCTTGAGCTTTTAATTAAATTATCTATTTTTCGGAATTGCTTAATGCTTTTTCAAATGTAGAAAATAAGGTATATAAACTATTTAATGCGATCAACCAAATCACTAATGACATTCCATGATGAGTTAATTGAATTGTTCTTTGAGTCATAATTAGATTTCCTTAAAACTATGGTAGGCTTCAGCTGCATCCCTACAACTATCTTTTGAAAACCATTTTTTAATTCTAAGTAAGCTATTCAACCTTATAAGTAGATATACTTACCTCTTCCCGTACCTTTTCGTTCTTTAAACCGTACATCATGACGTTCATGAATGAGATAAATTATCATCATTACTTTGTTTCGCAGGGTCATTTTTTACTGCAAAGAGTAACTTATTCTCTAACTACTTTGTCTTAGAAAGTAATAAAAGCCAACCAAATATTATTGCAAAAGCCATTATCGAAGAAAAAATATTATTCCATTGAGCAGTATCTGTTAAATATC
Organism: Prochlorococcus sp. AG-321-D23; assembly: GCA_003283445.1. Classification (GTDB taxonomy): domain Bacteria; phylum Cyanobacteriota; class Cyanobacteriia; order PCC-6307; family Cyanobiaceae; genus Prochlorococcus_A. The sequence continues at coordinate 344 of QBXG01000054.1, read as the reverse complement.
TTTCTATCCAAAAAGGAATAAATAATACAACAAAATACCAATAGATTAGAGAAAGAAGTCCAAACAATAAAGCTAAAAGAATATAAAAAGGTAATATAAAAAAAAATCTTTTTCTTTCAATTTTTGAATATTGTCCTATTCCTATTTTCCCCCAATAACCTCCATTTAATTGAAGAAAAAACTTTAAGAATACTCCGTAAGTTGTTATAAAAAACTTAGCAAATCCCAGCAATTGTTTAAAAATTGCCTTTATTAAATGAGAGAATAATTTCACAAGTATTTTTTACCTATATAAATTAAGGATACTGCCAAAAATTTTTCTTATGTGAAAATAAAAATTGAAT
>QBXG01000053.1:0-4415 GCA_003283445.1 Prochlorococcus sp. AG-321-D23 | reverse complement strand
ATTTTCGCTTTGATAAATATAGTCCAAAATCATCAATAATGTGAAAAAAATCTTATACCTTAGATAAATCATTATTATGAAAAAAATAGGGAAATTATCGAATTTATAAAACCTAACTAAAAAATTCCTCATACATTTGATCTGAGACACTCACTACTTCTTTTTTTGTAAAACTCATTGCAATATTCTTTTCTTTGTAGGCGACCTCACCAATAAAAACAGGCCAAATAGTATCTTCATCTGTGTAAGTTTTAGTTTTACCATCCATATCCATAAACAATGGAGCGTCCTTTTTTATAGGCTTCCAATCTTGATTGATTCTCTCAGGATGAATTAAAGCATTAATATTTCCATTTTTGCCTCTGGGATAATCAATACTTCCTTGATGAACATGGACAAATAATTCTTTCGGAAGTCTTATTTGATTATTTTTTAACTTATTTATTTCATCTCTCAAAGAACTGATAATTATTAGAAATCTATTTATAATTTTTGGGTCATAAAAATTTTGAGCAACAGATCCTATTTCAAGGACTAATCCACATGGCCATGCTTCTACAAGAAATCCAGTTTGTTTAAGATCTTTTTCATGCAAATAAATTGGTAAACCAAATTTATGCTGAAGTAAAGCTGCTAAACAAAAATCTTTCATTCTTCTTCCATACATAACAATACTTGTTCCCATATTTGCCGTTGTAGTGTGTAAGTCGATAGCAACATCACAAGGCTCTGAACCATTGCATCCAAACTTTTCAACTAAAAAATTTGCCCTATTAATTTCATAAATACTATTATCTTGAATTGAAGTAAAAGATCTATTTAAGTCATTATCTATATATCTACAACCTCTTTCATAAGCAAGAGGGTTTCCTATGACGAATTTATATTCAATATTTTTATCAATAGTTTTAAACTGTTTATTAAATTGATTGATTGCCCATACTGGATTAATTTCATTTCCATGAGTACCAGAAACAATTAGTATTTTTTTAAAGTTCATTTAAAAATTAAAATTCTAAGTTTATGCAAAATAAGTACCTCATTAACTTTTCGAAAAAATTCTGGTTTTGGTTTTGGACAAAATTAATGAATGGTTTCGCACCTTCAGATTTACAAGGAAATTATAGAAGGCCGAGAGGGATACTAATAAGTAAAAATTATGAATTTAAAGTAAAGAATGATAATACTTACTTATTAGTAGGGAATTCTTGTCCTTGGTGCCATAGAACTTTACTCATTTACAAGCTGAAAAATTTATCCAAGAAAGTCAAAGTTATTTTTTTAGAAGCAGATATTAATAGTGGTCAATGGATTTTTAATAAAAAGTTTGAGGGATGCAAGACTCTTCATCAATTTTATAAAAAAGCCCAAAAGCATAATTTTTTCAGGGCGACATTACCATTATTATTTAATTTTCAAAATGATCAGATTAATATCTTATCTAATGAAAGTTCTGAAATAGTAAAGTTTCTGAACTCAATAAAAGGAGACTCCTCTCAAAAAACACTTCAAATAAGAAAATGCGATCAAGATTTACTAGAAATAATTCATTCTGACATTAACAATGGTGTTTATAAATGCGGATTTGCCAGAAATCAGATCTCTTATGAAAAAGCAAGTAAGAACCTTTTTGAAGCTTTAACTAAAATAGAAAAAAAATTTGATAAGAATTTAGGTAATTGGATTTGTGGAGAAGATTTAACTTATGCAGATATATATTTATTTCCAACAATTATTCGTTGGGAATTAATTTATAGGCAACTTTTTAAATGTACTGAAAAAGAAATTTCAGATTTTAAAAATATTGTTAAATGGAGATTAAGGTTTTTTAAATTAACTAAGGTTTCTGAAACATGTTTTGACTCTGAATGGAAAGAAGATTATTACAAAGCATTATTCCCTTTAAATCCTAATCAAATCATCCCGGTTCTTCCTTCTTTAAAGGAAATAATGCAATCACTTCCAAAGTAGATTTTTTTAAAATAATTATTGATTTACAAATTTCATGTTGTAATGAACACGAACTTTATAAGTACATGATGCAAAATCAATTCAAATTAACTATGTTATAGATATCTACTTTAGTATGAACAACTGAAAATGAAATCCATTGACGAACACATTCAAAAAGATCAATCGGAAATCGCCTCTGCAAAAGAAGAGGGAAATCTTCCAAAGGTCAGACATTTAACTGAAGAATTAAAAGATCTCGAAGGATATAAGGATCATCATCCTGAAGATAAGCATGATCCGAATGCATTAGAATTGTTCTGCGATGCAAATCCAGACGAACCTGAATGTTTAGTTTATGACGATTGATTTTTAATTTTAAAAATGTAAAAAAAATAAAGGGGCTTTAATAGCCCCTTTCCTTTATTTATTTTTTCATTAATAATCCATGTTGAAATCAGATGGACTTCCAGTTAATGAACAGACAACAGATTCTTCATTCTTCATTTCTTTTACTTCTACTATCGGTCTTCCCATTTTCTTTAAAACTTGAATATCTTGGATAGTCTGGCACCTGGCAATTATTTGTCCTTGTTGATCAAAGCAACTATAAAAATTCATAAGTTTATTAAAGGCAATATCTAATTTATGGCTAATTTCCTAAATTAAATCAAGTAATTTGATCAATAAAATAATATTTCCAAAAAATTAAATTCGCTTCCAAACCTCAGAAAGTAGTGGAGATAAACCTTTTCGTAAAGATGAAGAAATAACTAAAACTTTTTTCTTAGATAAATTTTCTAACTTTTTTGTAATTGTTTGCAAATAATTTTCATCTACAAGTTCCATCTTATTAAGTACAACTATTCTTTCTTTCTTTAAAAGACCACTTCCATATCGTTTTAATTCTTTCTCAATTATCTCGAAATCACGAATAGGATTTTCAGCAATTGAATCAATCAAATGAATAAGTATTTTAGTTCTTTGAATATGTCTTAAAAAATCATGTCCCAATCCTACTCCTTCAGCAGCTCCAGATATTAAACCAGGGATATCCGCAAAAAGGCACCCATTCCCATCAGCTTTTCTTACTACACCTAAATTAGGTATCAAAGTTGTAAAAGGGTAGTTTGCGATTTTTGGTCTTGCTGATGATAAAACAGAAATTAAAGTACTCTTCCCAGCATTAGGAAGACCTATAATACCTACTTCAGCAAGAAGTTTTAATTCTAATTGCACCTCCCATATCTCTCCTTCTTTTCCCTCAGTGAAAGATTCCGGAGCTCTATTTTGATTACTTAAATAATAAGCATTTCCATGTCCGCCTCTCCCTCCATGAGCAATAGTTAAACTTTGCTTATCCTCAGTTAAATCACCCAAGATAATACCTGTATTAAAATCTCTAATTTCTGTGCCACAAGGAACTTTTAGGATTGTATTTTCTCCTGAAGCTCCAGATCTTTTGTTTGGACCTCCCTTGAAACCATCTTTAGCAAATATTTCTCTATTAAATTTAAAATCTAAAAGTGTTTGAAGATTATTATCAGCGATAATAATTATTGAACCACCCTTACCTCCATTACCTCCTGAAGGGCCACCGGCCGGAACAAATTTTTCTCTTCTAAATGAAACGATTCCATTACCGCCTTTACCAGCTTTGAGAATAATGTTTGCTTGATCAATAAATTGCACTTAAAAGTTTTTTGAATGATTTTTTTATAGATACTTATAGATTTTATTTTATCCACGCAATACTGCAACCAGATCCTCCTTCATTAGTTGCTGCATCTTCAACTTTATCGACATAATGCAAACTAGATAGCCAAATACGTAATCCTTTTTTTAATTTTCCAGTTCCAATTCCATGAACTATCCAAAGCGGTCCATGAAACTTTCTAATTTTTTCCTCAATTATTATTTCTGCTTCATGAACTCTCATACCCCTGACGTCTATAGTATTTTTAATTGTTCTAATTTTAGAAAAAGAAAAATCTTCTCTTACAGAATTTATTTGAATTTTAGAATTTTTGAAATTGGGTTTTTCCCCATTAAGACCTTCAAATTCGTTAATTAATAATGTACTTCTAAATGATCCACATTTAACCTCGAAAGATCTTGCTTTTTGATCTATATCAATTATTTGACCAGTACTATTTAAACTTTTAATTTTTATAAAATCTCCTATTTTAGGACTCCAAGAAATTTCTTTATTGATATTTGTTTGCGTTAAATGTTCCTTCTCAATCTCTTTAAGCCTAATTCCAATTAATCTAGAATCTTCTCCATTTGCATTTTGGTCTTTTAATTTCTTAATCAAATTAATAACCTCTTTTTTAGCTGCTCTAATATGTTTTGATAATTTTTGTTTTTCACTTTCCTGTATTTTTTCAGCATTATTTTTTTGAAATTCATAATTACTCTTTATTTCCTCATGTAATATTTCTGTTCTAGCTATAAGTTCAGCA
>QBXG01000052.1:0-4480 GCA_003283445.1 Prochlorococcus sp. AG-321-D23 | reverse complement strand
CCGCTAATATTCCCTCCAGGATTTGAAACTAATAAATGTTTATCTAAGTGCTCTCTCTTAACATAAATTTATTCAGTAGAATTTAATCTGATAAATATATCGGAATAAATCAAAATAGACTGAGAGAACATAGAGATTTGGCATATCAAGGAAGAATATATTTTTTAGGTAAAAAAAGGAGGTCTTTATAATCGATCTTCTAAAGGAACAAGAATTTATCTTTAGTTAGAAATTGATAGACGATCGATAAAGGGGTTTTTATAGGTTCTTTTTTGGTGAAATACAAATAAAATAAACTATAATTCCTTTTTATTTATGTCAAATTTTGGAGCAGATACCCCTTTTATTCTTCTAGCGAAAATCACCGTAAAAGAAGATAAAGTTTCTGAGTATTTAAAACTTGCAGAAAAAACAGATAAAGCAGTTGAGTCTGTTGAGCCAGGAATGTTACATCATACTTTTGATCAGGATCCAGAAAATCCTCTGATCTTTGTATGGTCTGAGGCTTATAAAAATGATGAAGCTTTTATCGCTCACTTGGCCAATCCAGCAATTGGTGAATATTTACAAGAGCATCCAAAACTTGCGGATGATTTTACTGTAGAAGTGTATGGAACAGTTGGTGATAAATGTCTCGAAGTAATGCAAGGAACTGGTGTTCCCTTTAAGGTTTTTCAGTCAAAATTAGGCTACAGCAGACTCTAATGGAACTATTGACAGTCGATCTACATTAGATGGTATAACTACCCTCTTTCTCATGTCCATTAATACATTTCTTTTGCTGTTATTAGTTATTGCGAATTACACAAACCTATTTTTAAATATAAAAAACAGAATAAGATGAGACGCTTACTACTTGCCCCGCAGGTAAATTAAGGCTTGGTTATCCTGAATTAATAACTCCTGAAGAAATACCTTTTTAATTAATGTTGCGACTTCTTCCGTTACCGATTTTTATTTGCATTTATCTATTCTCTTGGTGGATGTGTAGAAAAAATATTGCTGCTAGTGATGAGCAACTAAAACCATGCATTGATTGGGCATATGTAATAAATTTACCGCTTCCAAAAAAACCATCTTTTGTCGAGTTTTATATTGTTTATGTTTCATCCTTTTTTAGATTTCCCTTTGGGATAATTATTCAACAACTACCTTTCGCAAAGAAGGTAAGATACTACGAAAGAGAAATGAAATTAATATTAGATAAATGGAACTTAGAAAAAATTAAAAAAAATGAATAAAAAACAACTTATTGACTTTATTTCTTTTTCACTTCTTGAAAGTAAAAAATTTGAAGATAGATTGTACAGAAAAGAAATTCAGAGTTATCTTACCCAACTTAATAAAAGACACTTAAAAGCAATTACAAGTGAATTTATCCTCTAAAAAAACTATGAAAAAGCTATTAATTCTTACTATCCTTTTAATTTCTTCTTGTAGCACTAAAGATGAACTATCCATTACTGATGAAAATAAATTATTTTCTGTAACTAAAGAAACTGCAGTTCTTGTTTGTGGAGGTAAATCAAGATTAATTGAAAGTAAAAATGAAGAAATAATCAAAGTAGAAATCAAGGATTCTTCGAGTACTGAAAAAGAAAAATTTGTTCAATTTACTGTTGTTGAAACTGATAGAAAAGGGGGCAAATATAGAATTGTTAATTGTTATCCAAATAAAGATCCTAAAAAATCGATAGTTAAAACAATAACTACTAGTTACAAGCTTAATTAGTTCAATGCGAAATGATGTAGTCATTTAAGAATTGACAGTCGATCTAAACTGAGAGGGATAAAACCCTCTTTTTTTTATGACTGCTCAAAATTTTATGAATGTTGTTCGATTTAAATTAAAGTCTGATTGTGTAGATAAGTATTTCGAAGTAATAGATAAAACAAGTTTTGGGGGAATGACTCAAAGATACATCGCTAAAACTGGAGATTATGATTACTGTTTTGTTGGGATCTGGAAAAGTGCAGAAACTATTGCAGCTCAAAGACCAGCTATGATTGCTCACCTTGATGAGGTTAGAGGATTTATGGAAGAGTTGTCTCCTGAACTTGGAGTTACTGACCCTGTTTCAGGAAATGTTGTTTCTAAAGTTGGATATCATGATTGACAGTCGATCTAACATTTGAGGGATTTTTAGGAAAGGTACTTTTGATGGAAATATTTTATTAGCTGAGAATTACTGCTATAACTGATCGGGGCGACAGGATTCGAACCTGCGACCTAGTGCTCCCAAAGAACCCACAAGAATAAGGTTATAATTGAGACTTACGTTGGTATCAGTACTTTATAGGTTCGAATCCTGGACTACTTCGGACTAATTTAGTGAGATTTGCGTGCCATATGCGTGCTTCTTTTCTTACTCAGTTATAACGCTCATATCAAAATCACCACTATTAAACTTGACTGCATCGCAGTCATCATCAAAAGCTAATCCATTTGAATAGTCAAAATATATTTGCACTATTCCTTTTGAATCATCAGTCACAACTACTTGAGATGATAATTCTCCAACATAAAGTGCCCTGTCTCTTGTAGAAGATGCTGGTAAATCAGTTACTGCTGTTCCTTCTTCTACGACTGAATATGGATTACTGCTATTAGTTAAGTACATTTTTGCAGATAGTACCTCATTGCCTCCAACAGAAATACTAGTTGAAGGGATAGCCGGGCCATAGGCACCCACAAAATCAGGATCACCATTACTATCTACGCCAAAAGCTTGCTCTCTTAGTGATGCCTCTCCAAATTCAGCAGAATTAGATGTAGCTGCAGACCATCCATCGTATGTGCAATCTGTACAATTAGTGGTTCCATTCTTTGTAGTATTAGCTGCATTAAAAACTCCATTAGACTGATTTACGCTTGTATTTTTTGTATAACAACCATTCGCTGAACCTTTCATTTTGTAGGTATTTTTTATTACAGAATAAAAATGAGTGTAAGTTCCAATAACGGGTTTAACTCCAGTTGCCATATTATTAACTGAATTTTGCTCAGAAATATCAACCTCTACTCCTGATTCACTATTTAAAACAGAAAATACTTTTGTAAAGTCAGAATTTGCTATCCCTAACTGATAGAAAGTTACTTTCAAGGAGTCAGGCCTCGTTGAATTTGAACCATACACATAAGTGTCAGTCAGACCAGGTTTCGCATTTAAAAGGCTTAAAGAGAAAATTGAAAGTGAAGCCGTTGTTCTAATAAGTAAATTTTTCATTTTTTTGAAAGTGTAATTTTTCATTGATAGCTTTTAATTAGTTTTGACTCTGGCAGTCCAACCATCAGCAACGCCATATCTTTCCAAAAGAACATTATATTTACGTTTAACCGGTTGGGTCATTTGAGTAATCATATTTTTCTTGTAATCTTTTTTGGCAAATTTAACTGGATTACCAGTGATATTCATTCTTAAACCAAAGAATGTTTCATCTGTTCCTGGGAGTGAAGTATTAACAGTAGTTGATGAGGCTGATATCTCATTAGAAACAAAAGCTTCTAAACCAACATGTGGAGTAGCTTGCCAACTAACTGATCCTTCTAATCCTGAATTGTCTTGGGTATTTTTATAGTCCCAATTAAAACCTCTAACAAAAAAAGCAAGTTCTGGATTATTTGGAAGTCTGTAGCCAAGTTCTACATCCCATCCATCAACTACCCTTTCTTTATAAGATGAACCTTTTATCGTTATGTCTTTTTCATCGGTGATTGCCATATACCAGTTATTTCTAAATTCAAAATCCTTCCAAAGATATTCTCCACCAAGACCAAGTCTGCTATGGGCATCGCTATAATCCGTCATTCTGTAATCCCAGAAAGCATTAGCTCCAAGCATTGATACATCATTGGGACGATGTCTAAGACCTAAGCCTAAGTTTGTGGTTGAACCTTCTGCGTTTGTTGCAGTAGCAAATCTTGCCTGAGAAAATGCAAGAGTCTTAATATCCCCCTCATCATCTTTTGATAGTTCAGCTAGCTTCATCAAGCTATTAAGAGAGAAACTAGTGTCTGATTCTGTTCCGCCTGAAATATTAACTGAGGTTTGGGCAAAGAATGGAATGCTTTGAATTCCACTATTAGCGGAACTATTTACAAAATCAAATCCAGCATCTACTAATAATCTTTTACCATCATTAGACATGATATTTGTATATTCACTACCTTCTGCACCATCATTCATTAATGGAATAAACTTAGTTGAATAAGTCGCTCCTTTAATTATGTATTCATCTAATTTGTCTTTTGGTTCATATATATTTTGTTCATTTTCAACTTGATCAAATTTGATGTTATCAAATTTATATTCACTAGCAGAAACAGACAGAATCGAACCAAAAACTAAGAAAATAAGAGATAAGGTTTTAGATAATTTCACTTAAATTTAAATTTTTGAAACTTTATCATCTTTATTCCTATAAATCTAGAGGTTTATATGCAGATGAAGACGTGAGATGATAGTTTGCGTGCCATTAG
>QBXG01000051.1:0-4688 GCA_003283445.1 Prochlorococcus sp. AG-321-D23 | reverse complement strand
CTTAAATTTTGGTTGGAATATTCTTGACGGCGGGCAAAATAAAAATTTATATGAATCAAGCAAAGCTGATGCAAAATCAGAAGATTACTCCTACAAAAATCTTGAAAATGTTTTAAAGACAAATATTAGTAAAGCCTATTTGAATTTAAAATTAAATGAAGAAAAAATTCTTTCATCTTTAAAAGAAATCTCTTCTACAGAAGAATCCTTAAGACTAGCAAGATTAAGATATGATGTAGGAATATCTACACTTAAAGATGTTCTTGTAAGACAAAAAGAGTTAAGTAATGCTAATTCAAAAAAAATTGAGTCAATTTATAATTACAATTTAAATTTAGATGAATTAGTAAGATTAACTTTTCTTAAAATAAGTAATATTTGTAAAGAGGAAGAAAATCTTATCAAAAATGATATTCAATCTATTTGCAATATTTGAATATGAATAAAAATAATTTAACCAGTCAACAGTTAAAGGATTTAGATTCTTTATTTGAATTGGTTAGTGATCGACAATTAAAAGATTTTGGAAACATCAGTGCCAGCAACAAGTCAGACGGTTCGTTAATCACAAGTTGTGATTTATGGAGCGATAAAACGATAGTAGATGCTCTATATAAAATTGCTCCAAATGAAGGGGTTCTAAGTGAAGAGGGAGGAAAGTTAGTTCCTAATACAAATGCTTATTGGATAGTAGATCCTCTTGATGGGACGACAAATTTTGCTGCAGGAATACCATATTGGTCTATTTCGGTAGCAAGATTTGTGGATGGTACCCCTCAATCTTCTTTCTTAATCATTCCTACATTAAAGAAAAAATTTGTAGCAATCAAAGGAGAAGGTGTTTGGCTTAACAACAAGAAAATTGAGGTTAATAATAATCAAAAAAGTGAATGCGTATCTTTATGCAGTAGATCTATTAAAATTTTACAAAAAAATCCTAGTTCTATATTTCCTGGGAAAATAAGACTTCTTGGTGTATCCAGTTTAAATTTAACAAGCGTTGCAATGGGACAAACTTTTGGAGCAATAGAATCAACTCCTAAAATATGGGACATAGCGGCAGCATGGCTATTACTTGAAGAGCTTAATTGTTCAATTGAATGGTTAGAAATAAACCCTATGCATTTAACTGCAAAACAAGATTTACAAGATACTAATTTCCCCTTGATTGCCTCTAGAACTAAAGAAAAAATGAAAGTATTAAGACCATGGGGTAATTTATTATTGGAAAATTAGTTGCATCATAAATATATAAAAGACTTGAAAAATATCCCTATTGGATACAATAAAAAAGATTTGGGATAAGTATTTGAAGAGAATTAATATGCAGCGCAGTACAACATGGATTATTAAAAGTTTATGGGGAGCTTGTGAAAGATGGAGTAAATCGGATTGTATTGATTTAAGCGCTGCTTTTGCTTATTACACTCTTCAGTCATTCTTTCCAATACTTCTTATTTCTCTTTCAATAGCTTCCTGGTTTCTAGGTAAACAAGACGGTTTAGATCAACAAATAATATCTGTTGCTGCTCAAATTTTACCTCCATCAGTTGTTGAATTAGTTGAAACAACATTATTTAAATTAATTGACCAAGGCTTTGGAGCAGGTATTTTAGGAGCTATGTTTTTACTATTTACTGCTGGCAACGCTTACTTATCACTTCAAAGAGGTTCAGATAGGCTTTGGGAAGACGAGCTACCTTCAAGAAGAATAAACTCTGCCTGGCAAGAGCAAGCATCAAGATTTCTTAGGAACAGAATTGAAGCTTTCTTAATAGTATTTTTTATAGGTTTTTTAATGGTTTTAGATCAAATCAGTGCAAATCTCAGAATGATTCCAACTACTGTTTTAGAAAAAATATCAAATTCTAGTAATTTTGTTTCTGAATTCATAATAAAATTACCACTCTTACAAGTTGGTCAATTTGCTTTACCCCTGGTGGGATTTTCATTAATGGCTTTATTACTTCAAGCACTATTGCCGAGTAGAAAAGTTCCTTTAAAACCACTAATACCTGGTTCAATTCTGATTGGAATTGGACTAACTACTCTTAATCTAGCAGTTAGTAAAAGTATTCTTTCCCTTGGGGCAAGGTTTCAAGCATATGGTTTTATTGGAGGTTTTCTAGTACTAACTTTATGGGTATGGCTATTAGGAGTTATTTTATATTTTGGACAATGTTGGAGTGTAGTTATAACTAGTATGTCTTTAACAAGCAGGAAAAGAAAAAATTAATTCTAAAAAAATGATATGTTTCCTTTTCTAAAATGAACAAAAATTTAGTTCCTTATACTTTAATTTTTTTTATATTAATTTCCCTTTTTGGATTTAACTTTTTTTTAAGTCTCGTAGGGAATCTTTTATTACTTTTATTTTTAATTCCTCTTTTAATACTTTTTGTTTTATTGATAAGTTTTAATTCCTTAAAGTCAAAAGTAAATACTTGTAATCAATGTGGCACTATAACTTTAGGAATTAACAATACCTGCATGAATTGTGGTGCAGATTTAAAAGATAAAAATTCAAAAACCTCTGAAAGTTTGAAAAACCCCAGTGAAACAACAATTGAAGTAAAAGCAGAAGAAGTCAAATGATGGTTCTTAAAATACTTTTTGTAAAAAATCTAACCAAATCCAATTTGTCTTAAAATACTTTGCCCTGTAATTAATTCTGTACCTAAACCTATCAATATTCCCATCATGGCCATTCGACCATTCCAAGTTTCAGCAAAGTTGACAAAACCAAATCTTGGTTGATTATCCTCATTCATAATAATTTTATTCGACAAAGCAATTCCATTTTAGCGTTTGAAGGTTGAATTTATGTAAAAAATTTATGATTTATCTAACATGTCTTATTCCATCAACTGGCTTGTACTCGTCTCCAGTCAATTCTTCATATATTATCGCAGGCAAGCCCGTCTCAAACATTGTTTGGAGAGCTTCTTTAAGCATAGGATTCCAACCGCCAGTGCTTACTTTTCCATGTCTTACAGTCCAATCCCAAGTTCCTTGTAGATCTCTTGGCATTCTTCCCTCTCTATCTTTCCTGGCAACTAAATCTAGAGACTCCACTATTCCAACTATCACTGGATTTTTTCCATAAGAAGGAGTTAGACTTAATTCCAGTCTGACAGGATCTTCTTTAACCATTTTAAGACGGAACCTAGGCGGCAACTTAAGTGATCTAATCACTCCGGAGACAATCTTTGTTCTTAATTCCAAATTTTTTATCCTTATAAATTTACTTAATGAATTTAATCAGTTGTAGTTCCCTTTTCTTCCAGAGTTGAATCTGTATCATTAGAAAACCTTACTGTAAGTAATTCTTCCTGAGTTATATTTCCAGATTTATCAAGAAGTTCAGGATGTATAGTATATTTCTTTTGTTTGATATTTGTTTTGTAAGATTGATTTGGTCTTTTATCGAGCGCTCCCCAACCGTTTGACATTACTTTAAAAGCCTTCCAAACTAAATAGGTTAGAGCAGCTGAATAAACTATTGGAAATAAGAAAGACATTTAGTTTATTAATCAATTATTGCTTAAATCCTATAATAGCTCGAAAAAAATAAATTTAGCTATTTTTAAGAAACATATTCTTCTATTTATCAAATAATTTTAGCGATTTATATAATTATCATTAACATAAATAATAAATTATAGACGAATGTTTTCAAAGACAATTACAAAAAGAAAATTTATAAGATTCTCTTTTAAAAAACTATTCTTCCTATCCTGTTTAACACTTGGTCTAATTAATAAATCAAATGCAATATCTCAGCCCATAATAAATCAGAATCTTATTGAAGAAACTAAAATTTCAAATATATCTTTCATAACAAAAGCAGTAAAGAGAACAGGGGCTTCAGTAGTAACTATTGACACTCAAAGATTTGTTAAAAATAGACAATTTTCTAGAGATTCAAGAATATTCTTAGATCCATATTTTGAAAGATTCTTCGGCTTACAATTACCTCCTGAAAATCAACCGCGGATAGAACAGAGTCAAGGAAGCGGCTTTATATTCGGAGATGGTCTCGTAATTACAAATGCACATGTTGTGAATGGATCAGAAAAATTAATAGTTGGCTTATCAAATGGAACAAAATATAAAGGGAAGTTAATAGGACAAGATTTACTGACTGATTTAGCTATTATCAAGCTTGAAGGAAAAGGACCTTGGCCAAAAGCAAAGTTAGGAGATTCAACAAAAATTCAAGTTGGTGATTGGGCAATAGCTGTTGGCAATCCTTTTGGCTTGGAAAATACAGTAACTCTTGGAATAATTAGTAACTTAAATAGAAATGTCTCACAATTAGGAATATATGATAAAAAGTTTGAGTTAATTCAGACAGATGCAGCCATTAACCCTGGCAATTCAGGGGGGCCATTATTAAATAGTGAGGGAGAAGTGATTGGAATTAATACTCTTATTAGATCAGGCCCTGGAGCAGGCTTAAGTTTTGCAATTCCAATAAATAAAGCTAAAAATATCGCTTCGCAACTAATAAAGAATGGAAAAGTTATACATCCCATGATAGGAATCAACTTAATAGATGAAAATTATTTTGAGACGAGTAAAAATATTGTCAAAGTAGGATACGTTGTCCCAAATAGCCCTGCTGCAAAAAGCGGAATCTTAATTAATGACATAATCCTAAAAGTAGGTAAAAAAAATATTAATAA
>QBXG01000050.1:0-4804 GCA_003283445.1 Prochlorococcus sp. AG-321-D23 | reverse complement strand
AAATTGTTTTGAAGTGGATGAATGAATCTTGGAAGAAACTAAAAATATTTTTTCCAAAAATACATCTAGCTCAGATTCATAATCATTTAAATTCTCACGAAGAAGAAGTCTATTTATCTTTTGGAGAAAGACTTAGTGAATTGAAAACTTTAAAGAATATTTGTGATCCAGAAAGCATTTTGCCTCCTCTATAAGGTAACTTTTTAAGTATAAGAAGAAATTAAAATGTCAAATTTCACCAAATATTTATCTAAAAATTGGTTAGATGATCCAAAATCTAATATTCTTTCGGGATTAGTAGTAGCTTTTGCAATGATTCCTGAAGCGATTGCTTTTTCAGGAATTGCTGGGGTTGATCCCAAAGTTGGACTTTATGGCGCATTCTGCTTATCTATAACAATTGCGATTGTTGGTGGCAGAAGGGGTATGATTACTTCCGCGACAGGATCAACAGCTCTTTTAATGACTGGGGTTGTTGCTATTGGAGAAGCTCAGGCCCCTGGAACAAATCTTGGTCTTTCCTATTTAATAGCGGCAGGATTATTAACAGGTGTTTTTCAAATACTCTGGGGTTATCTAAGGCTGGCTTATCAAATGAGGTTTGTACCTACAGGTGTATTAAGCGGATTTGTAAATGCTCTTGCTTTATTAATATTTCAAGCTCAATTCCTTCAACTAGGAATTGGCATTAATGAAGGGAAATTATTAGAAAATGAACTTTCAAAATATCCTACAAATAGTCAAATACCTACCGTTTGGATTCTTGTAATTTTAGGATTAATTGTTATTTACGGATTCCCCAAAATAACAAAAGTAATTCCTTCTCAATTAGTAGCAATAGTTTTGCTTACTTTAATAAGTGTATTTTTTAAATTAGAAATCCCTACTGTAAGTGATTTAGGGACATTACCAAATGGATTCCCTAGTCTCTCCTTACCATTTGGTGAATTAACGAATGGGAAAGTACCATTCAACCTTTCAACTTTGGGTGTGATATTGCCAACATCCTTAGCGATATCTCTGGTTGGTTTAATGGAAACATTCTTAACTCAAGATATATTAGACGATGCCACAGACACAAGTTCCAACAAAAATAAAGAAGCAAGGGGACAAGGTATAGCTAATATAATATCTTCTTTATTTGGAGGCATGGCAGGCTGTGCGTTAGTAGGGCAATCAGTTATGAACAATGAGAATGGAGGTAAATCTAGGTTATCAACATTAATTTCAGGATTATCATTATTATTAATGATAATCCTTTTAAAGCCATGGATAGGGGCCATACCCATGGCGGCTTTAGTAGCAATAATGATCACAATTGCAGTAAGCACTGCTGATTTAATTGGTTTGAAGAATATTAGAAAGATACCAAAAAGTGATACTGCAGTAATGCTTATGACTTTTGCGGTTACGATGCTTACAAAACCACATAATCTTGCCCTAGGTGTTATTGCAGGAGTTGGTTTAGCTGCAATACTTTTTAGCAGGAAAGTTGCAAAAGTAATAACGGTTTCAAGAGTTAAAGGTAAAAACCAAATAACTTACAAAGTTGAAGGTCAATTATTTTTTGTCAGTAAAATATATTTTCTACAAGGATTCGATATTCATGAGCATCCAAAAGATATTTTAATTGACATGTCTTTAGCTCATATTTGGGACCAGAGCGGGGTTGTTGCTTTAGATCAAATTATTAGAAAATTCAAGAATAGCGGTTCAAAAGTTGAAATTATTGGTTTAAATAAAGAAAGTTTGAACTTATTTGAAAGACTAGGAGGTCTTGAAACCTCTCACTAATAAATTCAACTGAGACTAACTTGCTGATAACAAAACCATAGCCATTGCTGGAAAAGGAGATTCCTATGAGATCTCCAAGATGTATTTGAAGAATTAATATCAAAATTCTCAGGAGGAGGTACATCTCCCTTTTCTTTATCTCTGTTAATTTCGCTAATTATTCTATGAACGGTATATTCAGGATGACCTAAGTGCATGAGTTGTTTTTGATCTTTGGTTTCAAATATTGTGTAACCAACATCCTTACCATATGCAAGCAAATTCAATTTCCCTTCTTTTTGAGCTTCTTCCATTTCAATATCAGGTAAACCTGCAAATCTACTTTGAGGACAAATAAACTCATCATCTTGGGTACCCATTAAAGGATGACCTGGGGCAAGACTCTTTAATGGAAATACCCCGAATAATTTCTTATCAAATACTTTTTTATTAACACCTGCCAAATAAGCAAGTGCGAATCCTGCCCAGCACAACCCAAGGGTGCTTGCACATGAATTTCTCGCTTCATTAGTAATATTTACAAATTCCTCCCAATATTTAACTTCTTCAAAAGCCAAATGCTCAACAGGTGCTCCTGTAATAATTACTCCATCTAATGGTTCTGGATCATTTGCCTGCTCCCATGTTGTATAAAGATTATTTAAATGGTTAAGATCCCAAGTTTTATATGAATGAGTTTTTAACTTTATCCAAACAGGCTCAATTTGAAGAGGGGATAAACCAAGAGGATGTAATAAATTAAATTCATATTGCTTACCAAGAGGCATGATATTTAAAATACCAATCCTTAATGGCCGTATATCCTGTCTTTCAGCCAAATCTGGTTCAATCCAAGAAATATGATTTTTCTCTACATCACTAATCTTGTGATAATTGCTAGGTATTATTAAAGCCAAAGAATCTCCATTATTTAAGAAACTTTTGAAAGTGCCTGCTCAAAATCTGCTTTTATATCATCAATATGTTCTATCCCAACAGATACTCTTACCATTGTTGGAGTGACGCCTGCTGATAATTGTTCTTCTTCTGACAATTGCTGATGTGTTGTGGAAGCAGGATGAATAACTAAAGTCTTGGAATCTCCTACATTAGCAAGATGACTAGCTAATTCTAATGAATCAATAAATTTAACAGCGTTTTCATATCCGCCATTTAAAGAGAACATAAGCATACATCCCATACCTCTGCCTGTGGTATATTTTTTAGCTCTTGAGTAATAAGGATCAGACTCCAAACCAGGAAAATTAACACTTGTAACTTGAGAATTTGAATCTAACCATTTTGCTAACTCAAAAGCGTTAGAGGTTTGTCTTTCTATTCTTAAACTTAAGGTTTCTAAACCTTGTAATAATAAGAAAGAATTAAAAGGACTTTGAGCTGGGCCCCAATCTCTTAGACATTCCAGCCTAGCTCTTAGGGCAAAGGCTATATTCCTATTATCAGGGACACCCAAAGATTTACATATGTCACTCCCAAATCCAAACGCATCCCAATGTACTAATCCGTGATAAGCAGCACTTGGTTCACTCATAAGTGGAAATTTTCCTTTTCCCCAATCAAAAGTTCCTGCATCAACAATTACTCCACCAATACTAGTTCCATGTCCTCCTATCCATTTCGTTGCGCTTTCTACAACAATATCCGCGCCAAAATCAATTGGTTTAATTAGAGCTCCTCCCGCCCCAAGAGTGTTGTCAACAATTAAAGGAATCCCATTTTCCTTAGCTAAATTAGAAAGCCCCTCAAAATCGGGGATGTTGAATCTAGGATTTCCCATTGACTCAACATAGATTGCTTTAGTTTTATCATCTATTTTGTCTTTAAAACTATCAACACCATCTCCTTCAGCAAATTTAACTTCTATTCCCAATCTAGGAAATTGAACTTTAAATTGATTATAAGTTCCTCCATATAAGAAAGATGTAGAGACAAAATTATCTCCTGCTTTCATACAATTTACTATTGCCAGAAATTGAGCAGCTTGACCTGATGAAGTTGCTAATGCAGCCATACCTCCTTCTAAAGCTGCCATCCTCTTTTCGAAGACATCAGTAGTGGGGTTCATGAGTCTTGTATAGATATTTCCAAATTCTTTTAATCCAAAAAGATTTGCTCCATGCTCAGCGTTATCAAAAACATAAGAACTTGTCTGATAAATAGGTACAGCTCTAGAGTTAGTAGTTGGATCAGGCTCTTGTCCTGCATGTAACTGAAGAGTCTCGAACTTTTGGTTACTCAAAATTTTTAAATAATTACCTATTATATATTTAACTTAAAAACATACTAAAAATAAATATAAAGAAGATAAATCTTTATAAATCATCTTTTAATGATGGATAATTTCCCCTCATAAATGATTTTAAATCTTCATTTATTTCAAATCTCAAATCTTCTACATTATTACTGTCAACAATAGGGAAAGTTTTGTTTGCTTCAGGATCTTTTTCAGTAATAGATTTCCAGCTTTTACTCACTTCTTTTTCTGATTTATTAAATATATTAATGAAATCAAAAGGCTCGTTATTATTTTTAGCATCGTATTCTTTAAAAGCTTTTTCAATAATTTGTTTTCTATTAACAAACAAATTTTTAGCCTTCAAAGTATCTGGTAATCCCATTACTGGTTGTAGCTCTTTAAGAAGTTTTAACTCCTCTTCAATCAAAAGAGTCCAAACACTTACTTGTTTTTTGGGCACGTTAGATTCACTAAAAATTTTAATTTCTTCAAGATAGAAATTTAACCATAAATAATAAGATTTCTCTTCAATAGATTTTTTAACAGATGCTTTTTTATTTTGAATTTTAGGAAGTAACTTCTCTGCTTTTTTCAAAAATTGTCTGTCTTCTCTTTCTAGATTTATTAATCCCCATCTTTGACTATAGTCCCATAAGTCTTCATATCTTGATAAATCTTCTTGGTTCCAACCAAGAGCTTTGAGTTCATGCGAGCGATGTGATAATTCTTTATTCAAAAAAAAACCTATCTTAACTTAATAAGTCTAACTCTGAA
>QBXG01000049.1:0-4937 GCA_003283445.1 Prochlorococcus sp. AG-321-D23 | reverse complement strand
ATTATTAATAATATTTTGCTAGGCGCAAAAATAATCATAAATAATCTTGCTAGATAATGATGGCAAATCTACATGTGGAAGATGACCACAATTTTTCAAACCAATAAAATTTAATTGATCTATTTGTTTTATTTTATTAATTTCTTTTTTACCAAGAATGCGATCATTTTCCCCACATATAGTTTTAATTGAAATATTTTGCATGTATTTATACGTCCCAGCAAATCCACCACTTTTTGCAAAAGAAGCTAACGAATTTCTCCAGCCAGAGCACCCTAAATGAATTGAGGCAATTTGTTCTTCCATTGAACCAACACTTCTATCTGGATATGCAAAAGCTTGTCTACAAAGACCCTTTCTTACTTGAGATAATCCTAAAAAAGACGCCCCAATCTGGTTTAATGGGAAAGGAATATTTTTGGATTCTCCAAACAAACCCGCTGGAGATAATAGTATTATCTTATCAATGAGCTCTGGGATTTCCTTCGCCAAGTTTATCGCTACGGATCCTCCCATAGAAGCTCCTACAACCATTAACTTATTTTTTAATTTAAGAGTATTAATAATATCTATAAGATTAGAAGTTATTTTACGAGGATTATATTGATTGGAAGCATTCCTCGGAGAAAATCCAAACCCTAATAAATCAGGAATTATTAATTGGAATTTTTTTTTTAAAAATGGATAAATTCTCCTAAATTCAAGAAAACTACTATCAAATCCATGCAAGAAAAGGATTGGTTGACCATTTCCTCCCATAACGACTGGAAATTGAGAAAAATTCCATTTTTCGTTAAGTTTTATCCAATTAACGTCATTAGATATATTCAATCCTAATGGATCCTGAATAGAGTTTTTGACTTTTTCAAAATAATTAATATTTAACTTATTAAGATCATTATAAATATTCTTATTCAAAGTATTTATGCTATTTTAATTCTTTGTTTTTCAAATTTTGTAATAGTTTCTATTATATCTTGCTGATTGATTTCAAAAGGCAAAAAATGAATCTCTGATTTATCCCTGCATGTAAATTCAGCAATTTTTTGTAAATTATTATTTTCAAAAACATTTATTCCTAAGTCAGCAATAGTAGTTGGTAGATCCAATTTTCTCATTAATTCCATTAACTGTTTAATAGATTGATTAGCTAATTTATTGTTATTTTTAGTTTCTTCTAATCTCAGTTGCAATAAGATTCCAACTCCAACAATTTCACCATGTAAAGGCTTATGACTTGAAATTATCTGTGTAATAGCATTATGTATAGCATGAGCAGCTGCAGTTCTACACTTTTCTCCACCAATTCCACCAATCAATCCAGCAGTAAGTGAACATCCCTCTACAACATTACACCAAGCAACATTTTGGAATGACTGACTCTTATAAGCACTTTCTCCATTAATAAGTAATTGGTCTCTTAATACTCTTGATATTTGAATTGCTTGCTGAACGAGTCCATCTTCCACTTTTGAACTAGTCAAAGAAGATTCGTACCATTTAGCTAATGCATCAGCTATTCCACTAGCAAGTGTCCGCTTAGGGGCTGTTTTAATAAATCCGTGATCAAGTACTAATATTTCAGGACAAGATTTCAACTCAATATCCTTGATAAATTGCCCATCTTTTGAATAAATATTTGATAATGCAGTCCAACCCGCACAAGTAGATGCACTTAAAGGGATAGTAATAGCTGGAATCGATAGAAAGTCTGCTAAAAATTTTCCTGCATCTAAAACTTTGCCTCCACCTATAGCAATAATTGAATCGCAATTATTTTTAAGTATGATTCTTTCTATTCTTTCAAGATCTTCATAACAACAATCAAATTGCAAGTTTGATGTAATTATATGGAAGTGATGATCTTGTAAGTCTTTATAAATTTGATGCCTTATATCCTTCGTTGATAAACTTCTACCTAAAACCAAGGGACGCTTAGAAATTTTTTTTATTTGTGTCAGAGATTCCTCCCAAGCATTATTTCCCCTAAATATTTTTTCTGGAGATATTAATTGCATATCAGAGAATCTGTCTAAAAATTAGCCCCTGCCAATTCTTGAGAAGATTCTTCTGTAGAAATATTTACTATAACTTTCTTATTCTCATCAATATCAACTAAAGCTTTGTCTCCATCTTTAATTCTTCCTGATAACACCTCTTCAGCTAAACTATCTTCTAATAAGCGCATAACTGCTCTTCTTAAAGGCCTTGCTCCGTAAGCTGGATTATATCCTTCCTCGACAAGCCTTTCTTTAAAAGCATCAGTAACATCTAGTTTTATACCCTTCTCGTTTAATCTAGAAAAAACTTCTTTTAACATTATTTCTGCAATATCTTTTACTTCATTTTTAGATAATTGTCTAAATACAATTATTTCATCAAGCCTATTTAAAAATTCTGGTCTAAAATATTGTTTTAATTCCTCATTTACAAGAGACTTTATCCTATTGTATTGGCTATCTTCAACTGAATCTCCTGAGAATTCAAAGCCTAAACCTCCACCACCTTTTTCGATTACTTTAGAACCAATATTAGAAGTCATTATTAAAAGTGTATTTTTAAAATCTACTGTTCTACCTTTTGAGTCTGTTAGTCTTCCATCTTCCAGTAATTGTAATAATAAATTAAATACATCTGGATGAGCTTTCTCAACTTCATCAAATAGTACGACAGTATATGGTCTTCTTCTTACTGCCTCTGTAAGTTGACCTCCCTCATTAAAGCCAACATACCCTGGGGGTGAACCAATTAATTTGCTGACAGTATGTCTTTCCATAAATTCAGACATATCTAATCTGATCATGGCTTCTTCACTACCAAAGAAATACGAAGCCAAGGATTTGGTTAATTCAGTTTTTCCAACCCCAGTAGGACCTGAAAAGATAAAACTTGCAATTGGCCTATTAGGATTTTTCAAACCGACTCTAGCTCTTCTAATAGCTTTTGAAACTGCTTTAACAGCCTCATCTTGACCTATTAACCTTTGATGCAAAGTCTCTTCCATATTAAGAAGTTTGACTGATTCGGTTTCTGTTAATTTCTGAACAGGTACTCCAGTCCAAGAAGCAACTATATGAGCTACATCTTCTTCACTTACAAGAGGATCATGAATAATAGCTGAGTTATTTTCAGTAGTTTCTTTAGCATTACTTATATCATTTTTTTCTGAACTTTCTTTTTTATTCTCCAAAAGCTCTTTTATTTTTGCAGATAACTCAATCTCTTTTTCTCTTAACACACCTGCCTGGTCAAAGTTCTGATCTCTTACTGATTCTTCTTTTTGTTTCTGAATTTGTCTTAATTCTTTATCAATTTGTTTCGCTTCGGGAGGAAGTTTAGAATTAATCAACCTTACTCTACTACCAGCCTCATCTATAAGATCTATAGCTTTGTCTGGTAAAAATCTATCAGAAATGTAGCGATCACCTAAATGAGCTGCTGCTTCTAATGCATCATCTGTAATTTTTAAACGATGATGTTGCTCGTAACGTTCTCTTAAACCTTTTAAAATTTCAATAGTATCAGCAATAGATGGCTCTCCAACCATTACAGGTTGGAATCTTCTTTCGAGAGCAGCATCTCTTTCAATATGCTTTCTATATTCATCAAGAGTTGTAGCACCTATACATTGGAGCTCACCTCTAGCTAATGCTGGTTTTAATATGTTGGCAGCATCAATTGCTCCTTCAGCAGCTCCTGCACCTATTAAAGTATGAACCTCATCGATAACTAATATAACGTTACCAGCAGATTTAATTTCTTCCATTATTTTTTTTAGTCTTTCTTCAAATTCACCTCTATATTTTGTTCCTGCGACAAGAAGGCCAATATCAAGAGTTAAAACTCTTTTATCCTCAAGGATATCTGGAATTTCTCCAAGTTGAATTCTTTGTGCTAAACCTTCAGCGATAGCAGTTTTTCCTACTCCAGGTTCACCTATAAGAACAGGATTATTTTTAGTTCTTCTACCTAAAATTTGAATAACTCTATCAATTTCTGCATAGCGTCCAACAACTGGATCGAGTTTTGATTCGCTTGCTAGTTTTGTTAAATTTGTACCAAACTCGTCAAGAGTAGCTGTTTTTAAATTACCCTTATTTGAAGAACCACCTGAACCAACCTCAGCAGTCTCTCCTAGCATTCTTATTACTTGAGTTCTGACTTTCGTTAAGTCGATTCCAAGATTTTCTAAAACTCTTGCTGCAACTCCTTCTCCTTCTCTAATTAAACCTAAAAGTAAATGTTCCGTACCTATATAATTGTGACCCAATTGGCGTGCTTCTTCAAGAGATAATTCTAAAACTCTTTTTGCTCTCGGTGTAAAAGGTATTTCAACTGCTACAAATCCTGAACCCCTTCCTATTATTTTCTCAACTTCTATTCTTGAATCTTTTAAATTTACACCTAGTGATTTGAGCACCTTTGCAGCTACACCTGTTCCTTCTCCAATTAAACCTAAAAGTATTTGTTCTGTTCCAACAAAATTATGTCCAAGCCTCCTAGCCTCTTCTTGCGCAAGCATAATGACTTTGATTGCTTTTTCTGTAAATCTTTCAAACATTTTGGTGTTTAATTTCTTATTTATAACCTACCAGTATTAAGTCAATTTTGTGTTCAGAATGAGCTTTTGTGAATACCCAAAAGTATAAATTAATCAATATTTATTAATATTATTGATGATATAGCAGCTTATTAAAGTGATTTCAGGGATTCTGGTTATCCGCACAAAAGATTTTTAAATATTTATTATGTGAATTTTTTTCTTTTAAAACAGCATCGGCACCACTTTTATAATAGTTTTTTCTTCTTCCAACAGTTAAAAAATTAAATTTGCAATAAAAGATCTCAGCAATTGAATTAGTTTCCGAAACTTCCAACAGTAATTTTTTTATATTTAGTTTTTCACAATCTTTTATCAAATAGGTCATTAGTTGACT
>QBXG01000048.1:0-4969 GCA_003283445.1 Prochlorococcus sp. AG-321-D23 | reverse complement strand
TAACCACTATGGGATTATGGGAATATTCTCCTAAATCACATGGCCATGAGCATCACATTCCCTCTAAGAACACTTCAAATATTAAAAAAGAGAATATGATGCCAGGCCTTTTTAAAACAAAAGAGGATGCCGAAAAAGCTGCAGCAGAATATGGATGTATTGGTGCACATGAAATGGGTGAAAAATGGATGCCCTGTAAAATGCACTAAAGTTTTTTCAATTTTAAAGAGCTGAAATATTAATCCAATATTTGCACTTTAAAATCAAGACTATTTGCTTCTTCGACTGTTAATTTTTTAGACCAAGCACCTTGCTTAGGATTATTCCAGAGGAATCCTGCCTTCTTTGCTAATGATCTTTCTTCATAACTCACTAATGCTTTATATAAAAATCTTGGCTCAGTCGCTTTACAAAGAAGTTCTTCTAAATTCTCACATTTTTTGAAAACCTCCGAAATATAAAAGCAATCTGATAAGGCCCGATGTAAGCTCCAAACTGGTATTGAAAAAGAAAGTGCAAGATCAGTAACTGATGGTCTATTTTTTAAGTTTTTTTGAAATGACCAATTAATATCATCTAAGCTACAAATCCATTTTTTTTCGAGCTTGGGCAATCTGCCCTTTCCAAACCATTTTTTATCAAATTCAACATTATGAGCAACTATTAAATCTGAACAATCCACAAGTTTTAAAAAGAAATTCAAGCCGTCCTCCCAAGGTTGATTAATATTAGTAACTTCTGCAGATATCCCATTAATATGTTCAGCTTCATTTGAACTTACTGGGAATAAGAACGAAACCTGCGAGAGGACAGATTTAGAATTTACATTAAATAAAATACAACCTACCTCAATAATTTCATCTTTATTTTCATCTAAGCCAGTTGTCTCAGTATCAAGAATTAAAATGTTTTCTATTGATTGATTTTGATTATTATTTTTGGAGCTTGAGATTGATTCATTTAAAAAATTGGTTTTCTCATTATCAATATTTTTAACTTCATTATTAAGAAAATCCAATTGATTTATCTTTTTTTTGTTTGGTAGTTCCAATTATCAAAAAAACATCTATTATATTTTGACGCATTTGATATTATTTTCTTTTAAATTAATAATAATTAAACAAATAACGTAAACAACTAAACCTTGTTAGAAATCAAATTAAGAGTTTGAATATAGAGGATTAAATGACTTTTACAAAATATCAATTTAATAATTACTGTTATTGGCCTTCAAATCCAAAAAAAATTATAGAATTTATTGGAGGTAGTTATTTAGCATCTAAACCAGATTTGGCTTACAAAAGATTTATAAAAAGCTTAATAGACAAAAACTATGCAGTACATGCATACAAATACACCCCTCAGTTTGATCATCAAGAACTGGCAATAAGAGCATGGAAAGATTTTAAAAGTTGTCAAAGATCCTTATCAAAAAGAATAGGAACATCAATTCCTTCAATAAGAATTGGACATAGCCTTGGTTGTAAACTTCACTTAATTTCTCCAGATGGAGGTAGGAATTGCGAGAAATTCATATCAATAAGTTTTAATAACTTTAGTGCTAACAGATCTATACCATTTTTAAAAAATATTTCTCAAAAATTAGAATTCAATAGTGAATTCAGCCCAAGCCCAGAAAGAACATTTGGAATAATCAAAAAAACCTATAATCAAAAAAATAATTTTCTAATAAAATTTAACTCAGATGAATTAGATCAAACAGAAAAATTACTTTCTTGTCTTAGATCAAGAAAAGAAGATAACTCCAAAGGAATAAAGCTTAAGGGAACTCATACTATTATTGCTAGCGCAGGACTAAGAGAAAATTTCTTAGGTGATTGGGCTGACGATGATTTTAAAAGAAATACAATCAAAAAAATATCTAATTTGATTGATAAATCAATTTAAGATATTTCCTTTAATTTTTCTAAAACAGAACTATCTTCAAGAGTACTAATATCTCCACTTATTTTTTCGCCTTCTGCCAAAGATCTCAAAATTCTTCTCATTATTTTTCCACTACGCGTTTTTGGAAGAGAATCTGAAATTATTATTTTTTCTGGTTTAGCAATTATTCCAATTTCATTAATTACATGTTTCTTCAACTCCTCAACTAATTCTGGAGAACTATTTATATCTTTTTCTAAAGATATAAATGCAACAATAGCCTCACCTTTTAAATCATCTTTTCTTCCGACAACCGCAGCTTCCGCAACTGATTTATGACTTACTAATGCGGACTCTATTTCCATAGTTCCCAAACGATGCCCGGAAACACTTATAACATCATCGACTCTTCCCATAATCCAAATATATCCATCATTATCAATCCGAGCCCCATCTCCAGCGAAATAAACATTTTTTTCACCTTTAAAAGAAATATATTTCCAATAACTGTCTAAATATCTTTGAGAGTTTTCATGAATTGTACGCATCATACCAGGCCAAGGTTTTTTAACAATCAAATATCCACCCTCATTTTCCACCACCTTTTCTCCATTTTTATCTACAACTTCAACCTCGATTCCAGGTAAAGAGAATGTTGCGGAACCTGGTTTTGTAGCAACTGCTCCTGGCAAGGGACTTATCATCACACCACCAGTTTCAGTTTGCCACCATGTATCTACTATTGGACACTTATTATCACCTATTACCTCTCGATACCACATCCATGCTTCAGGATTAATTGGCTCGCCAACTGTTCCCAATAGTCTCAAAGATCTTAAATCGTATTGGTCAGGGATTTCACGTCCAGATTTCATAAATGATCTTATCGCTGTTGGCGCTGTATAGAAAATAGTAACTTTGTATTTTTGAATAATTTCCCAAAAAGCCCCTAAGTTAGATGCCCTTGGAACACCTTCAAACATAAGAGTTGTTGCTCCATTGGATAAAGGTCCATATACTATATAACTATGACCAGTAATCCACCCAACATCTGCTGTACACCAATAAACATCATTATCTTTTATATCAAAAATCCACTTGAATGTAAGGTGAGACCAGAGATTATAACCAGCAGTAGTATGAACAACACCCTTTGGTTTACCAGTGGATCCTGAAGTATACAAGACAAATAATCTATCTTCGCTATTCATAATTTCAGGTTCACACCAATCTTTTTGATCTTTTAATAATTCGTGCCACCAAAAATCTCTATTGTTTACCATCGAAATATCTTTTTTAGTTCTTTGAACAACAATAACTTTTTCAACAATCTTATTTGCCCCACTTTCAATTGCTGCATCAACAGCTTTCTTAAGCTCAATTACCTTATCTTTTCTAAAACCACCATCTGCCGTTATAACAAATCTGGCATTTCCATCAATTAATCTATCTTTTAACGACTCAGAGGAGAAGCCTCCAAAGACTACAGAATGAGGAGCTCCAATTCTTGCGCAAGCGAGCATGGCAACCATCGCCTCAGGAATCATTGGCATATAAATACAGACCAAATCACCTTTTTTTATTCCCAAAGATTTCAAAGCATTTGAAGCTTTGCATACTTCTTTGAGAAGTTCTTGATACGTATATTTAATGTTATCTCCTGGCTCACCTTCCCATACAAGCGCTGTTTTATTCCCAATTCCGTTTTTGATATGTCTATCTAAGCAGTTATAAGTGATATTCAACTTACCTTCCTTAAACCATTTAAAAAAGGGCGCATTTTCTCGATCTAAAACTGTCTGAAATGGTTCGAACCAATCAATTTCCGCATTTGCAAAAGATTCCCAGAATTTTGTTGGGTTCTCTAAAGATCGTTTTTTTAAACTTTGTAATTCCTCAAAACTTTTTATATTTGATTTATCTGAGAATTCTTTTGAAGGGGGGAAGAGTCTATTTTCTTCAAGAATATTGTTGATTGAATGTTTCTTATCTAATGTCATTAGATGAATCTAGTCAGAATTTATTTATTCAAGTTAATTATAATTTTCAAAAAAATCATAATGTATTTTTAACTACAAAAATTTATTTTTTTGATAAATCTAGTAAAGACGACTGAGCACAAATTCGGGTAAGGATAACAAAGCCCTCTTATATTCTGAGTCAGGAAGCCATAACAATGCTTCTTTTGAGTGGAGAGCAAAATCTTCAGCTAATTTTCTAGAACGTTTTATTGCTTGCGAGTTCATAACAATATTCAAAGCATTATTCAAATCTTCCTTTTCTACAAGTTCTCTATTTATCAGAACAGACAAATTTTCATTTTCTTCCAGAGCATATAAAACAGGAGCAGTTAGATAACCACTTGCAAGATCGCTTACAGCTGGTTTACCCAATTGTTTATCGTTACCAGTGAAATCAAGAATATCATCGACAACCTGAAAAGATAATCCGATATTCTTTCCAAATTCGTATAAGTGATTCAATTGTTTATCTTCTAAATTACATAGAACTCCAGCTGCCTTTGTACTATTTGCAATCAGAGAGGCTGTTTTACAATAGCTTTTATTTATATATTTAGAAAAAGTTAGTGCCGAATCGAATCTATTTAGATTTTGCTTTATTTCACCTTCTGCTAAATCCATTATTACTCTACTAAGAAGTTTAACTACTTTTACATTATCTAAGTTTGCCAAATGCCAACTAGCTTGAGCAAATAAAAAATCTCCAGCTAGTACAGCAACTCTCGTATTAAACCTACTATGAACAGTGTCGACACCTCTTCTTGTGGATGCTTCATCTACGACATCGTCATGAACTAATGATGCTGTATGAATCATTTCAGTAATCTCTGCAAGTCTTTTATGTTTGGTTGTCAAAGTAAAGTCCTTAGAAATAGCTTTTGAAATCAATAAAACTATCCCAGGTCTTAACCTTTTTCCTCCGGCGCTAAATAAGTGTTCAGCGGCTGCTTGAAGAATTGGATGACCAGCACCTATTAAATTTTTCAGTTCGAGAATAAGATCATCAAGATCATTTTCAACTGGTTGTAGAAGTTCTGTTACTGTATTCATATTTGACCTCA
>QBXG01000047.1:0-5065 GCA_003283445.1 Prochlorococcus sp. AG-321-D23 | reverse complement strand
TAAAATTTTTAACATGGATAATCTGAAAGGAATCATCTCTACTGAAGATGGCAGAATAGATCCTCTTACATTATTAAAAACATTAGATATTTATTTAAAGGATAAAAAAATAAATTTTATTAAAGAAAATATTATAAAAATAAAAAAATTAGACAATCAATGGATTTCCACCTGCAGCAATAAACTAGAAATTAAAAGTGATGTAATTATTTTATGCAACTCTCTTGATGCCCTCAAATTGATCGACTTAAATTTTCATAACATAAAGTTGAAACCTGTTTTAGGTCAAGCCATAGAAATTTCACTTAATGAGGAAGAAATTAATTTACTAAGTCTGCCTAAGCATTTCAGCATCGATGGTACGAATTTTATTCGGACAAATAAAAACAAAATAATTATTGGATCTACCGACGAATATGACATTAAACCAAAAGAAAATACATTTGAAGATTTGACAGATTTCCTAGAAACTAAACCTCAATGGTTAAATAAAAATAATATTACTAATAAATGGTTTGGAATAAGGTCTCGCCCAGAAGGTGAACCTTCACCGATATTAAAAAGTTTAGAAAAAGGTTTAATCTTGTGTACTGGTTTTTATAAAAACGGCATATTACTTGCCCCAGCTTGCTCTAATTGGATATCAGATGAGATTGAGAATCATCTTCTTTAATCTTTTGTCTCTGTAAAATCTGCGTCAATCACATCATCATCACTTCCTTTATCATTAGATTCATTTGAATCTGGACCACCTGGTGCTGGAGGCTGATTACCTGGCTGTTGATATACAGAAGAACCTATTGCATAAAGCTCTTGTTGAAGTTCTTCTAACAATTTCTTCATAGACTCATAATCTTCTTTGGTTGTCGCTTCTTTTAATGCTTTACTTTTTTCTTCTACCTTAGCTTTAGCAGAAGCATCAACTTTATCACCAAGTTCTCCCAACTGTTTTTCTGTTTGATAAACAAGAGTTTCCGCTTGATTCTTTAAGTCAATTTTCTCCCTTTTTTCTTTGTCGACAGAAGCGTT
This sequence comes from Prochlorococcus sp. AG-321-D23, assembly GCA_003283445.1. Taxonomy (GTDB): domain Bacteria; phylum Cyanobacteriota; class Cyanobacteriia; order PCC-6307; family Cyanobiaceae; genus Prochlorococcus_A. The sequence goes on along the minus strand of QBXG01000047.1, from coordinate 4,036 downwards.
TGATTCTGCATCTTTAACCATTTTATCAACTTCATTATCTGAAAGAGTTGAAGCACCTGTTATGGAAATGGATTGTTCCTTACCACTTCCTTTATCTTTCGCGGTGACACTTAAAATTCCATTTGCATCAATATCAAACGTAACTTCTATTTGCGGAACACCTCTTGGAGCAGAGGGAATACCATCAAGTCTAAAGGTTCCTAAGCTCTTATTATCTGATGCCATTTCTCTTTCTCCCTGCAAAACATGAATCTCGACGTTAGTTTGACCATCTACAGCAGTTGAATAAGTCTCAGATTTCTTTGTTGGCACTGTTGTATTTCGAGTAATCATTTTTGTCATTACCCCTCCCAATGTCTCTACACCAAGAGATAACGGAGTAACGTCTAACAACAAGATATCTTTAACTTCACCTGCTAGAACTCCTCCTTGAATAGCTGCACCAACAGCTACAACTTCGTCTGGGTTAACAGTTTGATTAGGATCTTTACCAGTAACTCTCTTAACTAATTCTTGAACAGCAGGCATTCTAGTTGAGCCACCAACCATTACTATTTCATCAATCTCACCTGTAGATAGCTTGGCGTCCTTTAGAGCTTGTTCTACTGGGACTCTACATCTATCGATTAATTTAGAAGCAAGCTCTTCAAAATTAGCTCTAGTCAAGTTTAAATCAAGATGTTTTGGACCTTCTGGAGTAGCAGTTATGAAAGGTAAATTGATTTCACTTTGAGTAGCATTTGAAAGTTCAATCTTTGCCTTTTCAGCCGCTTCAGTAAGACGTTGCAAAGCTTGTTTGTCCTGTCTTAAATCAATTCCTTCATTACTTTTAAAAATGCTTGCTAAATGGTCGACAATACATCTATCAAAGTCATCACCTCCTAAATGAGTGTCTCCAGAGGTTGATAGAACTTCGAAAACACCATCTCCAACCTCTAAAACTGATACATCAAAAGTTCCACCGCCTAGATCAAAAACAAGTATTCTTTCATTACTTTTTTTGTCTAATCCATAAGCTAAAGCAGCAGCTGTAGGCTCATTTATTATCCTTAAGACTTCAAGCCCTGCTATCTTACCTGCATCTTTTGTAGCCTGTCTTTGAGAATCATTAAAGTAAGCAGGAACAGTGATAACAGCTTGGGTTATATTTTCGCCTAAATATTTACCTGCATCTTCAGAAAGTTTTCTTAAAACCTGAGCACTAACTTCTTCAGGAGAAAATTGTTTATCTAAAACAGGACATTTTAATTTTACATTTGAACCAGCTTTTTCAATTCCATAACTGACATCTTTTGATTCCTCATTAACCTCATCGACTCTTCTACCAACGAAACGCTTAGCCGAATAAAAGGTATTTTCAGGATTCATAACAGCTTGTCTCTTTGCGATCTGACCAACAAGCTGATCTTGATTTTTTGTATATGCAACAACAGATGGTGTTGTTCTGAAACCCTCTGCATTTGCTATTACAGTAGGTTTACCACCTTCCATAACAGCAACACAACTATTTGTTGTCCCTAAATCGATTCCAACAACCTTCCCCATGGGTAGATACTCTATTAAATATTCTCCATAATCGGTCATAGACGACATTATTGTTACTCTGAAACGGGGAGTGGTTCCCGAACAGATCACAATTTCCCAGCAAAATTTCTCTTAATAATGATTACAAGTAAAACATCATTTCTTGCTTTGATTGGAAACCCAGTAAGTCATTCTTTGTCTCCAATTATGCAAAATGCAGCTATTAAATATTTAGGCCTTGATTTAATTTATATGGCTATACCTTGTAAAAATGAAGACTTAGAAATAGTTGTTAATTCTGTAAAAAAAATGAATTGTAAAGGCTTGAACATTACAATTCCTTTTAAACAAAAAGTATTTGATATGTGTAGTGAAATATCTCCAGTTGCAAAGAAAGTAAAAGCTATTAATACCCTGAAATTGAACGATAATAGAGATTGGATTGGAACAAATACTGATATTGCTGGATTTATCTATCCTTTAAAAAAGCTTAATTTAATAAAAAAAAGTTCATTAATCTTAGGTTCTGGAGGAGCAGCTAGATCAGTAATCCAAGGTCTAATTGAATTAAAATTATCAAAAATTACAATCATTTCACGAAAAAAAAATTCTTTAAATGAATTAATTACCAATTTTAAAAATGATATCGAAATAAAAGGTTTGCTTAGTACTAATAACGAGATAAAAAATTTGATTCAAGAAACTGATTTAATAGTCAATACAACTCCAGTAGGAATGAGCAATACCACCAATAACGATGAATTACCATTTGGTCAAGGTTTTTGGGATTCCATAAACTCCAAGACGATTGTTTATGACCTAATTTACAATCCTTCACCTACTCCGTTCTTAAAATTTTGCGATAAAAAAGGATGCATGACGATAGATGGTACTCAAATGCTAATTGCTCAAGGAGCAAAATCATTATCATTCTGGACAAACGGTTTAGAAGTACCTTTTGAGGTTATGCATGATGCATTGAAAGAATATCTTTAATCAAAAAATTAAATGCTATTTATAAAAAATTTGACCTTGATAATGTATCGTAAGTAATGAACAGACGCTCATTAAGCAATTCTGAGCCAAAGACCTTGTCTGAAAATTATGACTGATCAAATTTATTACGAAACAATGTACATTCTCCGTCCCGATATAGCTGAGGACGAGGTAACTAATCACATAGATAAATATAATAAACTTCTTGAGGAATTAGGGGGTAAAATCCTTGATAGTCAAATGAGAGGTAAAAGAAGATTGGCCTATCAAATAGCAAAACATAGAGAAGGTATTTATGTTCAATTAAGTCATCAAGGTGATGGCCAACACATTTTCAAAATCGAAAAAGCAATGCGTTTGAGTGAAGATGTTATTAGGTATTTAACAGTAAAACAAGAAGGGCCTTTACCTACGCCAAGATCTTCAAATAAAGGATCTAATCAATCAGAGAAAAAAGAACTTGAAAGTGTTGACTCCACTAATAAATCAGAATCTAAAGAGGAAGCTAATGGAGAAAAAACGTCAACTTCTGAATCTACATCATCTCAAGTTAAAGAGTCTCAAAAGTCTTAAACGCTAATTATTCTTTTTTGAGTTTAATTCTGCCATCTTCAGTAGAGATGATTCCTTTCAGATTATCCATGTTAAAAATTTTATTAATGCTTTGAATAATGGTGGAATCTTGTTCTAAAACTCTTAGGCCTTGCCTGGGATGATGAGAAAAAAACTTACTTAGTTTTTCAAAGTTTTCTTGCTTTGTTGTTAGTTGGATTAATGGTTTTTCAATGTTTAAATTATTATTGTATTGCTTAAGGAATTTTATCCATTTTGGCCATAATTCATTACTTTTCCTTCTAAGATCCCAACTTCTGCCTTTACTTTTTTGATACATATTACTAATTAAGAGACCAAGTGCTGCGTTACTACTATTTTTCTTTTTTTGTTGATCTGCAATGGTAATTTTAAAACCTTTTTTAGAAAGCTCTAATGCGTTAAATTTTCCAACAATTCCTGATCCAACAATTAAAATATGAGCATTTTTAAAATCTTTTTTCGTTCCATTCATTAGTATATTATAAGTAATTAATCAAAAAAATTTAAAAGTTTAGATTTCTTTTTGGAAAAACCATCAATTATTTTAAGAACTGTATGTCCAGATCGTCCTGGGCTAGTTAGCCAATTAACTAGTTGGATATCCCATTATGGCGGCAATATAAAGCATTCAGATCATCATACCGATCAAGATGCAGGATTATTTTTGAGTAGAATTGAATGGGACATAAATGATTTAGCAATTAATAAATCCGAAATTTATGAGCAATTTGAAAAAATTGCAATAGATATAAATGGCAAATTTAATATTAATTATTCAGATGAAATACCAAATGTAGGTATTTTTGTAAGTAAGCAAAACCACTGTCTTATTGACTTGCTTTGGCGAGTAAGAAATGGAGAATTAAAAATGAATGTACCATTAATAATTTCTAATCATCCTGATCTTAAAAATATTGCTAAG
>QBXG01000046.1:0-5121 GCA_003283445.1 Prochlorococcus sp. AG-321-D23 | reverse complement strand
AATTATTGGAATTACATCTTCAGGAAAAATTCTTCAAATCGATTGGAAATCAAACATTAATACTGAATATAAAATAGACAAAAAAGTTTTAGGAAATATTGACCCGAAAGAAATAGTAAATTTTCATTATCTAGATAGTAAATTAAAAAATTATTTATGCATTTTGAGTTCTGATGGGAGATTTAAAAAAGTTTTATTTGATGAAGATATGATAAAAAGTAATAGGATGTTTTCAATTACCAAATTAAAAAATTCTACAAATATCATTGATTCATTTATTTTAAATGAAGATCAACAACTAGTAATATTGACTTCTATTGGTAGGCTTTTTAAATTTAATTTATCAGATAAAAACTTAAACCCAAGTACAAAACAATCGTTGGGACTATTATTGGTTAATCTTTTGCCTACAGAACAAATAGTTTCTTGTTGTAAAAGTAAGGATAAAGAGATCCTTTATTTAGTCTCTAAAAAAGGTAAGTTTTTTAAACTAAAAATTGATGATATTTATAATTCTTATAATTCTAAATTAGGTTATGTAAATGAGAGAATTCAGATTAAAAACGACCATTTTATGACAGTTCTATCTAGCAACCAATATATAGATATTGAGACGAATAAAAATAAATCTGCAAGATTAAACTTAAACAAATTAGATAATAAATCTGCCAAAAATATTCTTAATATAGATTTTTTAAATTTGGAAAAAGATGAATATCTTGAAAATTGCTATCGACTAGAAAATTATATCAATTAAGAATTATATTCGTTTTCAACCCATTTTAAATATTCTTGATTTACCGTCCCAGTAACATAAGAACCGGTAAAACAACTCATTTCTAATTCTTGAATGGGAGAATCATTAATTATAGATTTCCTCAAATTATCAACACTTTGATATACAAGATTATCTATTTCAAGCTTTTTTGCTATTTCAATTATTGATCTATCATGAGCAATTAATTCATCTCTATTAGGCATATTAATTCCATAAACATGCGGATATCGAACTGGAGGAGCTGCTGAAGTAAAAAAAACTTTATTTGCACCAGCATCTTTTGCCATTTGCACTATTTGTTTTGATGTAGTCCCTCTCACTATAGAATCATCAACTATTAATACATTTTTATTTTTAAATTCTGTACTCATAGCATTCAACTTTTGCCTTACAGATTGTTTACGTTTTTGATGGCCAGGCATTATGAAAGTTCTTCCAACATATCTATTTTTAAAAAAACCTTCTCTGTACTCTATCCCCAACTGCCTCGCAACTTGCATTGCCGCAGGACGTGAAGAATCAGGAATAGGCATTACTACATCGACATCCCCAGACTGTATTGTTTGCTTAATTGTTTCTGCTAAATAATCACCCATTTTCAAACGTGCTTGATAAACTGAAATTCCGTTCATCACTGAATCTGGTCTAGCTAAATAAACATATTCAAAAGCACAAGGAAATAACCTTGGGTTTTCTGAGCATTGCTTTGAAAAAAATTCACCATTATGGGTTATAAAAATCGCCTCGCCAGGTTCAACATCTCTAACAACTTGATAATCATTATTTTCTAATACTAAAGACTCACTAGCTACCATCCACTCTTCCTTTTGAGTAATAAGAGAATTTCTTTTTCCAAGTACTAAAGGTCTTATACCAAAAGGATCTCTAAAAGCTAATAAACCATGGCCTGAAATTAAAGCAATTGAAGCATATGAACCTTGAATTCTTTTATGTAAGTTTTTAACTGCATTAAAAATTATATCTGGCTCTAAATCTTGATTATAGATCTGTTCTTGTAATTCAGTTGCGAATATGTTTAACAGCATTTCAGTATCACTTGAAGAATTAGTATGGCGTTTATCTACATTAAATAATTGTTTCTCTAGGTCTCTTGTATTAGTAAGATTTCCATTATGAATCAAAACTATCCCATAAGGAGCATTCACATAGAAAGGTTGTGCTTCTTCAACACTTTCTGCTGAACCTTTGGTTGCGTACCTAACATGTCCTAAGCCAATTTTTCCTATTAAATTCCTCATATCTCTTGTTCTATAAGCTGTATTTACTTGTCCTTTAGCTTTATGTATATGAAAAACAGTATCTTCCATTGTGGCTATTCCGGTTGAATCTTGACCTCTATGCTGAAGAAGCAAAAGACTGTCATAAATCTGTTGATTTACGTCATCACAAGAAACAATTCCAACAATTCCACACATAATTAATTTCCGAATTTTGTAGATAATTCTATATTTTTATTCATTATTAAAAACAGTTAGAAATACTATTATTAAATTTTTCGGTTAATTCATCAACCCTTAAATTGCAAAGTGTTTGATCTTGGAGAGTTATATCAAGATTATGTTCAGAAACAAATCCAATTTTTTTAACATATACGTTTCTTCCAAAATCTTTGCTCTTAATTTCAAGAAAATTCATGAAGTTTTGTTCTTCTTTTTTATTGACTGAAAATATTATTCTTGATCCTCCTTCACTAAATAATAAATTATCTAGACGAGCATTTTTTTCTTCTAATTTAATATAAGCTCCCTTAGAAGACAGAATACAACATTCTGATAAAGCGACAGCTAAACCTCCATCGCTAACATCATGAGAAGAAGCAATATAATTTTTTTGAATTGAATCCCTTAAAAAACTTTGACAGTATTTTTCATCTTGTAAATCAATTTTAGGAGGTCTTCCTGTTACTAAATCATGAAAATACTCTAAATAAGAACTTGCAGCTATTGAGGATTCAGAAGCATTTGAACCAATTATCCAAATTTGATCATTTATATTCTTCCATCCTGAACTAATAGCTTTATGTACATTTTTAATAGTTCCTACCATTCCAATAACAGGAGTGGGATTAATAGGAGTTACTTGATTGTTTTGATTTTTTGATTCGTTATATAAAGAAACATTTCCTCCTGTTACAGGTGTCTCTAAAGCAATACAAGCCTTTGAAATCCCATCACATGCTGATGCAAGTTGCCAATATCCTATTTCAGTTTCAGGTGAAGAAAAGTTTAAATTATTTGTTATAGCTATTGGCTGAGCACCAACACAACTTACATTTCTAGCAGATTCTGCAACTGCTGCAATACTTCCTCTATATGGATCTAATAAAACCCATCTACTATTACAATCTACAGAAGCAGCTACACCAGAATATTCATTATTCTTATTTTTCTCGTCTTGCCGTCTAAGTCTTATTAAAGCTGCATCTGCAACTCCTGGCTTAAATACAGTATTTGATTGTACTTGAGAATCATATTGTCGATACACCCAACTTTTAGAAGCAATTGAAGGATTAGATAAAAGTTTTAAAATAATTTCAGATAAAGAAAATTTTTGTTGGTCTTTTAAAGAAAAAATTTTATTTTCGCTGATAGCTGGTAATTCCTCTTCTGTCCATTCCCATTTCTCTAATAAATCAATAGGAGGCTTCTTAATAATATTATGAATATTAATTGGAGTTTCATCAGATAAAGCAGAAGTAGGAATTTGTGCAACTATTTGATTTTTTTGAGTGATAATAACCTCTCTTTTAGATATAACTTCACCAATAACATTTGCAAAAAGTCCCCATTTTTTAAATTGATTAATAAGGGTATTTAACTTTTCTTCTTTAACAACCATCAACATTCTCTCTTGTGATTCAGATAGTAAGTATTGGTAAGCAGACATATCATTCTCTCTTGCAGGTACTAAATCTAGGTTAATTGAAATACCTAAACTCCCATTTGCAGCCATTTCTGCACTACTACATGTTAATCCTGCAGCTCCCATATCTTGAGCAGCAAGTACGTCGCCTGTATTAAAAGCATCTAAACAAGCTTCAATAAGACTTTTTTCAATAAATGGATCACCTACTTGTACAGCCGGTCTATTATCCAAAGAATTAGTAGTTAATTCTGAACTAGCAAAACTAGCACCTCCTACTCCATCCTTACCTGTGGTATTTCCTACATATAAAACAGGAGAACCTACTTCTTTTGCTCCTGAACAAACAATTTCATCAGTTTCTAATAAACCTATAGCCATAACATTAACAAGAGGATTACCGGAATAACTGTCATCAAAATCTATTTCTCCACCAACAGTAGGAACACCTACACAGTTACCGTAATGAGATATCCCCGCAACTACTCCTCGAAGTAAAGAAATATTAGATGATTTATCAAGATTACCAAATCTTAAAGAGTTTAAAACCGCTATAGGTCTCGCACCCATTGTGAAAATATCTCTTAATATGCCACCCACTCCTGTTGCAGCTCCTTGAAAAGGTTCAATGGCAGAAGGATGATTATGACTTTCAATTTTGAAAACAAGTTTCTGATCGTTTCCTACATCAATAACACCTGCATTTTCTCCTGGACCAACCAATACGTTTTTTCCAGTAGTAGGAAAATTAGCTAATAGTGGTTTTGAATTTCTATAACAACAATGCTCAGACCACATTACTCCAAACATTCCCAATTCTGTTCTGTTTGGTTTTCTTCCTAATCTTTTACATATTTCTTCGTAATCATCACAAGTTAAGTTTTCAACTTTAAGTGATTCATTAACATCATAGGTATAGTTATTTAAAGAATCTATCATTAGTCAAATCCAAGGGTCATCTTCTCTTTTATTCCTGAAAGATCTTACTTTTTCTTCCTCATTATAAAAAATATTGCGATCAGATTCTGATTTTTGGTTTATATCTTCATCTTCTTCGAGCCAATCTTCTAATCTATTTGTTGCTGTATTTTTCATATCATCAAAACGATCAATTATTTTCTTTCCTTTTTTAAAAAATTCATATTTAATACTTGATTTTATTAAAGGAAGATCATCTAAAGAAACGCAAGAACAAAAAACTAAACCGGGTTGTTGATCAACAATATTCTCTATATTTAATTTCCATCTACTTGAGCCTGGAATCCTTGGGTTAGAACGAGAAATCAAATAAAACTTTATATTGCCAGTTTTCATTTCGAATAAAAAATCTGCTACTACTCCTATTTTTGAACCTTCTGAATTAACTAAACTAGCTTCTATTAAGTTAGGAAATCTATTTAATGTAGCAAGGTCTGAAATTGCAGGATCACCTTTAACGAAAATATCATTATCTATTATTT
>QBXG01000045.1:0-5674 GCA_003283445.1 Prochlorococcus sp. AG-321-D23 | reverse complement strand
TCAGGGGCTTGATCATTTATTTTTTCATAATCAATTATTTTATTATCACTTGTTTCTTCTATTAATTCAAGGATAGCATTAACTAGATGTTTCCCATCATCAATCTTTTCAATACTTATTTCTTTTGAAAAAGAATTTAAATAACTACTATCATCTAAATTTATAGAGGAAATTTCATCTTCACTTAAAGTTTCATAATATTCATATGTATTTAAATTGTTATCGAAATTAAATTCTATGGATTTGTTAGCAGTTATTTCATTCTCATAATCAATATTTACTGTTTGATATTCTTTTCGTTTTACCAATTCTTTTAAGACATTTACATTTGCTAACTGTTTTGTAGGATCACTAATATAATCTAACTTAAGTTGTTCAATAGTTATAAAGGGCAGTTTTGATTTAATAAGCAGATTAATATTTTTGTTTAAGAATATATTTAATTCTTTTGAATTTAATGCTTTGTCATTAATAGTAAAATTAGAATAAATGCCAGCTATACCTTTTTTAGCAGAGTTAAGCATAGATTTTCTTACGATATTAAAATAGGCCTCATATTCTTTATAAATATTTTTTATTAATATATTTTTTTGAGTTTCAGCCCTCTTGAGCTGGATTATAACTTCTCTTGAATTTCTACCTTTGATACTATTGCTCAAGTTTTTTAGTTTGACTTTAAAGATGCGACTTCATCAGCAAAGTCCATCTCATTTTTTTCAATACCCTCTCCTAATGTATATCTAGTAAAACGTCTAACTTTGATATTTTCACCAATTTTAGCTGCAGCTTGTTTCACAAGATCCTCAACTGTAAGTGCACTATCTTTTATGTAAGGTTGAGAAAGCAACACTAACTCATTTAGTCTTTTAGCTATTCTTCCCTCAACAATTTTTTCTTTTATATTTTCTGGTTTACCAGACAAATCATCTCTGCCCATTTCTATTTGTTTTTCTTTTTCGACTATATCTTTTGGTATTTCATCAATAGACACATACTCTACATTTGGACATGCAGCAACTTGCATAGATACGTCTTTTAAAAGAGATTGAAATATATCTCCTCTAGCGACAAAATCAGTTTCACAATTTAGTTCTAAAAGAACACCCACCCTTGAACCCGTATGTATATAGCTGCCAATAGAACCTTCAGCAGCAACTCTTCCTGATTTCTTCTCTGCACTTGCTATACCTTTTTTCCTTAACCATTCTAAGGCTTTTTCAACATTTCCATCTGTCTCGTTTAAAGCCTTTTTGCAATCCATCATTCCTGCTCCAGTCTTATCTCTAAGATCCTTAACTAGTTTTGCTGTAATGTTTCCCATTTAAAAAGATAATGTTTTTGTTTTTATTAAAGTTTGAAAATAAATTAATTTTTTCTTTGATCGTTAGAACCTTTTCTTCCCTCATTAATTGCATCTGCAAGTCGTCCTAAAATAAGTTGAACAGATCTCACTGCATCATCATTGCATGGAATAGGGACTTCGCACAAATCAGGATCACAGTTAGTATCTAACATTGAAACTAAAGAAATGTCTAATTTTCTAGCTTCAAGAACAGCATTAGATTCTCTTCTTTGATCTACAAGAACAACTACATCAGGTAATCTTCTCATACCTTTAAGACCACCTAGATACTTCTGCAAACGTTCTAGTTCTCGTCTCAAAACAGCCGCTTCTTTTTTTGGTCGCATAGCGATAGCCCCACTACTTTCCATTCTCTCAAGATCTTTCAATCTTTCTATCCTTGCTTTCATAGTAGTCCAGTTAGTAAGCATACCTCCTAACCATCTCTGATTCACATAAGCAGCACCACATCTAACAGCTTCTTGAGCAACAACATCTGATGCTTGCTTCTTCGTACCTACAAAAAGAAATCTTTTTCCACTTTTTGCAGCATTCCTTGTCCATTTATAAGCATTATTCATACATAGAGCAGTCTTAACAAGATCAATAATATGAACCCCATTTCTCGCACAATATATGTATTTAGACATTTTGGGATTCCAACGTCTAGTTTGATGCCCAAAATGAGCACCAGCTTCCATCATTTCAGATAGTGATACAACAGCCATGTTTAAATAAGTTTCGGGTTAGCCTCCATCCGACGGGAAATTTAAATATTTAAATCACCCGAAACAGTCAGATGTGTGGTTTAAGTTTTTAATACTATAGCAAATAATCAGAAATCCTAAAAGAATATCTTTTAAGATTAATCTTTAAAATTTAAATTAATCTTCTAAGTTCTTTTACATAAATTAAATTAAGCGGAATTCTAACAATCTCTAATGCAATTCTATTTCTCCCTGAATCAATTAGAAATCTTAATAATGGGAATAATCTTTTAATACTTATCAATCCCCCCAGACAAATTATTTGCCAAAGCAAAATATGAATTGGGGTTAATTGAATCATAAATCTAACTCTCAAATTTGAATGTTTTTTATAAAATATTAAAGCCATTCTTGCTCTCTCTTTTTCTTGGGATACTAATGATTCAATTTGCCCACAATCAAAAGGGGGGTGCCAATGAAATCCAACAGCCTCTGGACATTTAATTAATGTTGTCCCAAATTTTTTTAATCTCTCTCCCAACTCTAGATCTTCCCACCCATAAAGGCTAAAAGAGTTATCAAATAATCCAACACTTAAAAGTAATTCTTTTGAAATAGCAACATTTCCAGTAGCAAAGTATGCAAAGGAAAAATCAGTTAATTTATATCTTTCACTTTCTGGATTCGAGAAATTAGAAGTATTTATAACTGAACCATAAGTAAAGCATTTTTTATTATTTTTATTCCAAGAGAATAATAGTTTATTCACATGACAAGCTATAAAGTTATCTAAAACAATTAGATCACTATCGATGAAAATGATAATTTCATACTTAGATTTCATTACACCTAGGTTTCTTCCTAAAGCAGGTCCACCATGTTCTTGTTCATATAAGACCACATGAGGAAGAACTTCATAATTATCTTTTATCCAATTGGTTGTGCCATCCGTAGAGCCATCATCAACAACTATTACTTCATAATTACTGATATTCTCGTTTAATTTCTGATTCTCAAGAGCCTTTAGACATTTTTCCAATATTGGTTTTCTGTTATAAGTTGGAATAACTATGCTAACGTTCATGACCATATATTATTTATTTTTTAATATACAGAATTTTAAAATATAAAAGATCCAAATTTTTACTAATCAGCCGCTCCGCCATTATTAGCGGTTCCAGCTACGTTATTTCCTTCTGGCCTACCATCAGATCTAAGCTTTCTTTTTTTGAATTTTCTGGCATATGCACGATTACGGTCTTGCTTTTCTTTTTTTAAATTTCTTCTCTTTGACATAAAAATTCTTTTTTACTTTTGACTATCTTAGCTCACTAAGTGCATTAAATATCTTACCATCTTCCATGTTTAATATCCTGTCCGCCATATCTGAAATCCTTGGATCATGAGTAACCATAAGGACAGAACAATTCTGCTCTTTTGCTAATTTCCGTAAAAGTGAAACTATTTCTCTTCCAGTGACACTGTCTAAAGCTGAAGTAGGTTCATCCGCAAGTAAAAGTTTGGGATTAGCGGATAATGCCCTTGCAATTGCAACCCTTTGTTTCTGCCCTCCTGACAATCCATTTGGCAGTTTTTTATGATGACCCTCTAACCCAACCGCAGATAACCACTTTCTTGCTACTTCTCTCCTTTGTAAGTACGTTAAATTTGTAATTAGATCTGCTCCCATCTGAACATTTTGTTCTGCTGTTAAACATCTAAGCAAATTATGTCCCTGAAAAATCATCCCTATATTTCTTCGAAGTTTTTGTCTAGTTTTTCTTGAAGCCCCATTTAGTTGATTATTTAAAACTGTCAAATCACCACTTTGGCATGTTCTCAATGCACCAATTAAAGTTAGAAGAGTTGTCTTACCACATCCAGAAGGTCCTTTTAAAAGAACTAACTCTCCTTTTTCAATAAAGAAATTTACATTATTAAGTACTTTTTTCTTATTTTCATGAATCCCATAATAATGACTCAAATTATTTATAGAAACAGTTTTTGAATTTTTATCTCTTTTATTGATGGCTTTAGGCATAAAATAATTCTAGTTAAAATATTTCAGCAGGATCTGCATCGACTAATTTACGCATAGCAATTCCAGCAGAACCCATACACATAACCAAGATCAAAATAAAAATTAAAATTGTTTTATTGGCATCCATTACAATGGGTAATTTTGTAGAATTTCGGACAATTGAATAAAGTATTTGCCCAGAAAAATAAGCAGGCAAATAGCCAAATAATGCTAATAAAAACCCTTCTCTAGCTACAACAAAAAACAAAGTCTTTAGTCTATATCCCATAGCTAACAAGGTTGCATATTCAGGAAGATGATCAGTAACATCACTATAAAGTATTTGGTACACAACAACGCAACCAACTACAAAGCCCATCAAAGCTCCTAAACTAAATATAAAGCCAATCGCGGTACTATTTTTCCAATAATTTTTTTCAAATTCTATAAATTGATCTTTTGTTAAAACACGAACATCCTTCGGTAAAGACTTATTTAAAATTTCAGATACCAAAATAGGATTTGAACCACTTCGCAGCTTCACTAAACCAATTTCAATACTTCCTTTTGGATTTGCAGGGAAAAGCCTTAGATATGTTTCTCTACTTGTTATGAGGTTTCCATCTGCTCCAAAGGAAGGACCTAACTCAACAAGTCCTTCAACTAGTACTCTTTTACCAGCAACTTCTGTTTCTACTTTCTTCTCCGAAAGAAACCAATCTTCTATAGGACCAAATTCTGGTCTTGAAAGTTTATCAAAAAGAACTCTTCCGGGATTTTTAAGTTTATCAGCCTTTTTTGAAAATCCATCATCTATTAAAAGAGAATCTGAAGGATTAAATCCTAAGGTTAAAATAGATCTTGTTTTTAGATTCTCTGGATTCCTCCAGAGAAGATAAGTTAAGTTAACTGGGGCAGTTTTTTCTACGTCTTCTAAAGCTAAAGTTTGAATTAGTCTTCTTTTTGGAAACCCACTCATACTTATAGAACTTTTTGATCTTGGACTTATCAATACAAGATCAGCATCCAAAAGTTTATGAATAGTTACACTTGTATCAAATAATCCATCTCGAAATCCTAATTGCATAAACATTAAAATCCCCGCAAAGCTAATTCCTGCAATAGCAACTATTAATCTGAGTGGCTGTCTTGTTAGTAACAACCAAGATAAAGGGATTTTCCTGAATTTTATGAAAGAAATATTTATCAAGGGAGGAATTTTGCAATAACTTTCATACCAGTATAATTTTTTACTAGTTTTATAGATTCAGGATTTAGCTTTACAAGAACTTCAATAATACGAGCATCCGCATCACCTGTTGGGTCTGTGGATAAGACCTTTCTTTGTTTTACTTGTGGGCTAATTCTTATTACTTCCCCTTTTAGAATTTTTTTAAAGCCTCCATTTTCACTACTTAATTCAACATTTTGCGAAATAAATACTCTATTAATATCAGATTCATAGACTTCTATAAGAGCCTCCATATTCTGACTTGAGCCAATATCAAGTATCCCTTCGTTTTTAGATCTTTCTCCAACTCTTGTATTAACATCAAGTATATAGCCATCAATTGGACTTCTAAGTTGAGAGTTAAAAAGATCTAT
>QBXG01000044.1:0-6667 GCA_003283445.1 Prochlorococcus sp. AG-321-D23 | reverse complement strand
TCAAAATCGATTTAAATGTATTTTGTTAGATGAGTTTCAAGATACAGATAATATTCAGTGGAGCATAATAAAAAAATTCTTTTGTACAAAAAATCATTTTTTACTTTGCGTTGGAGATCCAAAGCAGGCTATTTATAAATTTAGAGGTGGAGATATTGAAACTTATTTAGAGGCTAAATCTGATGCCATTGAAGTATTTAGTCTTACAAATAACTTTAGATCTTCAAATAAATTACTTGATGTTATTAATAATCTATATAAAAATGGACTTAAAGAATCAAAACTAGAATATAAGAATTTAAACTCTAAACTTAATAAAAGTATTAATTATAAATTTGATTTTAAGAATGTATTTGAAATTGTAGAATTTTCAAGCAAAGAAGTTTTTATTGAAGATCTTGTCACTAAATATATAGTTAGTTTTCTCTTAAATAATAATGAAATTGATATTAATAAAATTTCAATTCTTACCTTGTATAATTCTCAATGTTTAGAATTAAAAAATAAATTAATAAAGTTAAATATACCGTGCCAGATTAAAAATAAAAAAAATATCTTTGATACTGAAGCCAGTGCTCTATTAGTTTTATTTATTGATTCTATATTATATCCAAGGTGTTATAGGAATATAAGTTTGTTGGCTACTTCTAAATTTATAGAAATAGATATGGCAGAATTAATAGATAATCAAATTAGTGAAAAAATTGAAATTTTAACTAATCAATGTATTACATGGTCTTTGGAATTAAAAGAGAAAGGATTTTTAACCCTTGTTAATGAACTCATTATTAATTACAAGTCATCCTCAATTATATATGATGCAGATTTATACTCGAATCTATTTCAATTGTCAGAGATAATTGAAATAGAATTAACTAATAATGACTTTAATCTAAATAAAGTATTTAAATGGTATCTAAACCAATTAGATGATTCTTTAAGGAGTTGTACTGGAGACGATTATTTTACGAAAGATTATAATCTTCAAAATGGAATTAATCTTTCGACAATTCATAATAGTAAGGGACTTGAATATGAAATAGTTTTGTGTCCCTACTTATCTAATATTTCCAATAAATTAAATAAAACCAAAGGCCCAATTTGGAAATCAAATTTTGACCGGTCTATATATATCAATATTTCTAATAATTACAGTAAGGTAGAGGAATTTAAATTAATAGAAGAAAGAGATTTATTTAAAGAAAGTGAAAGATTGATTTATGTGGCGCTTACCAGGAGTAAATATAAGCTGATTATCTTTAATGATATTAATAATACAAATAATATTATTAATAATGATTTGTTACCAAACCTAGAAAATATTAATTTTCATCAATCTAAAATTGAACATAAAATAGAGGCAATGAATATTAGAGAAATTTCTAATAAATTTAATATTAATGGTTTGAATAATAATCTTTGGAAAATAAATAAAGTTAATACAAAAAAACCTAAAAGACTTCCTTCTGAAGAAGTTATTTCTTTCTCAAGTTATTCCTCATGGATCCGTAAAGAAAAAAAAACAGACTCTGCTTTCAATCAATACAAGGATTATGAAGATAATATCTCAATTATTAATAATTCCCAAGATACTAATTTAGATAAATCAAAAAATTATTCCAAATACTTAACTCTCTCCAATCCCTTAAGTGATTTTCCTAAAGGAACTATTGCTGGTACATGTTTGCATAAAATAATAGAGAGATTTGATTTTCAAAATGATAACGCCGATAAATTACTTGATTTAATTAATGAAGAATTAAATTTCTTTCAAATTGATACTTCTTTAGCATTAAATGTAAGAGAAGGTATATTGCGAATCATTAACGTCTCGCTTGGAAGGAAATTATTAAATAAAAAATTAATTGATATCTCTTCAAATAATATTCTAAAAGAGGTTAAGTACAATTTAACACTTTCTTATAATGGGAAAAATATTAATTCATCTGATATTTCTAAATGCTTTCTATTGGATCAAGAATTTGAATTTGGTAAAAGTTACTCAAACAAAATTAATGATTTACAAATTCTAAATAAAGGTTTTCACTCAGGTTGTATTGACTGTGTAGTCCCTATTGGTAATAAGTTAGAGGATAGTAAATGGTGGGTAATCGATTGGAAAAGTAATTTTATTTCGGGAAGTGAAAATAGTGATTGTTTACCTGGAAACTATAACTATAAAAATATGAAAGATGAAATGATTAAACATCATTACCCATTGCAATCTCATCTTTATCTATTGGCATTACATAGATTATTAAAGTGGAGATTAAAAAATTATCAACCTAAACTTCATCTTGGAGGATATGTATATTTATTTTTAAAGGGATTGCCTGATATAAATTTATTTGAAAAGTCTGTTGAGAAAGATATTTCTCCAGGGGTTTTTATTGGCGAGGCTCCTATAAATAGAATTAATTATTTAGATAAACTTTTTTAGAATGAATCATACTAATTTGGATATAGAAGCATTTCAATATAATCATATATTTAATCTTCTCCAGGATATTTTTGGATTTAATGAAATAAAATATGGAGATTTCGTAAAAGATACTTTAAAAATATTATTAGAATTTGAGAAAAATGGTGAAACTATTGTAGAAGTTGATAAAAGGTTAATATTATTTGATTTATTAAAAGATGGATGGCCTAATGAACATTTAAAAGTTCTCAAAGATTTAGGATTGTTAAACTCCTTTAATTCCCCATTCATATTTAGTGATAGGAAATTATCATTAGCAAAATGGTCGGGAAAGATTAATAGAGTTATAAATATCTTCTTAAAGAAAATAGATAAAAACCCAATAAAAACAAATGATGATAACAAACTTCATCAAATAAAACATATTTTTAAAAGTTCAAATTTAGTATTTCTGCAAGGAGGACCAGGAACAGGTAAAACTACTTTAATTATAAATTTTATCCTGCATTCTTTGAAAAGTGATAGTTTTTTAAATATAGGACTCGCAGCACCTACTGGTAAAGCTACCTCTAGACTAAAAGAATCTCTTAATGAACAAAAAGCTATTTTTTTTAGTAAAAGTCTTGATCAAATAGAATGCCAAACTTTACATAAATGGATTTTTAATTCTAAACATAAAGATATTAAATTAAAATTTAAATTAAAGGAATTAGATATTTTTATTATTGATGAAATGTCAATGGTAAATATTGATATTATTGAATTAATTTTAGATTTATTAGCTAAAGATTGTAAAATAATCTTAGTTGGTGATAGAAATCAATTACCTCCAGTAAAAAATTCTTCTATTTGGAATTATTTATTCGAATATTCTGATAATAAGGTAATAAAATCTTGTATAGTAAATCTCAATAAAACTTATAGAAATAGTGGGGATATCGAATTACTCAGTAATCTTATTTTTAATAATAGAAATTCCTTATTTCAGAAAAAGATCAAAGAATTAGAAAATAATAAAGAATCAGAAGAAGTTAATATCTTAAAGTGCATTAATAAGAATATTCCTATAAGTCTATTAAATGAAATTGAAGATTATATTAATAAATTAAGAACTTCTACAACAAACTTAAGTAAAAAAGAATATATCTTTCAAAATTCAATTGAAGATTTAATAAGTAATGAAAAAGACTTAATAAATAATATATTTACAGATTTACAAAGTCACCTTATCCTTTGTGAGAAGAATACTGGGACATGGAGCGTTGAGAATATAAATGATATCGTTTTAGGCCAAAGAAAACCCTATGATTTTATTAATCTTGAAGAAGGGATCCCAATAATGTGTACTGAAAATAATAATGAACTAGGAATTTCAAATGGAGATATTGGAGTCTTAATAGGAAAAAATGAAAACCGAAAATTTTTATTTAGGAAATTTAATGATAATAATGATCTGGTGGTCGACTTTATTGAGCCATCAACTCTTGAGAACGTCGTGCCAGCAATAGCTATCACAATTCATAAATCCCAAGGAAGTGAATCTAAAAAAGTAAGTATTTTGTGGACACAAAAATCTCAAATTAATAAGTACAAGGAAGATTTAGAAGATGATAGCAAATTAATGTTTTTTAGAGATAATTATGAGAAGAGATTACTCTATACTGCAATTACAAGAGCAAAGAATTTTCTGGATATTTATTTTTTGAATTAAGTTTTAATTTCGAGAAATCAGAGTTATCTTTACCTTCAGATGTTAGATTAGTAACTCGGCTCTGAAAGGCTAGTCAACAATTTAAGATTCTTTAGATAAATGTTGAATGCCTGATCAGTAGATAATCAGGCATTTTAATGGCTTCAAATAAAGACAATCAATTAGTAGAGAAAAATGACGATAATTTGGGGGTAGAAAATATCTCTAATGAACACTCAATTGAATCAGAAAAAAAATTAGAAGTTTTAAAAGATGAGAGTTCTCATAAAGAGGAAGATATTGATAATGGATTTGCTTGCTTTGGGTTTAATAAATTAATATTAAATTCACTAGAAAGTAAAGGCTACAAAACTCCTACACCCATACAAAAAGCAGCAATTCCAGAATTAATGCTTGGAAGAGATTTGTTAGGACAAGCTCAAACTGGTACAGGTAAAACTGCAGCCTTTGCTCTCCCATTAATAGAAAAGCTCGAAAATAACAAAGAATCAAACGCTAAAGTTTTGGTTATGACCCCAACAAGAGAGTTAGCTACTCAAGTAGCAGATTCTTTTAAAAGTTATAGTACTGAATCAACTAATTTAAGGACATTGGCAATATATGGAGGAACTGATTTTAGGAATCAAATCTCATCACTTAAAAGAAAGACAGACATTGTTGTCGGAACTCCTGGAAGAATAATGGATCATATAAGACAAGGAACTTTTAAGATAAATAATATAAGTTGTCTTGTTCTTGATGAGGCAGATGAAATGTTAAAAATGGGATTTCTTGAAGATATCGAATGGATAATAGATAAACTTCCAGAAAACAAACAAATGGTTTTGTTCTCTGCAACAATGCCAAATGAGATAAGAAATATAGCAAAAAAATATCTAAATGATCCAGCTGAAATACTTATTAAAAGCGTTAAGAAAGAAACTCAATTAATTACTCAAAGATATATTAATGTTCAAAGGCACCATAAGTTAGATGCTCTAAAAAGAATATTAGAAATTACAAATGAAGGAGTAATAATATTTGTGAGGACTAAATTACTTACTACCTCAATTGCGGAAGCTCTAGAAAACTCAGGACATAGTGTGGCTGTTCTTAATGGTGACATCCCTCAAAATCAAAGAGAAAATACTGTAGATAGATTAAAAAAAGGATTTATTGATATTCTTGTTGCTACTGATGTAGCGGCGAGAGGCTTAGATGTTGAAAGGATTAAACTTGTTATTAATTACGATTTTCCTTTTGATAAGGAAACATACACTCATAGAATCGGCAGAACAGGGAGAGCAGGTAGATCTGGGGAAGCAATTTTATTTGTAAATCAAAGAGAAAAACATTTTCTTAGAAACTTGGAAAATTCAACAAGAAATAAAATTGAAGAAATTGAGATACCTAATAATAAAATAATTAATGAAAAAAGAATGGGTAAATTAATAACAAATTTGAATGAAAGCTCTTTAGATCAAGACAATAATGAAGAAAAAAAAGCTTTGATGATTGATATTCTAGATACCTTAAGAGAAAAGTATTCTATGGAAGATTCAAATATAGCAATGGCAGCTATTAATTTAGCAATAGGTAATAAATCCTTTTTTATGAACGAAGATGAATCTTGGCTTTATAGACAAAATAATTCTGATCGTAATAGATCAAATAGAAATACAAATGGAAATAATCGTATGAGAAATACAAATAGAAGAAATAATTATCAAAATGATTCTTTTGAAACCTATAAATTTAATGTTGGCAAAATGGATAGAGTTAGAGTGGCAAATATTATTTCTTCAATTTGTACTACTACTAATATTAATGGAAGATCTATAGGAAAGATTCAAATATTTAATGAATACAGTTTGGTAGATTTACCAAGAGATTTGCATGG
Source organism: Prochlorococcus sp. AG-321-D23 (assembly GCA_003283445.1). Classification (GTDB taxonomy): domain Bacteria; phylum Cyanobacteriota; class Cyanobacteriia; order PCC-6307; family Cyanobiaceae; genus Prochlorococcus_A. The sequence continues at coordinate 655 of QBXG01000044.1, read as the reverse complement.
TGAAGTGAGGAATAAATTAAAAAATTTAAGAATACGGAATTAATTTTGGGTCATGGGGTCTATCACAAAAAATAAATTTGTACTAGTAAGTTTTTTTCTTTTGTGGGGATTTATAAACTCTGAATATTTAGCTGAAACACAAAAAGATTCAATTATAAATTTATTTTGTATTGAAAGTATTAAGGAGGAAATGTCAAAAGCGAATTTAAATTATGACGTGAAAATTGCTAGAGATACTTGTGATTGCTATCTAAGGGAATTTTTAAATAGTACGAGCCATCAAAATTCGATTGATAAATGTAAGTTAGAGGCTAAGAAAAAATTTAATTTATAGTAAAACTACAATGAGACCTAAAAATAATCAAAATCCAATAGTTAGGCTTTATCTTAATTTAAGAGATGAAAGGAGTCTACTTTTTTTTGCTTTTTTAAGTTCGATAATTAATAAAATCTTAGATTTAGCTCCTCCAGTAATTATTGGTCTTGCTGTTGATATTGTAGTTAAAGAGCAGAATTCTTGGATTGCTAGTTTTGGTATAAAAGAAGTTCCAAATCAATTAATATTCCTTGCATTTGCTTCTGGGATAGTTTGGTCAGCAGAATCTTTTTTTGAATATTTATATTCAGTTTTATGGAGAAATTTAGCCCAAATATC
>QBXG01000043.1:0-7285 GCA_003283445.1 Prochlorococcus sp. AG-321-D23 | reverse complement strand
TTATAGTCTAATTCTTTTGTCTTTCCTCCAAGCTGTTGTGAGGCAACATAACAAGATTTATTTGGTTTGTCCCTAATTATTTCTTTAATACATTTAACAAAAATTTGAACATTATCTTTTAAATCTCCTCCAAGAAGGCTTATCACTTCTGAATGGTTATTTTTATTCAATTCAAATAGATCTAATTCTTTTGGAAAAAAGTTTATCTGAATATAGTTTTCATAATTTTTTATTTTGAGAGAATTAAATTTTTCAAGTTTTTTTAAATAGTTTTTGGTAATTTTGTTATCTGAATCATTTTTTATCTCCGCGAAGATATAAATATATATATTTTCGGCGTAAATCCATTGTAGGCTTAAATTCTTTGGGAATCCCTCAGCTAAATTAATAATCTTTGAGAGTTCATTGTCATCTACAAATCCTTCAATAATTTGAATAGGGTGAGATTGGAATGTTTTGAGACCAATTTCAGTAATTATTGCTAGAAAAGGAGCAGCACCTTTAAGTCCTTCCCATAATAGTTTTTGGTCGGAATCTAGACTGTTTTGTTCTAATGATATAAAGTTTCCATTCCCTAAGTATCCCTTTATAGACTCAATATTATCAATTGCTAATCCATATCTTCGACTCATCGGACTAATTCCTCCGGTTAATATGTAACCTGCTCCGGGAAGTTTTGATAGGCCTGTAGGGAAGGTTTTATTATGTTTTTCTAAATAATTCATAAGATCCTTCATAATCACCCCACCGCCAATTTTTATTAGATTCTTTTCTTTCTCAAGATGAATTTGGTTATATTCTTTTCTTAAATCAAGAGTAATTAAACCATTTCTAGCGCAGCTTGATGTAGTACCCCCGCTGCAAACACAAAGATAATCTGATTTTGGGGATGATTTGTAATGGCTATTAAATAAATCATCGTCTATTTTGTAAATTAGGTTTTTAACTTGTGCATCATTGGAATTAATATTTGGGACTTCAAGTAAATTATTATTTTTTTTCACTACTAAATATTCTTCTTTACTATTATGTTATTAGTTATTGCTTACAATTGGATACTTTTGATTCGAACTTAAATAAGCAAATTGGCATCCTCATTTGTGGACATGGGAGTAGAAATAAATTAGCTATTACAGAATTTCAGGAATTAACTAGGCTTATACAAAAAAAATATCCATCGATATTAGTTGAGTTTGGTTTTTTGGAATTTGCAAAACCATCTCTAACTGATGCTTTGGATAAATTAAGAAATAGATCTATAAAAAAGATAATAGCCATACCGGCTATGCTTTTTGCTGCTGGTCATGTGAAAAATGATATACCAAGTTTGCTTATGAATTATGCGAAGAAAACAGATATAGAAATAATTTATGGAAGAGAATTAGGAATTAATAATTTAATGATTAGTGCAGCCTGCGAGAGAGTTAAAGAAGTATTCCAAGAAAATAATTCTCTAATTCCTGAAGAATCATTATTAGTATTAGTTGGAAGAGGCTCTTCTGATCCTGATGCAAATTCTAACGTATCTAAAATTACAAGAATGGTTGTTGAAGGTGTTGGTTTGGGATGGGGAGAAACTGTATTTTCTGGAGTAACATTTCCATTGGTAGAACCTGGGTTGCGAAATGTTGTAAGACTTGGTTATAAAAACATAATTATATTTCCTTACTTTCTTTTTTCAGGTGTACTGGTAACAAGAATAAAAAGGCAAAGCGATTTAGTAGCACTTGATAATCCACATGTTAAATTCCATGAGGCAAAATATCTTTCATCTCATAAATATGTTGTTCAAACATTTGTAGAAAGGATTGAAGAAATTTTTAATGACGATAGTAACAATTTTATGAATTGTTCCCTTTGCAAATATAGATCGAACTTATTTGGTTTTGAAAAAGAAGTTGGATTATTACAAGAAAGTCATCATGATCATGTTGAGGGCATAGGTCTCAGTTGTGATTTGTGTGATTCTGAATGTAATGGGACATGCGAAACGAATAGCCAACACTTGACTGATGTTGATAATCAGCCAGTTCTTTTAGTAGAAAAAAATAATGATGAAAATCAACATAAACATGAAGATAACAATCATCATCATCATCACAGTGTTTACCCAAATTCAAAACATCCCTTGGGCCCTGTTACGCTTCGCTTGCTTAGTGATGATCAAATCTTAAGAAATTCAGTTGAAAAAGACTGAATCAACCGTCTCTTTCTTATTTTGGTCTCAATAGACTAACCATATATAAGTATTCCTAATAGATATTTAGAAATGCATTTTAAGCTATATTTTCCACAGTTAATAATAAGTTTTCCACGTCCATATCCACATGGAATTAGGTATAAAGCCTTATCTCAAAAATAACAGCACTTCAACATTATTATTGACTTTTCTTAAAGCTTTTTTCAATTTACCCCTTTTGAAAACCGTTTTTGTTAAATCTAACTTATAACATGAGTCTCACTTGATAATGGAGAAGAAGTGATAAAAATATATTTTTGACTTTTTAAAAAAAATAGACAATTATATTTGAATACGAAGTTTGTATCCATGAACCAAATAAATCAAGAGAGTAACATTGAAGTTAAATTTGATAATTCTTTCCCATCAAAAGTTTCTTTAGAAACTGAGCTTTCAGAAAGTCTTTATGAAACTATGAAAGATTTTGTTTTACATAATCCTACTTGGGATCAATACAAACTTATAAATTCTGCTTTAGCTACTTTTCTTGTCCAAAATGGATGTACTGATAGTTCGGTTTCAGAGATTTATATAAATCAACTTTTTACACCTTCTAAGTCTTTTTAATATTTAAACAAGCTCTTCTGCTTATGGCCATCATCGTAAGGGTGGGACTTTGCCATGAAGAAGTTGGCCAACATGCACCATCTAGTACAAGGACATTTTTGCATCTCCACAGCTGATTTGATTTATTCACGACACTTTCTTCCTCACTAAATCCCATAGCTGCTCCCCCTACTTCATGAATATAATATCCCGGTGGAGGTGGATTTCCTGAAAGTGCAATAGATTTTTCTGTAAATAATCCTGCATATGGGATATTTATGAGCTCATCCATTCTTCTGATTTTTCCGTCTGCCGCTTTTATTGAATCTCTTATCGTACTTTCCATATGTTTAGCCATATTTAATTCGTTTTCACTCCAATTGAATTCAATATGAGGGATTGGAATCCCCCAGCTATCTGTTCTCTTAGAAAGAGTGACTGAATTTTCTTTTCTTGGTAGGACTTCACCATGTGCGATTAGAAAACCTGTAGATGAATTTAATTCCTTTTGTAAAAACTTAGGGATTCCAAGCCTATCAATTGCGCCCCAAATTCCATAACCTCTTAAAAAGTTAATACTTTCAGGTTTAGGTAAGTTTGACCCGAAGGGTATGAAAAAACTTCCTGCGCCCGAGAGGTCAGGATAAGAATTAGGATTAGATCTGTTTTTTGTCTGAATTGCATTAGGAATTGAAAAAAACCTACAGATAGAAATATGATCCATCAAATATTTTCCTAACTTACCGGAGGTATCTTTAAAACCCGAAGAATTTGATTTGGTTTCCGAGTTAAGTAGAATCCTATTTGTTGATATTGTTGATGCACATAGGATAATTAAATCGCAATTTAATGATATTCTTTGACCATTTTCCAGATTTACAATGATTATTTTTGCAGCTAGCTCAGTAATTTTGTCTGTTTCGAATGATTCTACGAGGTGATTAGAAAGTATTTGAACATTTCCGGTGCTTAATGCTTTTTTAAAGGTCGTCCCGACACTTGAAGATCTTGGCCATCGGTCTTCTTTAACTGAGGAATTACGGTCAAATCCTCTTGATTGAATAAATGGGTAGTTTAATTTTGATTTAACTTGATTCCCAAAAATACTTTCATTAATTGTGAGAGGTATTTCACCAATATATTTCCCATTTGGAACTTGTTCAATGTTATCTTTTTGTCCATAAATTCCACAAAATTTCTCAATAAAATCATAATGAGGTGATAATTCATCATAGGTTATAGGCCAATCTGGTCCGTAACCATCTTTTTTTGATGGGCGAAAATCATCTGGAGAAAATCTCAAGGTAATACCTCCCCAAGTTAATGATCTACCTCCATACTGCTTCCCTTGAGTCCAAAGGAATGGCTTCTCTTTTGATTGGCTATAAGGATGATTTAATTCATTTGAATATAAATCAGGGTTATTTTTCCAATATCCAGGATGTTGACTTTGATTAGCATGTTTATTTGAGATTATTCCCGATAATCTCTTTAAGGTATCTTTCGGCTCATTACTACTGGCCTCATTTCTTTTAATTTTAGGTCCTGCTTCTATTACTAAAACTCTAATTCCCTGTTCGGCCAAAGTAAGTGCAGCTACTCCTCCTGTTGCTCCAGAACCTACTACGATTGCATCAAAAGGATTTATATCCAAAATCTACTTTTATATTTTTCATATCAACAAATATAGCATTCAGTTAAAAATATATTTCTTGTTTTCAACTTAAGAAGTTAGAATTTATTTAAACATTTTTAGATTTTAATGAGATTTATAATATTGATTATTTGCTCGATTACTTTAATCTTTCCATTGAGTTGTTTCGCAGCCTTAGATTATGGCAAACAATCATTATTAGGAACTGATTTTTCGGGATCTGATTTACAAGGTGCAACTTTCTATTTGACAGATTTACAGGATGCAAATTTGTCAGATTGTGATCTTCAAAATGCAAGCTTATATGGAGCAAAATTAAAGGATACTAATTTAAGTAATTCTAATTTAAGAGAGGTTACTCTAGACTCAGCAGTTTTGGATGGAACTGATTTAACAAATACTAATTTAGAGGATTCTTTTGCTTACAGTACACAATTTGAAAATGTAAAAATTCAAGGAGCAGATTTTACAAATGTCTACTTACCAAGGGATGTTGTTAGGGAATTTTGTAAAGATGCCTCAGGAACAAATCCTTTTACTAATAGAGAAACTAGGGACACTTTGGAATGTGATTATATTTAAATTTAAGCAAATGAAAGTTCTTTTTTGATTCTTCTATGTTTATAGAGTGATCGCCCCACGGGCCAACCTAATGTAGATAAATGTCTTATTGAAATATTTGAGTACCTAAAATTTAATTTACTAGAAAAACTTATATCCAATTCATTTAAAGTTTTTATTAATAAACTAAGGTCTTGCTTTTTACCTTTTTTTTTATCTAATAAAATCAAATCACTGCGCAGTAGCTTATTTTTCAGGATTTTATCATTTTCAGCAAAGCCCACTTCTATTGAATTAAACCTATCAGAATAAAGAGTATAAAGTATTCCAAATTTAGATTTTTGAGGTACTAAATTTAAAGATGATGAAATAAATTTCCGATATTCTTTATTTAAATTTTTTAATACCATTTTATTTTTGTTCGTTTTGAGAAATCTCATATTTTTCTAATAAATTATTCACTTCTGCTAAGGCAATTCTTTTCTGACAAGCAGAATCATATCGATTAATTGCTATCGATGGAATCGAACCTTTGCTCTTCATTTCTCTTAGACCAGTTTCTAAACACTGAAATGCAACACTTGATAGATCGCGGCCTTCTGCAGCTGCCCAAACTTTTAAAAGATAATTGAGATTTGAAGGAACGGAAATCTGAACCTTGTTTGAATTAGAAGTATTTAAAGCAATGTCATCGAGGCTTATTTCTTTTGAGGATATAGTTTCTTTAACTTTTTTCTTTAAATTTCTAACTTGTCCTAATGCATCTTGATTATTTTTAAATTTTCTCTCTATTTCAAATAAATCTTCTTCGGTATTAATTAAAGCTTCTAACGCCCACTTTGCGTCATCCTCCGCAATAGTTGTGCTCTTAAGCCATTCATCTCTAATGTAAGACCAATTCTTGGACATAAATTCTTAGCTGTAATCTAAGAATAGTAGAATCTATTTAAATTGTCTATGGATTCTATCTAGAATATGTTAAGAATGTATTATTTATATCAGTATGATAAATTTTTTAAAAAACGATAACTTTTTTCTAATCTGATTAAGAATTTCGACCTTTGGGACGACACGCAGTTCTATGCAAATAAAAATAGCTTTAAGGATCAAAGTCTTTACATCTTGATCTTTCGTTTTCGTTATCTTTGATTGCATTATCCCATTCTGATAAATCTGCATCTTTCCCAAAAATATATAAATCCATTTGCTTGGAATAATTTAGTGATTCAATCCAACTATTCATTGAGGAATTACAAAAAATTGTACTTCCAAATTTGTCATAGTCTATAGAATCCCTTTTTGCAGCAAATTCCGCATTTGCACGTTTCTTATCTAATTCTTTATATTTCAAATCCTCAATAGTAGGTTTTGAAAAAATTAAGGATGGTTTTTTCTCTAAGTTTAAATATGTAAGAAGGCATCCTCCAATAAAAAAAAGAACAGCCCCTCTAATTAGCCAAGTTATAGATTTATACATTAATACTTAATTTTGTATTGACACGGCAAAGTAAAAACAAGAAACCCTTCCAGAAATTCCCACTACCAGAAGGGTTATTAAATTGAATACACTACTATACGTAATCAATCTATGTCTTGGAGTTGAACATATATTCAACTCATTGAGGTTTGGCCTCAATTAATTTATAGCAACATAATTAGAAACCAACCTATTTATTTACTACTTTTCCTCCATAATGTCTAACTATTTTATCTAACAAAATACGCATATCTTTATTTTTAAGTTTCTCTATTTGCTGCAAATTTTCAAGAAGATCATATATTTGATCCTGTGTATCTTCATTTAATTCAGAAATTGCCATAACTAATCTCTTTCAATAAGTTCAATCTTATATCCATCAGGATCTTCAACAAATGCTAGAACAGTAGTGCTGTTTTTCATCGTTTTTGGTTTAGTCGTAACATTACAGCCGTTATCTTCTAAGCCCTGGCAAATGTCATATATATCTTTTACACCAATTGCGATATGTCCATACTTATTCCCAAGCTCGTAGTCTTCTGATTTCTTGCTCCAATTTTGAGTTAACTCAATTACTGAATTATCCATCTCAGAACCATAGCCAACAAAAGCTAAAGTAAATTCTCCATGAGGATAATCTTTCCTTCTTATAAGATTCATCCCTAATCTATTTACATAAAAATCAATAGACTTATCTAAATCACCAACTCTAAACATGGTGTGTAAGATTCTCATTTAAAGTTTAATTGTTTCTATACAATGATATTTAGTAAAGTTGGTTTTTATGAAAATACGTTAAATTAAATAT
>QBXG01000042.1:0-7763 GCA_003283445.1 Prochlorococcus sp. AG-321-D23 | reverse complement strand
ATCTCAAGAGGATGAAATAATATTTGGTTGTGGATGTTTTTGGGGTGCAGAAAAATGTTTTTGGAAACTTCCAGGAGTTATTACAACTTCCGTTGGTTATGCCGGAGGAGAAAAGAATAACCCTACTTACTATGAAGTCTGCTCTGGTATTACAGGTCATGCAGAAGTCGTTAAGGTTGTTTGGAATGTTAATAAAATAGATATTAGTGATTTATTAAAAATGTTCTGGGAATGTCATAATCCAACTCAGAAAAATAGACAAGGTAATGATATGGGAACACAATATAGATCAACAATTTACTATAAGAACGACATTAATAAAGATAAAATTTACTCGAGCAAAGAAGCTTACCAAAAAGAACTTTATAAAAATAATTTAGGAATCATAGAAACAGAGATAAAAAAAATTGACACTTATTATTACGCTGAAGAATATCATCAGCAGTATTTAGCGGTAGAAGGTAGTAGGCAATATTGTTCGGCATCTCCTACAAAAATAAAATTAGGAAGTTTTAATAACTGTAATTACAAACTTCCAACAAAAATATGGGATAATTTTAATTGGGACATAGATAAATGTGTATTGAGATCTAACAATAAACCTATAGATATTAACAATTAAAAGCCTTTTATATTTATAGTAAAAATACGGGGCGTAGCGCAGCTTGGTAGCGCACCACTTTGGGGTAGTGGGGGTCGTGGGTTCAAATCCCGCCGTTCCGATTAAGATTCAGTATCGTCTTTGTTTATTAGTGATTTGTACAACTTATAAGAACTTATTCCAACAGCGATAAAAGTAAATGAAGAAAAAATTGCACAAATAATGATTGTAAGATTTGAAACTTCAACCTCTCCTAGTTGATATGATATAAAAATCATCCGAAAAATTATATTTAAAAAACACTAACATAGAAATGTTGGTTTATTTTATTTTAAATTCCTATAAATTGAAAAGAATCAAGATTCCGAATATTAAACGATAATAAACGAATATTTTGAGTCCATGAGAGGAAACATACTTTATTAAAAAATTGATGGCTAATAGAGAAGAGAAGAAAGCTGTAATTAATCCAGCAAAAAGAGGAAGGAATGGAAATGCTGAAAATTGATTTACTGCACTAAAAAACTCAACAAAAGCTGCTAATGAGATTGAAGGAATACCAAGAAGGAATGAAAATTTAGTTGCATCTTTTCTATTCCATCCAGATAAAAGAGCCATAGAAATAGTGGCTCCTGAACGAGATACTCCTGGAATAATTGCAAAGGCTTGAGCAATTCCAATATATAAGCTGTTTGGATAGTTATGATTGCTTAAATTAATTGATTTCTTAGTTGTAATATCTGCAAAAAGCATTATTAAAGACATCAATATAGATACTAAAGCTATTGAAAAATTTGAACGTAAAAATGAATCAGAGAATCCTGGAACAAATAGCTTTATAATTCCACCAATAAAAACAATTGGAATTGTACCTATAAAGATAGATTTATTTAATTTATTAAACAGAAATGAATATCTTGGTTTTCTAGAGTTTGTATTTTTTTTGAAATTAAAAATACTTTTCCTAAAATACCAAAATATTGCAAAAACACTTCCAATTTGTATAATTGCAGAAACTGAGGAACCAGGATCATCAATTCCAAACAATAGAGATATGATTTTTAAATGAGCAGTACTACTTACAGGAATAAACTCTGTTAAACCTTGAATTATTCCATAAAAAATATACTTTAAAAATTCCAATAGTTTATAATCAAAATATTTCCAATAATAATATCAATTAAAAATAATACAATTCACATTATCAGAAGAAAAGCTAAGGTATTTATATTATGAAAAAATTTGTTTTTAAAATATTAGTCTTCATAAGTCTTTTTATTTTTACTGATGCTGTTAAAGCAAATTATTGGCTAGTGATTGGAACTTACAGACAAGGACCAGGAGGCAGACCTGAGGTAAGTGGAATAACAAGCCCATCTTTGCATACTATTCCAATGAAAGATATGGAAACATGCGAAAAAGCCGGGAATAAAATTTCTAAAGAAATTTATATTCCTGTCTGGCAATTTGATAATAAATGGACTTGTATATATAGCGGAAACATTAAATAAAATTATCTTTTCACATCGTGAGCACAACCGTCACCTTTATAATTTTCACTTTCATAAAAATCATTTTTTGTCCCAAAATAGGCCGTTAGTAATACGAAAGGCATACTAATTATAAAAAGTACTACAGTAAGATCCATCTTAAATAGGTATATCTAATATTTTTTTATTAATAATCAGTAGGTCCTTTCAATCCCAGATAAAAAAATGCTCCAAGACCAATCAAAACTACAACACCGGCAATAGCGGCTGAAGGTACAAATCCTCCTATGGCAAAAGAAGCAAATTGGGTCATTATAAAAATCAAATATATAACAATAATATCAATAAAAATAATCTAGATCGTTAAAAATTCTGACTCGAAGACAATTAAAAATCACAGAATTAAGCAACTAGGGTTGCATCTTCATTTTCAGAAGAAATTCTTATCCTTTCTTCTAGTTTAGGACCATATAATTCATTACCCCAAATTTCAACTCTGGAATCGTTAGGAGCCTTAAAGGATAAAATATCCGTAGGAAATAGCACTCTTTCCAAAAAAAAATTTGAAGGGCCTATACACCTTAAAACAACCATTCTGGAGCCTTCATTTTTATAAGAAAACTCAACCATATAAAAATAATTAAAATTATTTTTAATTAAACACCAAGTAAATTGATCTAAAATGTATAAAAAGCAACTAAATAAAAAATTATTTAGAGATTTGTTGATTTAATCCAACTCTAATTAACTTTCTCTCTTGATTTATCATCAATAAAACATCCGAGTTGATATCGTCAAAACTTTTATGTGGGATAGAAACGTTTAACATTCTAAGAAAATTACTCAAATTATCATCTTTAAGAGAACTTCCACTTTTAAACTGCATACTTTTTTCTTGATTAGATTTCCATTCATTCAAATATTCAAATTTCAAAGGTTTTAAATGCCAAATGTGATCAATCATATTCCAAACGTCTAAATATTGATCTAAATTATTTTGTATAGTATTTCTGTAAGAAGATTCAAAAACACTTAATGGAGGTGAAATTTTTTCAGAATTATCTAAATCTATAGATAAAGGTTTCACACCTAAGAACCATCCTTCAATTATCAATAAATCAGGTGATTCTTCCCTCCAATGAGCTCTATCACCTAGACCTTTTCTTAGTGATTTATCAAAAACAGGTACATTTAGTTGTCCATCAGTTTTCCATTTAAGTAATTTCTCTTTCATTAAATCAATCGAGTGACTGCCAGGAAAACCTCGGGATACATTCCATGGATTATTTTTAATAGCAAATTCCATTTCTTCAGAAGGTAGGTAAAAATCATCAATAGAAATAACAGATAACTTAAATTTTAATTTTAAAGATATACATTCCAACCATTTACCTAAAGTAGTTTTCCCTGTACCAGGTAAAGCGGATATTCCAATAATTTTCCTCTCAGGGGATTTTTTATTCAATTTATATGCTTGTGATAAAAGGGGTAAAGCCAATCCCCAAATCCAATCATCTTTTACATTATCATCCCAAAAATTATTAATTGAAAGCATCTCTTTCTTAAGATTCCAAAACATAAACCATTCATCCAAAGAACTCCATCCGATTTGAAAAATTAATTCTTCAAAATCATCCAATGGAAATTCAATATTTAAATCATTCATTGTTTACTTAATACTAAATTATCTATTAATTTATTTATTTCACTTTTCCAACCAAAACCATTTGGGTCAGTCGCCAAGGTAAAGTTATGATCGTTTAATTTCTCTATTAATTTCAAATTTGGTCCACCAGGGCCAGGAATTACAATTTTGTAATCTGAATTCAATAATAAAGGTAAATCATTAGGAGAATCTCCTAGACCAATAATTTTAATATTTGGATTATTTGAATAGTTCTTGAGTGCATTTATTGCTTTTCCCTTGTTTGAATTAATTGATAACATATGGCTCATCCTGTTGCCTCTAAAAATTTCCACACCAAATCTTTTACAACAAATATTAATTTCTTCTTCCTTGTTTTCAGGAGGATTTAAGAATGGCATACTCCAGTGTCTATCTCTCATTAAATCAAGAGAATGGCCTTTTAATCCAGTTAGTTCTGTTGCCTCTTGGTCGGAAATATTATTAAGTGGTTGTAAATCATAATTAATTTCAATAGAAATACTATTTAAAATATTTTCAAGTATTTCGTATTTTTCTCCAAGAATAATCTCCCCATTAACTCTCTTTAATGTTTCACCATGTATGGCCGCACCATTTTCAACAATATATGGATCAGTTAAATTAAGTTCTTTTCTAATAATCTTAACCTCAGCAGCGGTTTTACTGGTACATAATATTACTGGAATAGATAATTCCTGAAGTAATTTTATCGTTTCTTTTGCTGGAGTTAAATCATAAGAATGATCCATTAATGTTCCATCAACATCACTAACGACCCATAAGGAAGAAAAATCAATCATCAATCAAAAACCAAGCCAAATAACTTGAAAGGGATCAAGTTCAATATTATTAGAATTATATTTATTTGATGTTAGGAAATCCTTCATATTTAAATCATTTTTAATCAATTGATTAAATTCATAATCAATAAACCTGTAGTTGATTTTATTTTCAGTCATATTATGAATTGTAAAAACAGCTTTTGAACCAATACCCCTCTTTAATGCAACAATATCAGCTCTATTTTTAGATAAACATTCCATATGCGATTGAGGATGGAATTGAGGTAATTTTGCTCTAACATCCATTGCATGTCGGAGGTATTTAAGATTTTTATTAGCGTTAGATTCAGGATTATTAAAAACAGCTGCTAGTTTCTCTGACTTAAATTTTTCTCTATTCAAATCTCTTCTTTGACCTGTCATTGAAAAACTTTTTATATCATTTTCTGAAGCCAGTAATGCTGGTAGATAAAAAGCGGGAACACCTTTTAATGACATCACAAGTAATTGACTTAACAAAAACCTTTCATATTGAAAACGATTTGAATCTCTACCAGAATCCTCCATTGCGCTCCACCAACTAATATTTAGTTCATATGGTTTGTCTTCTCCATTTGATAATCTTCTATGACTTACTAAACCCCCTCTTTTCTCACAATTAATCAATAAATCTTTAATTCTTTGTTCGTTCATGAGACCCTCTAAAGCCCTTAAACCCACCCCATCATGTGAAGCAGTGAAATTAAATAGCGTTGTAGTTTTGGGTAACTCTGGCCAATCACAAATCCATGAATTTAAAATGTCTGCTCTTGAACTAATTATTGCTTCTAAAAGAAGAGGTGGCAAAGGGAAATTATAAGCCATATCCGCCTCATCTTCTGGTAATAAATAAGAGAGATTTTCCTTCTGCGGAACATTAGTTTCAGTAATTAATACGCCATCCTTAAGAAGGTCATTTAGAAGTATTCTTAAAATTTTTACTATTGAATGAGCTTTTGGTAAATGCAAACATGTTGTACCAGGTTCCTTCCAAATAAAACCTACAGCGTCTAGTCTTAACCATTTAATACCATTTGATAAATAAGTAATAATCAAGTTAAGAAACTCTATTGTCATTTTAGGATTAAGCCAATTCAAATCAATTTGATCTGGACCAAAAGTTGTCCAAACTTGTTTTTGTCCACCTTCTGTATTTATTTGTGAGAAAAGAGATGAACTTCTTGGTCTGATAACATTTTTCCAGTCAAGATCTTGTGAAGGAGAAAAGACATTAGATAATCCGGGTTCTTGACATTTAATAAATTGCTGAACCCATGGATGAGATGATGAAACATGATTTAAGACTAAATCAGCCATTAAACAATGTTTATTAGAAATACTTTTTAGATCCTCCCAACTACCAAATTTTTCTTCTAAAGACTTATGACTTGATACAGCAAAACCACCGTCACTCGTTGATTTAAGAAATGGAAGAATATGAACTACTTTTGATAAACTCCCAAAATATTTACTTAGTAATTCTCGAAGCGTTACAAGTGTAGTTTCTCCTTTTTTAAAAACCCCATCGGCATATGTTATTAAAACAGCATAAGATTCATCCCATTTTTTATCTTCACTTATTTCTTCATAACGAGACTTCTCTGAGAAATTATCTAAAATCTGCAATAATTGATTACAAATTAAGTTAAGCTCTTCAGTAGTATGATCCTTATAAATTGTTTCTAGCAATTTACAAAGCCTTAATCTATCAAATTTTTTCTTTGAATCAATTTGCGTCACTTTGAAGAAATCATCGAAGTATTAACACTATTCTGCACATCAAATAGAAAATGGACTTTCAACAAGGTTTAATCACAACAATACATGAATATGGTGTCACTAAGGATCTACTTAGAGAATTAAATAAACGACTTAAGAAAAGATCTACAGCAATATTAATTCCGTGTCTATATGAAGAATTTGAACGACCAGCTCTAAAAGACATTAAAGAAGTTTTAAAGAATCTTACCGGATTAAATGAATTAGTTATTGCTCTATCTGCAAAGACTGTAGATCAAGTAAATTCTGCAAAGTCATTTTTTGATTCAATGCCATTTCCTGTTCATATTCAATGGACAAATTCTCCATCTGTAATTGAACTATTAAAAGATCAAGAAAAAAATGGATTGGAACTTCTTGGGTCTCCAGGAAAAGGATGGGCAGTATGGCAAGGAATAGGGGTTGCGACAAGACAATCTGAAGTAGTTGCTTTATTTGATGCTGACATAAGAACGTTTACCCCTTTATATCCATCAAGAATGATTCTTCCATTGTTAGACGAATCATATGGAATTTCCTATGTAAAAGCCTTCTATAGTCGATTATCATTAGAAACAAATCAATTGCAAGGGAGAGCAACGAGATTATTTGTAGGTCCTTTATTGGCAAGTTTGGAACAATTAGTTGGCAATGGGCCGTTTTTGCAGTATTTACAATCCTTTAGATATCCTTTAGCTGGTGAATTTGCATTTACAAAAGATTTAGCTATGAATTTAAGAATTCCATGTGATTGGGGATTAGAGATAGGTCTCTTATCAGAGGTTTATAGGAATGTCAGAACTTCAAAAATAGCTCAAGTAGACCTTGGATTATTTGATCATAAACATAAAACTATAGGATTATCTTCCAAGGAGGGTCTTCAAAAGATGTGCACAGAAATTCTATCTAGTGTCTTAAGAGGACTTATGGAACATCAGGCTCAGACTCTAACAAGCACTCAATTATCAACACTCGAAGTTCTTTATAAAAGAGTAGGAGAAGATAGAGTTAAACAATTTGGACTAGATTCTGCAGTTAATAATCTTCCATATGACAGACATGAAGAGGAATTGTCTGTTCAAAAATTTGCAAAATTATTAAGACCTGCTACTCAAGGTTACTTAGCAAATCCAACAACTCAACAACTTCCAAGTTGGTCAAGAGTTCTTTCATGTGAGAATAAGCTTCAAGAAGATTTAGCAAATGCAGGATCTAAAGAAATAAATATAACTAAAAAAGAATTAATTAATAACTACTAAAGTAAAAAATATTTTTGAGCCATCGGGACTTCTTCAAGAGGTTCACAAGAAAGTAATACTCCATCAGCGAATACTTCATAAGTTTGTGGATCAACTGTGATATTTGGTAATTTATTATTCAATTTTAGATCTAATTTTTTAATAGATCTTGTGTTTTCTACAGCCAAA
>QBXG01000041.1:0-7795 GCA_003283445.1 Prochlorococcus sp. AG-321-D23 | reverse complement strand
TTAATCAAGTAATACTATGGGGCAAATAGTTGGGATTGATTTAGGTACTACTAACTCCGTTGTAGGAGTTATAGAGGCTGGTCGCCCCGTTGTAATTGCAAATACAGAGGGTACAAGAACAACCCCTTCGATAGTTGGATTCACTAAAAACTCCGAAATTGTTATTGGTGATCAGGCTCGAAGGCAACTTGTTTTAAATCCTAAAAATACATTTTATAACTTAAAAAGATTTATTGGACGAGATTGGGATGAACTTGATGAAACAAGTATTTCTGTTCCGTATAATGTTAAATCTAATGATAAAGGTAGTGTTAGAATTTTAAGTCCATTTACAGAGCGAGAGTATGCCCCTGAAGAGTTAATAAGTTCAATAATAAGAAAATTAATTAATGATGCAGAAACTTATTTAGGAGATACGATTGATTCTGCCGTAATTACTGTACCTGCCTATTTTAATGAGTCTCAGAGGCAAGCTACAAAGGATTCTGCCGTGTTAGCTGGGATAAAGGTTGATAGAATTTTAAATGAACCAACAGCAGCAGCTTTAGCATATGGTTTTGAAAAAAGCTCTTCCAATAACGTACTAGTTTTTGATTTAGGTGGAGGGACTTTTGATGTTTCCTTGTTAAGGATATCTAATGGTGTTTTTGATGTAAAAGCGACCTGTGGAGATACTCAACTCGGAGGTAATAATTTTGATTCCAAAATAGTAGATTGGATTGCTGAACGATTTCTTGAGAAATATAAGATTGATTTAAGACGAGATAGGCAAGCTCTTCAAAGACTTACAGAAGCTGCTGAGAAGGCTAAATGTGAATTGTCAGGACTACAAAAAACTAAAATTTCTTTACCTTTTATTACTACAAGTGATGATGGACCATTACATATTGAGGAGGAATTCGATAGGAAATTATTCGAATCGTTATCTGATGATCTTCTCGATAGATTGCTTGAACCTGTTCAAATTGCTTTAGAAGATTCCGGTTGGGATGCTGAAGAAATTGATGAAGTCGTCCTTGTTGGTGGAAGTACCCGTATACCAATGGTTAAACAATTAGTTAAAACTCTTGTTCCTAATGAGCCATGTCAATCTGTAAACCCTGATGAAGTAGTTGCAATTGGTGCTGCAATACAATCTGGAATAATTAGTGGAGATTTACGTGATTTACTTTTAAATGATGTAACTCCTTTATCCTTAGGATTAGAAACTATTGGAGGTCTTATGAAGGTTCTTATTCCACGTAATACCCCAATACCAGTAAGGCAATCAGATGTTTTTAGTACTTCTGAATCTAATCAATCATCAGTAGTTGTGCAAGTTAGACAAGGCGAGAGGCCACTGGCTTCAGAAAACAAATCATTAGGAAAATTTAGATTGTCAGGTATACCTCCCGCACCTAGAGGGATTCCCCAAGTACAAGTAGCTTTCGATATTGACGCAAATGGATTGCTAGAAGTCAGTGCAACTGATAGAACTACAGGTAGAAAACAAACAGTAAGTATTTCCGGAGGTTCAAATTTAAATGAACAAGAAATTAATATGATGATCGCTGAGGCCAAGTCAAAAGCAACAGAAGATAGGATGAAAAGATCAGTAATTGATAGAAAAAATAATGCACTTACACTAATTGCTCAAGCAGAGAGAAGATTAAGAGACGCTTCCTTAGAATTTGGACCATATGGAGCAGAGCGACAACAGAGGGCAGTAGAGCTTGCAATTCAGGATGTTGAAGAATTTATAAATGATGATGATCCTCAAGAATTGGAAATTTCTGTAAGTTCTTTGCAAGAAGCCCTTTTTGGTTTAAATAGGAGATTTGCTGCGGAGAAGAAAGTTGATAGCAATCCATTACAAGGAATTAAAAATACCTTTGGCTCTTTAAAAGATGAATTATTTTCAGATGATTACTGGGATGATGATCCTTGGGACAATCAAATGAATAGTAATTCTAGAAATTCGAGGTATGGTAACTCTAGGGATGACGATCCATGGGACAATGACTACTTCCTCTAAAAAAGACTATTTGTCGATTTTAGGTTTATCCTATGAATTCGACGATATTGAACTTAAAAAAGCTTTTCGAAGGGAAGCGAGAAAATGGCATCCTGATTTAAATAAAAATGATATAAACGCTGAGGATAGATTTAAATTAATTAATGAAGCTTACGAATTCTTACGTGATCCTTCCAGAAGAGTTAAACCTATAGATTCTAATTCTTCTAATGAAGAAAATTTGAATAAATACAGGACAGGTTTTCCTGAATTTAAAGATTATCTCAATTCTCTATTTGGATTTGAATACGACTCTGATTTAGATAACGAAAGCTATAATGATAAATCCTCTGATTTTTATGAAGATGAAAAGTCTGATGAAATTTTTAATGAAGAAGAGTTTATTAGTTACGACTACCCAGCAAGATCTCCAGAAGAACCACCACCCGTAAAACTTCATCAAGATATTGAAACTATTATCGAATTAACCCCGGATGAAGCTCTGAGTGGTGCATCTATATTAATAGAATTAGAAGATCAAACTGTTGTAGAAGTTGATACTCCCCCATTCGCTGGAGATGGTTGGAGATTGAGATTAGAAAATATTGCAAAAGGTGGAAAAGATCATTATTTACAATTAAAAGTGCAAACTAAAAATGGACTTCGAATAGATGGTCTACGTGTTCTTTATAAATTAGAGTTATTTCCCCCCGACGCCCTTCTTGGATGTGCAGTAGAAGTTCCTACTCTTGATGGAAATGTAACACTTCAAGTACCTCCAAAGTCTTCAACTGGAAGATTGTTAAGACTTAAGGGTAGAGGCTTAAGTTTTGGAGATAATATTGGAGATCAGTTTGTAGAAATCTTAGTTGTTATTCCTGCTGATATAAATGATGAGGAAATAGCTTTGTATACCAGACTTCAAGAATTATCACTATCAGATGAATAGTTAAATAATATATAATAATTTAAAAAAGTTTTATGAATATTTATGTTTTACTTTATAACTTCGGTACAGAGAAAGAAGGAATACATTCAATAGAATTAAAAGGTAGGACTATAGTTCTAATGTTTGAAGAAAAAGATGATGCTGAACGTTACTGCGGACTTTTAGAGGCTCAGGATTTCCCCTTACCTTCTGTAGAAATGATCTCTATAGATGAAATTAGAGATTTTTGTACCAAACTAGATTATGAATGTAAATTAGTTGAGAAAAATTTTGTTCCAAAAACAGCAGAAGATAGATTATTAATTTCTCCTCCTCAAAAAAATTTAGAAGTGGAGACTTGGAACGAAGTGGAACATAACGAAGAAAATATTGATGAAAATACAGATTTAAATTCCATTAAGGAGAATCTTGAAAAGCTTCTCTAACGTTTAAAATAAGACTAAAGTTAATTAAACTCACAATGACAAAAGCTTTATTTGAAACTGATGCAGGAATTATAAATATTGAATTATTTTCTAATGATGCACCTAATACAGTTAATAATTTCACAAAACTAATTAGTGATGGTTTTTATGACGGATTGGCATTTCATCGTGTTATCCCAGGTTTTATGGCTCAAGGTGGTTGCCCTAATACTCGTGCAGGATCTTCAGGCATGCCTGGAACAGGAGGACCAGGATATAAAATTAATTGTGAAATCAATTCTAATAAACATCTAAAAGGCTCGCTATCAATGGCTCATGCAGGAAAAAATACAGGTGGGAGTCAATTTTTTATAGTTTATGAGGCACAACCTCATTTGGATGGAGTACATACTGTCTTTGGAAAAACTGATGATATGGATATTGTTTTAAAACTAACGAACGGCTCAAAAATTATTAAAGCCAGTTTAGTTTAAGTTAATTTTTTATCAAAAATAATACTGAACGTTTCTTTATCGAGATTAAATTTCCTTGTGGATGAGTATAATTCTTCATTTTTTATTGAAAAATTTGTATTTTTTAATTTAATATTGTTTTTTGGATGTAAAGCTTGTTGAATATTTTTTGATATTATAATTCCAACTTTTGTACTTTTATTATATTCTGATAAAAATTGAATAAAGATTTCAATCTTATTAATTTCATTATCATTAATAGTGAAATCTTCTCTTTTTTTGTCATGCAATATTTTCCATACTAATTTAGGTCTATTCCAAAAAGCTAATAGTCTAGGAGAGCTTTCTAACATAATATTTATTTTATGCTTTTCGCAGAATTTAATTATTTTATTTTTGATAGGAACTAAATCTATTGATTGATAGTCACCATCAAGGAAAATTGCAATATAAGGATCTATATCTATGGAATTTAATTTTTCTTCTTCTAACATATGTCCAAGTTTTTGTCTCTTTACATTTAGATATTCAGAATTATGCTCTCCAGGACATATCACTAATGGGACTCTCTCAGTAACTTCTATTCCATATCCTCCTAATCCAGCAATTTTTCTAGGATTATTTGTAAGTAGTTTTAACTTTTTGATCCCAAGATCAGTTAATATTTGTGCTCCAACTCCATAATTTCTTAGGTCTGCAGGGAAACCCAATTTTTCATTTGCTTCTACAGTATCCAAACCACCATCTTGTAAACTGTATGCTTTTAATTTATTAATCAAACCAATACCTCTTCCTTCTTGTCTTAAATAAACAACCACACCCTCTTCTTCTTTTTCAATCCTTGCTAACGCTGCCTCTAACTGGGGTCTACAATCACAACGTAGTGATCCAAAAGCATCACCGGTTAAACATTCTGAATGCATTCTTACTAATACTGGTTCTCTTAATTTATTAGACTTTTGCTTTACTAGAGCAATATGTTCAGAACCGTCAAGTTCATTTATGTATCCATATGCCTTAAAATTACCACCGAATTAACTAATGCTTTTACGGAAAATGGTTTTTTAATTAACTCAAATAATTTTGATGGCTTAAATAATAGTGATGCCAAAAAACATATTTCAGAACATGGTGAACAAAATGGATGGGCTGAAAATAAAATTCAATTTCGTCTGAGAGATTGGTTAATTTCTAGGCAAAGATATTGGGGATGTCCAATTCCAATTATTAAGTGTAGTAATTGTGGTTCTGTTCCAGTAAATAAAAAGGATATTCCAGTTAGATTACCAAATGAGATTAAAATATCCTCTAATAAAATTAATTCTCTAGGTAGTAATCAAAGTTGGATTAATACTACATGTCCAAAATGCGGTAATTTGGCGAGTAGAGAAACGGATACTATGGACACCTTCATGTGTTCATCATGGTATTTTTTAAGATATCCTTCATCAAAATCTTTAACAAAGCCATTCGAAAAAGAAAAAATTAATAAATGGTTACCTGTTGATCAATATGTTGGTGGTGTAGAGCATGCAATTTTACATTTGCTTTATGCCAGGTTTCTTACCAAAGCCCTAAGGGACAATAATCTTTTTGATATTGATGAACCATTTAAAAGGCTCTTGACACAAGGTATGGTTCAATCTGCAGCTTATAAAAATTCCATAACTGGAAAATATATCTCTCCAACTGATATTAAAGATATAACTAATCCAAAAGATCCAAAAGACAATTCAAAACTTGAAGTTCTTTTTGAAAAAATGTCAAAGTCAAAATATAACGGTATAGATCCTGAATCTGTAATAAAAAAATATGGAGCAGATACAGCAAGAATGTTTATTTTATTTAAAGCCCCTCCTGAAAAAGACCTCGAATGGGGAGATTCTGATGTAGAAGGTCAATATAGATTTCTATGTAGAATATGGAAACTTTTCTTAGATTACAGTAATAATGATATTACCCATGAAGCAGATAAACTTAAAAAAGAAAATGAAAGCTCATTATTAAAGTCTATAAATATTGCTATAAAAGAAATTTCTAATGATATAAAAAACAATCAATTTAATACAGCAATATCAGAATTAATGAAGTTTTATAATTCAATATCCTCGAACCTAAATCATGTAAATAAAGACTTAAGAAGAGAAGCTCTTATGAAATTTTGTATATTATTAGCACCATTTGCTCCTCATATTTCCGATGAAATCTGGCATTTAATTGGTAATTCAAAATCTGTACACCTAGAAAAATGGCCAGTATTCGATGAAGATGCTCTTAAGGAAAATAGCTATGAATTAGTAATTCAAATAAATGGAAAAGTAAGAGATAAAATTAATGTAGAAATTAATATTTCTGATGATGAAATTAAGGAAAAAACATTAATTAGACCTAATGTAAAAAAATGGATTGATAATAAAACAATCAAAAAAATAATAATTGTAAAAGGCAGAATTATAAATATTGTCGTTTAGTATTAACTAATTTTTTTAATTCTTATTGTACTTGGGTTAGACCAGTCTCCATTTATAAGATAGTCATCATTACCAAAACACATCTGACGAATTATAAAAAATATTGGCTCAGGTGATGAATTTCCAACAAGAGAAGTAATTTCTTTGATTGAAAATTCTTCGCCATTATTAAATATTTCTGTTACTTGTTTTTGATAATCAATTATTTCTGCGGCTGCTTTTTTACCAGCTTCTACACCAGGTTGATCATAAGCATTTATATCTACTAATTCTGCGTAAAAAGAAACAGCACGCTCAAATAGAGCAATTAAGGCACCTAGCGTTAAACAATTTAACTTATCCAAGGTGATTGTTATGCTTTGCCTATTTTCGTTTGATAGTGCAGATCTTGTGCCTTGTAAAAATCCTGATAAAAATTCTTTAGGATTTTCAGAGTCAAAATAGATATTACTATTAGGGGTATCAAGTAACTCTATAAAAACACAAAAGAAATTATCAATACCATCTCTTAACTGTTGAACATATGCATGTTGATCTGTAGAGCCTTTATTACCAAAAACAGATATTCCTTGATGTACGATTTCACCCTTCCTATTAAACTTTTTACCTAGAGACTCCATAACTAATTGTTGAAGATATTTACTAAATACTTGCAACCTGTCTCTATAAGGTAATACAACCATATCTCTCTTACCTATTCCATCACCAGAAAAAAACCATGCTGATGATAGTAAAGCAGCAGGATTGTCTTTAATATTAGGTATCCGTGTTAAGTCATCCATTATTGCTGCACCTTTAATAAATTCAGAAACATCTCGATTAATAAGAGCTAAAGGAAGCAGACCAACTGAGCTAGTAATACTGGTTCTGCCGCCAACCCAATCAGGCAGATTAAATATTTTCAACCAATTCTCAAGTTGTGCTTTTTTATATAATTGACTATCTTTCATTGTTATTGCTATTGCGTTTGAGTTCCAGTCTAAATTTTTATTTTCTACATGCTTTTTAATTATATTCATTGCTATTTTTGGTTCAGGTGTTCCACCTGACTTACTTACAACAACAAATAATGTAGTAGCCAATTTATCAGATAATTCATCTAATTTCTCACTTATTAAAAATGGATCAATATTATCAATATATGAAAAATTCAATCCACAAGAATTCTCTTGTAAGGCTTCAGTTATTAATAATGGACCTAAACCGCTTCCTCCAATACCTATCCATAAAACATTAGTAAATTTTTGATTTTTATTATTGGTGATTTTACCCTCTAATATATTTTCTCCAAATTCTGAAATATCTCTAATCTCATTATTGATTGCTTCCTTTATAAGATTACTTGGAGCAACAGATGGATTTCTTAACCAATAATGTCCAACTTGTCTTTTCTCATCAAAATTTGAAATCGCGCCAGCTTCTAATTCTTTAAGGGCTGAAAAAACGTTTTTAAATTTATTTTCTAATGATGATATTTGGTCGAGAGTAAAATTTATTTTGCTGAT
>QBXG01000040.1:0-7894 GCA_003283445.1 Prochlorococcus sp. AG-321-D23 | reverse complement strand
AACTTCATGGATATGGCACATATGATGCTAAATCTGGAAAGTTAGAAGTAGATCCATTAAGCGTTAAGGGTTAGAGGGATAATGGAAAATCAAATATGGCTAGGAGCTGCGGAAGCTTCTAAGAATCTTGGTATATCCCAAGCTACCCTCTGGAATCTAAAGGCTAAAAAGGTATTAAAAGCTGGTGTTCATTGGCTTTATGTTACTGGCCTAAAGAAATCTAATGTTAAATGGAATGTTGATGCTATTAGGCAATGGCAGATAGATGAAACCCTTAAACAAGAAGAAGCACCAATAATCGCAGCTAAAAATATAGCCAGTTATGAAGCGGTGGGGCTGTAGTTATGGAAAACACCAAAACAGAACCCCTTTGGAACGCTGACAGGGTAAAGAAAGAAGCTGAAATGCTTTATGAGCACTACAGAGTTGCATTATCGAAAGATAAACCTGCAGCTTATGGAGCTGTGCTCATGGAAATATGCGAGCAAAAAGCAATGTTATTCCAAATAATTGAGCATTTAAGTGAAAATTGGAAAGTTTCTAATGGAGCTGCCAAGAACTCATCTAAAGCTGTTCAATTATTCCAAGAACTAAAAGGTACTGTGAAAACACAGGGCAAAAGCTTTTCTGAACGCTTAGAAGATCTAGAGAGTTGATGATATGTCTACCAAAAATAAACTCTGGCATGATGCCCAGCCTTTAAAGCTGCTGGAATCTACTAATAGATTTCTACCTTTAGATAACCAAAAAAGACCTATTCCAGAAATAGGAAGATGGAAGACTAATTATCCAAATGGCTTCGATATAGATAGCTGCTTGGAATTTAGAGAAACTCAGGCAATAGGTGTAATTTTAGGAAAAAATCTAATTTGTATAGATTTTGATGGTGAAACTGCACTCAATTACGCCTGTGAAATAGGAATAGACATTACTGGTCGAACTTGGCAGGTAAAAAGAGATTCTTATAAAGGTTTATGGAGATACAAATTTTTCTATAGACCTACGCCAGCACAGATTGAACAGATCCCATTTGGTTTTAAAAAAGCCAAACATCACACTAGAGATAAATCTAATGATTTAAAAGGAGAAGCTCTAGAAGTATTTGCAGATTATCCATGCTACGCAGTTGTAGCTGGTAAACATCCCTCTGGAGATAACTATTTCAGTATGAATGGTTATTCAGTAGAGGATTTAGTTGCACCACCCCAACCAGTTTGGGATTGGGTTTTACATATGGCTAGTTTGCAGCCAAAAGTAGCAACATCTAAAAAATCTCTTTCAACTTCTGGTAGCTGGGAAAGATTGATGGTTTGTCCTATATGTAATAGAAACAGCTCACCGATCTGCTCAATATCAAAAGATAGAGATACAGTTAGATGCTTTATTGGGTCAACATTTTTCCCACCAAAAGCTAAAAAAGGAGAATTAATTAATAGCACTTGGGCTTATTCGAGTAATCAATATATTGAGTCGATTGGAGAGTTTTCAATATTTGTAAGACATAAACCAACATCTATGAGAGCCATCAGGCAATCGCTAATGGAGAAAGCTAATGCAAAATAATCTAGATAAATTTTCTAGGAATTTTCCAAGTGGTTTTTATAAAAATACTGCTGGGGAAGTTAAAAAAACTAGACCTGATGCTGCTGAACTGGCTGAACTAATTATCGTAACTTGGAGCAATCGGATTAGGTTTAATATTTTAACTTTAAAAATAGAGTTAGATGGTGAACCTATAGCAAACAGCATTGTAGAAAATTTCTATATTTTTTTAGCTGCTCATGGTTATACAGTTAAAAAATTAACTGCTCAAGATTCATTATTATGGGCTGCTCAGCTAAACACTTATCATCCTGTAATTGAAGATTTAGATCGTATATATAATGACTCAGCTATTCAGCCAGATGATATTAACAAAATAGCTTCTAATTATTTAGCTACTACTGAGCCAATCTTTGACGATATGCTCAAAGCTACATTAATTGGAGCTGTGGCTAGGGTCTACGACAGAGGTTGTAAGTTCGATAATTTATGCGTTCTGAAAGGTCGGCAAGGTGTAGGAAAATCTAGTTTTTGGCGATTTTTAGCCACCGATCAATTTTTCAATGACACATGGCAGACCGATCCAAAAGACTTATTTTTAGCAATTCAAAAATGCTGGATATATGAACTTTCGGAGCTGGATCATATGACCAGTAAACATGACGCTGCTTATCTAAAAGCATTGTTATCTAGTAAATCTGATGAGTTCAGGCGACCTTATGAACGTGCTTCCGATAGTCATCCCCGACCCAGCATATTTGTCGGATCAGTAAACAGATCTGATTTTCTAGTAGACGTTACAGGCAGTAGAAGATTCTGGGTTTTAGATTTACCAAATAAAATGATTGACCTGCCTAAGTTAAAAGCTAATCGGGATAATATTTGGAAATCAGCTATTTTGGCTTATAAAAATGGTGAACAACCAATCCTGAGTGAGAAGAGTCAAAAGCAATCAGAATTTAATAATTTAATGTTTGAATCGGAGCACCAATTTATGAGTGCTTTTTATGAATGGTTAAACAATCCAATGAGAGAAGATAGCTGGCAAGAAACTGTAGAGGGCAAAGTTAAAACTATATCTAGATGGATTAAATATGATATTTCTGCAGGTTTTACTACTAGAGAAATATTGATAAATAGCAGGTGCAGATCTGAAAGCAATATTAAACCAGCAGATTTTAGGCAAGCTGCTGAATGTCTTAGACAATTAAGTTACATACAGGCAAAAGATCCTAAAAAAAGAGATTTAGATATAGATCAAGGAAAAAGAGTCAGGTTATGGGTAAAAAAGACAAATAAACCTGATTAGGGCACTATTGCACAGTAGTGCACACATATTTCGGATTATCTGTGCAGGGTCAAACGCTTTATATTGCAGTAAATCCCAGCTAATTTGCACAGAACACAGATAAAATACGTCTAACTAAATTAATATTTAATAAATAAAAGTAAAAGAGTTTAGGAAATTTGCTGTGTTATCTGTGCACTAGGTTTTTGTTAAGTATTTGTAACAATTAAATAACGTAAAATAAACGCAAAAAAAGCGAAAATAATGCAAAATAACGCAAAATAATGATAAATAACGACAAATAAACGCAAAAAAGAAATACACCCTTTTTTATTAGTAGCTGTGCGGTATCTGTGCACTATGTGTGCACCAAAAATGAGTCAGAATTGTGATATTAAGCCAACTTTAATCTCTACATGGCATACCAGCAATTTGATGATGATTGGACAAAAGTTTGTCGACATCCCAAAGATGACTGTCTAAGCAATCCAATGCGTAGACGTTACTTAAAAACATTTCCCACACATAAAAAAGATGACAAAAACACCAACTAAGCTTTATACCAGATTTTTAACTGTAGATAATACAGAAACTAAAGACGATACATTAACAGTCAGCTTTAGCAGCGAAACACCTGTCGCTAGACAATTTGGAACTGAAATTCTCAGCCATGATGATACTGCAGTAAATCTAAAACGATTTAATGATTCAGCTCCAGTTTTATGGTCGCATGATCCATCCCAGCAGATTGGTGTTATCAAACGAGCTTGGATTGAGAACAGAAAAGGATATGCAGAGATTCAATTTGGTAATAGTTCAAAAGCTTTAGAAGTTCAAAAAGATGTAGAGCAGGGAATTATTAGAAATGTCTCGATTGGCTATTCGATAGAAGAAATGGAAGAAGACGAAAAGGGAAGAATGGTGGCTACTCGTTGGTCGGTGATGGAGCTCTCGTTTGTGAGTGTTCCAGCAGATCCGACTGTTGGAGTCTCCAGAGTCCATCCATCTTATTCAACTAAAGAAATGAGTAATCCACTTAACACGCAGATTCCAGAACCGAATCAAATCCAAGCCATTTCAACAGATTGGCAATCAGCAGAATATAGAGCAGCTTCAGAGAACTTCTCTGTTATTGATGCTTTAAAAGGTATGCAAAGCGGTAGAGGTTTATCAGGTTTAAATGCTGAGATAAATCAAGAAATCGAAAGACAGACAGGTAGAAGATCTGAAGGGTTTTTCGTACCATCAAACACAGGCTGGAATATGCAAACCAGAGCATATGTGAAGGGCACAGCTTCAGCAGGTGGAAATTTAATTCAAACAGAATTATTAGAGCAAAACTTTGTAGAAGCTTTAAGGAATAGAACAATCGTTGGGGAACTTGGAGCTAGATATTTCCCTGGACTAGTTGGCAATGTTGCTATCCCTAGACGAACAGGTGATAACACAGCTTATTGGATTGGAGCTGATAACTCAGACTCAATTACTGAATCCACAGGCAGCTTCGACCAAATTTCAATGTCTCCAAAAACTGTGGGTGCTTTAACTAAATATTCCCATCTTATGAAGTTGCAAAGCACTCCAGAAATTGAGCAGGTTATAAGAAATGGATTTATTGCCATTATTGCTAATGCTATAGACGCAGCAGCTCTAAACGGATCTGGCTCAAGTAACCAACCAACTGGCGTTCTAAATACAACTGGTATTGGATCAGTAGCAGGTGGAACTAACGGAGCTGCAGCCGATCTAGACGATTTTATAGATCTTAAAAAAGAAGTTTCTGTAGATAACGCAGACCTATCTAGCTGTGCATATGTAACCAACTCAAAGGTAGAAGGAGCTGTGCATAAGTTGAAAGATTCTAATGGTGATTACATACTCGATCCTTATGGAGCAGAGTTAGGTCAACAGCAAATCTTATCAAGAAGATTAGAGATTACTAATGCAATGCCAAGCAACATTAGCAAAGGATCTGGATCTAATTTAAGTGCCATATTATATGGAAACTTTGCTGATCTTTATATCGGATTATTTGGAGATTTAGAAATTCTAGTCGACCCATTTTCAGATTTTTCTAAAGGAACAACTGCTGTTCGAATCTTACAATCAATCGACATTGGTGTAGCTCACGCTGGCTCATTTGCAGCTATGAAAGACGTAATCGCAGCTTAACTTTTAGAGGGTAGATTGTTGGCTTAGTTGGGTGCTAAGCAAGTTGATTCTTTTCATAGTTTTAGAACGGACTGTGGGCGGTCTACCCTCTATTTATTATTGAGAATCACCCTTAAATAAATAACCTAGATCTAGTGGTTTAGGTTCTTTTTCTGTCTGCCTTAATGGGTAATTTCGCACCCCAAAATTTCACTAGGCAGCTCCCACCACATATGGAGACAATTACATTCTCAATAAGGCAAAAATAAGACAAAATAAGGCGAAATTATACCGAATAAGGCTAGTTATGCCAATCATTTAACAAATCTATTATCAGGTGTAAAAAATGAAACCAACTTCAAAACTATTTACAGTTACAGACGCAGCAAAAGAGTTAGGTTACAGCTCCAGAAGCACTCTTTATCGACTAATCAAAAAAGGCATATTAGATAAATATCTCTGGGAAACCAAAGACGGAAAAAAAATGTATATAGAACTAAATCCGAAGGGTAAATTATCTGTAGCTCAAGTAATCGCATCTAACATTCAATGGCGATCTCATGCTCTACACACTCACCGCTAGTAAAGCTAAGTTAACTAGAATGTCCCCTTTTATTTATGCTTTACGCTAAACAAATATCGTGCCTTCGGATGACCCACATATAACCCTTTAGAAAGAACCTAGTACTTAATCGCCATCACTCTCTAAACTATTTGGTTCAGGAAGTCCAGTAGCTACAGGTTCAGGTGGAGGAGAACAAATAACTGCATCACAATCCCTCCAATTACCACCATTAGCTTCATTATGAGCAATAGCTGGAACTGAGAAACCTAATAACAAAGGTAATAAAAAAAATAGTTTCATTAATACTTAATAGCCATCTGCCAGTAAGGATAGCAACCATAAGATTTTTCTCTAATTAATTGCAATTTTCTAGAATTTATTTTTATTACTATTCCATCAGTTGGGTAATCATTAAATAGTTTTTTATTTAGCCAAGCTTCTCTATAAGTTTTTATTTGAGAAGTCCTGTTCGCTTCAACAAATTTAGGTATGGTAAAGCCCAATTTCCGACAGTAAATGAGACTTTCGTATTCGTTGGTTCTGGTGTTGATGATTTGGAACGAGCAGAAGCTAATTTTTGGATTAGGTTGATCGCATCCGCTTCTAAGGTATCCAGACGCAATTCTTTGCGAGTAGCTCGGTGCTTCTTGTTCGGCAAATAATTCTCCACGAACCATAAAACTTGATCTAATGTTGATTTCTTTTGGTACGTCTTTGACTTGTTTAAGTTTGTTTGTGACATCTACCCCTTTCCTCGATATAGCTTTTTCCAATTTGCCATCTACATATTGAATAGCAATGGCACAGCCATCAATCTTAGGCTGAATTAACAAACGAGTATCAGGTAATAATCCCTCTAAAAATTCCGAAATTTGGTCTTTTGGCAAGCTGGGTAATGGTAGAGCTTTTTTATTAGTGAAGTAATCAGCTTTAGGGTCAACTCTAAATAAATTGGCTTCTAATTTATCAAATTTTGCATCAGAAATTAAAGCATTTCCACTTCTATAAGCATCATCAAAATATTTAACTTTTTCTTCTAAATAAGTCATGCTGAAATTTTATTAGCTTTTGAATAAAGATCTGTTGTTAGATCTGGAGTAAATCTTGCATAATTCTGCAGGTGCACTTGTACTGAATGACCCATAGCTTGAGCAATGTTTGAAGTAGGAAAACCAGCAGCATGGGATTCTTTTGCATATCTATGCCTAAAGCTATATGGCACACATTCTTGACCTAACTTTTTAGCATCTTCTTTAATCTGTTGATAAAGTTTTTTTCTTTTTAATCGAGTTCTTAAAGATGA
The DNA here is from genome assembly GCA_003283445.1 of Prochlorococcus sp. AG-321-D23. GTDB lineage: Bacteria > Cyanobacteriota > Cyanobacteriia > PCC-6307 > Cyanobiaceae > Prochlorococcus_A. Next base: position 1,045 of record QBXG01000040.1, on the reverse strand, counting down.
CCCTGCTAACTCTTTATTAACATCACCTAAAGGTGGTAACTCTTCTCCAATTTCAATTCTTTCCTGTAATTTCCAATCAATAGGATTTCCATCAGCATCTTTAACAAATAATGCCTGTAATTTTCTAGGCTCTGTTTTATCTCCTTTTGTGCCACCTTTTGACTTTCTATAAATGCTCCAGAGTTCTTTACCATTAACACCATCTTGAATCCTAAGATTTCGTAATTCTGCAGGTCTTAAACCATAAGTAGCTAATAATTGATAGGAGAATTGCCATTTAGGATCTTTTTCATCTTCAATCAATGCCAATATCTGCTGATCTGCAAAAGCATAACCAATTTTCTTATCAGCTTTTATCTCTGGTACTGTTGCAGGTGGAGCATAAGCTGCAGGTAATTTAGTTCTAATTACAGCCCATTCAAGAAACTTTTTAAGAGATCTTCTTTGTATTTGTCTCATTCTTGTACCCTGTGGCCATTGGTCTAATGCCGAGAGCATCAATTCTTCACCATTATTTGGTTTGCGATTTGATCTTTCAAATAATTCTTTTGATTTTAATAAGACAGGCACATAACATTTATTCCAAGTTTCTTCACTTGCATTTGGCACAAAAGGTTTAAATTCTTCAATTAATTTAGAAAAATCTATCTTAGTTGCAGAGCTCGATACTTTAACAACTTCACAGGCTACCGCTAACGTCTGCTGTTTACTTTCATAAAATCTCTTATATATCTGCTGTATTTCTGGAACAGCTAGAGCAAAGCCCTGCTTAGACCAATCAAAAGGCAGAGTTCTAGATTGTTTTATTCCTTCTTTTTTAATTTCTATTCTTATTTTTCCCCTGCTTTCTCTTATATACCAGCCTGAGTTTTTAGCGAAAATCTCTCCTAGCTGCTCTCTATAATGTTGCACCCATAGATCTTTATTTTTAGTTTGTGGCATGAGCACTAGGTCATATATATCTATATTGTGCGAAAAATGTGCGAAAAAGTCAATATATTTTAGAAAGTTTTAGAGTCTCTTAATATCAGAATAACGTCATATC
>QBXG01000039.1:0-8661 GCA_003283445.1 Prochlorococcus sp. AG-321-D23 | reverse complement strand
AACTAAAATTGGTAGTTTTTTTATTTTTTTTTTTTTTTTGTTTTTATTTTGTTTTTTTTTTTTTTTTTTGACTACTAATAATATCATTCTGATCATCAAGAACGTGAATATTAGTTCTCAGTTTATTTGAAACTTCAGTTATATTTTTGTCATCAAAATACAAATCACTATTAAGTTTTAACATTATTGATGGTATAAATATACTTTCTCCTAGATCCTTATTTTGTAGTCCAGTAATTAAATCTTCCCCAGTTAAAAGCCCTGTTACAACTTGATCTTGCCCCCAGTAAACACTTGGCAAACCATATAGATTAATTCTAAGGCCATTAATTCTATTAAGTTTTTCTACTGTTGGAAGCAGTGCTTCGTAAACTAATTTTCCAACAATCCAACTGACTTTTCTTTGTTTATCTACTTTTTCAGGAAGAGATTTTGTTTTAGTTTCCAATATTTTAAGAAAACTTCGTATTGAACCAACTCCATTAGATTCTTGGGGCATGTTTTCATATGTTTTATAGCTTGGTAATTTGAGGCCAGCTATTAAATACCATTCGTCTGCAAGCCAACAAAAGCGAGTTCCAATACTTTTTTGTAAAGAAATTTGAATATTTTCCACTTGTTGAATAATTTTTCTTGCATATTCTTTGCTTATCGCTATGAGGCCATCATTTTCAGGCCTAAACTTTGTTAGGCCTACTGGAACTATTGCTGTTGAAAGTACTGTTTTAAAACTTTTTTTATGAAATTTCGCAAGATCGTAAATAGATTTTTCTAAGATTTTACCATCATTAATTTCGGGACATACAACTATTTGCGCGTGTATTTGGATTGAATTTTGTTCTAACCATTCAATTTGATCAAGAATTTGACTTGCTTTTTTATTTTTTAATAATTGTTCTCGGGTCTTTGGGTCAGTGGCATGAATTGAAATAAAAAGCGGTGATAGTTTTTGAGTAGATATTCTATTCCAGTCATTTTTATTTAAATTGGTTAGCGTTAGATATGAACCATATAGAAAACTTAATCTATAGTCATCATCTTTTACGTAAAGACTTTTTCTTTTGCCATTTGGTTGTTGATCTATAAAGCAAAAAGGGCACTTATTATTACATTGTTTGATTGAGTCAAATAATGCATCTTTAAAATTAATTCCTAAATTGTCATCTTGATCTTTTTCAATACTAATGTTATGAATCTTCTTGTTTTTATCCAATACCGATATATCTAAAATTTCTTCACTAATCAGGATCTGATAATCAATTAAGTCTCTAGGTTTCTTACCATTAATACTAATAATTGAATCACCTGATTCAAAGCCTATTTCTTCAGCAATAGAATTATTTTCAATACTTTCAATTTCTGCTGGATTAATTTGGTAGTTAATATTCGGAATCAAAAGATCATTAGAATCCTCTTTATAATTAATTTCTTTCCACACAATTAAAGACCAATCTTTTATCTTTATATTTATTGTAAACTCATATAAGACTCAAAGTATATTAAATACTCTTAAAATACTAAAAATGATTAATTTATTTCAACTATTAAGTTAATAAAATATGTCATCTGCATTTTTATTAAACTAGACCTAAATTAATTCAAAAATTTTAAAAGCCTTAATGCATTGGAAGAATTAATTACTAAAAAATTAGAAGTGAATGATAATTTGAAACCTAAATTTCATAATGGATTCGATATTGTTAAAAGTACTTTTTTATCTAGACCAATTGCTTTGAGACTATGGTCCTCTTTTTTTGTAATTTTGCCAATTTTTGTACAGGCACCATGGGTTAGATTTTTTCCTATTAGTGCACTTTGCGCTACTTTTTTTATCCTTGCTACGGCTTTTTTATTATCTAGAAAAGAGGGAGATAAATGGTTTATTGTAAGCTCGTTATTAATAGGAGTCTCGGGAAGTTGGCTTGGAGGTTGTTTATTTTGGGGCTGGTTAAGTGCTTATCCTATTCTCCATATTCCAGTTGAAGCAGTGGCATTGCCTCTTGCTTTTGTCGGACTTGGAACAAAATGGAAAATCGGTTCAAGTTTTTATATCTCGTCTTTATTTGGAACGGCGATTACAGATTTGACAATATTTTTGACAGGAATAATGGATCAATGGAAGGAGGTTATTATTGCGGATTCTGATAATGCTCCATTAATACTTCAGAAAACTTCCGAAAATCTTATTCAGTTTAAATCTTTGTCTATTATTATTTTGGCGGCATTAATACTCTGGTTCATATCGAAAGAAATTTTTAATTTTGCTATGCCTAATTCGATAAATGGGAAGGCTCTTTTAGTTTCAAGTTATGTAATTCAAACTACCTTAATTGTTGATGGTATTTTTATTGTGCTAGCAATTATTCAACCAACACTAAGTGGTTTGGTTTAATGCTAAGACCGCCATTTTCGCAAGAATCAATATCTATTGATAAGTGGGATGTAATTGTCATTGGTGCAGGAGCAGCTGGTTTAATGACTTGTTTGGAATTGCCAGAAAATTTAAATGTCCTTCTTTTAAATAGGAATACAAGTAAAAGATCATCTAGCAGATGGGCCCAAGGAGGAATTGCATCAGTGGTTAGACCTGAAGATTCTTTTGCTCTTCATGTTGAAGATACCTTAAAAGCTGGAGATGATTTGTGTGACTTATCCGCTGTTGAAATGCTTGTGAAAGAGGCTCCTGGTTGCGTTGATAGGTTACAAAATTTAGGTATGATTTTTGATCAGAGCTCAGATCAATTATCAACAACTTTAGAAGCGGCTCATTCTTGTAGAAGAGTTTTGCATGTTAAAGATAGAACAGGTAGAGCACTTGTAGAAGTCTTAGAGGATCATATCGAAAATAAGGAGAATATTTTGCATTGTAGAGGTGTAAGAGTAACAGAATTGCTTATTGAAAATGAAGTATGTAGGGGAGTTCAGGTATTAGATGGATCTAATTTATATTGGATTACTTCTAAAGCTGTTGTTTTAGCCACAGGCGGAGGGGGACACTTATTTACTAATACTACAAATCCTGCCCAATCTTCTGGGGAAGGAATTGCTCTTTCATGGAAAGCTGGGGCTGCAATAGAGGATTTAGAATTTATTCAGTTTCATCCTACAGCATTAAAGTTTTATGGTTCTCCCTGCTTTTTAATCTCTGAAGCCCTTCGAGGTGAGGGAGCAGTTCTTGTTGATAAGAATGGTGAGAGTCCAGTAAAGCATTTGGAAAATGGTGATCTAGCTACAAGAGATCAAGTTAGTAGAGCAATTATGAATAATATGCAAGAAAACGATGTTGATCATGTTGGTCTGGATTTAAGATTTATTGATCCAGAAAAAATTGTAGAAAGATTTCCTACGATTATAAGTAGATGTCAAGATTATGGAGTTAATCCTTTAAATGAGGTGATTCCTGTTGCGCCAGCAGCTCACTATTGGATGGGTGGTGTTCATACCGATTTAAATGCATCTTCTACAATGAAAGGATTATATGCCGTGGGAGAAGTAGCTTCTACAGGAGTGCATGGTGCAAATAGACTAGCTAGTAATTCGCTTATGGAATGCCTTGTATTTGCAAGAAAAATGTCTTGTATCGAGTTGAATGCTCCCTATAACGTAAGAAGGTTAGATAGATATACTACTGAAATTTTTATGGATAATCCAAAGGAAGATTTCATCTTAGGTATTTCAGATAAGATTGATTGTTTGAGAAAATTATGCTGGTCTAATTTAGGTGTCTCTCGTAATAAAAAAAATATGAATGAACTTTTAAAAACTCTTCAAGATGAGATAGATCAACTACAAAAAAACCCTTTACTTGAATGTCTTAATAAAATAGAAATTGATCAAAAATTGAAACTAAGTGAGCCAAATAGGAGAGGACTTAATTTATTGCTTGATTTGCATAATAGACAAATTACAACAATGCTATTGTTAAAAGCCTGTCTTTTTCGAGAGGAAAGTAGAGGAGGCCATTATAGGGATGATTTTCCAATTAAAGAAACAACTTGGACATGCCATACTAGGCAGCAACTAAATCACGAAATAATTAAAAGGTTTATTAAAAATTAGAATCGCCATTATATTCAGTCATTATTGCTAAATCATTTAAATCTTTGACTCCACTATATATTTCACCATTAATTTCCCATGATGGAAACCCTTCAATTTGTTTTTCTCTGCAAAGTTTATATTGATTATCTTTACCGTCTTGTGCGCATTCTATGATCGATAACTCTTTAACTGCTTTTTTGCCAAATAGTTGTTTTTGATCATGGCAATGTGGGCACCAGTATGCGCTAAACATTTTAATATTATTATCACTTAAAAACTTAGCAAACTTAATTTTCTGGGGTGAGCTAGTTGTAGTGATTGCAGGAGATACTTTTTCTGTACTTTTAGAAATATCAAGTGCATTAGAAGGGTCAACACTATTTGACCATATCAATCCCCCAACAAGAACTGATAAAACAATAATAAATCCTCTATAAAACATAGGCTCTCTACTTTCAAACTTTGCACCAATCATAGAGATAATAAAGATCGAAATAGATAAAATTGCCGAAAGAATACAAAAAAAACAATAAGCCTTGATTTTAAAGAACATAATATTTAGCAAAAGGATGCTAAACACAGAAGAAGCACAAGAGATTAAAAATATTGCCCACCATATAATCTTATTTAATTTTTCTTTGGGAGAAACTAAATTCAATGATAAAAATATTGAAAATCCTAGTATTGAACCATAAGTAATAACTCCTGCCAATGAGAGAGGAATATTGTATTGACTATTCTCGAATAATGTACCCCAAGGGCTATTTAAAACTGTTTCGCAACCATTTTTGATTCCAGGACATGAAAGAGAGTTAAATAATCCCCAATTTTTTAAGGTAATAGAGCCCGTATCAACTAATCCAATGGTGCTCAGAATAGCAATTATAATTTTTGGCCATTTCAGATCTTTTTTATTTTTACTTTTCAAAGTCTTAAGAGCCATAGATTTTTTATCTTTGTAATTTGCAGAATCTATTCTAATATTATCTTTGAATGAGACTTATAAAAAGTTTCTTTGTAAATTGTTTCTTATATTATATTTAAACTACGTGAAGCAAAATAATCAAAATGTAAAGGATAAAAAAAATTCAAAGGTTGCTTTTAGTCACGTTGGCTGTGAGAAAAATCTTGTTGATACTGAACATATGCAAGGGTTATTAGATAAGGAGGGATATGAAGTAGGAAATGATATAGAAGATGCGAATGTGGTTGTAGTCAATACTTGTAGTTTTATAGAAACAGCTAGAGAAGAATCTATAAGGAAGATAATTGAATTTACTGAGCAAGGTAAAGAGGTAATAGTTGCTGGTTGTATGGCTCAGCATTTCAAAGAAGAACTTTTAAAAGAAATGCCTGAAATAAAAGGTTTAGTAGGAACGGGTGATTATCAAAAAATAGCTAAGGTTATCAATAGAGTAGAGAAAGGGGAAATTGTCAATGAAGTTTCAAAAATACCTGAATTTATTGCAGATGAAAAAATTCCACGCTTTGTAGATAAAAATAAATTTGTGGCTTATCTTCGTATCGCTGAAGGGTGTGATTATAAGTGCGCATTTTGTATTATTCCTAAGTTAAGAGGTCCTCAACGCAGCAGGACTATAGAATCTATAGTTTCAGAAGCCAAAAATCTTGCAGCACAAGGGATTCAAGAAATAATACTAATTAGTCAAATTACAACAAATTATGGTCAAGATATTTATGGTAAACCTTCTTTAGCAAGACTCTTGAAAGAATTGTCTAAAGTTTCAGTTCCTTGGATACGAATTCATTATGCATATCCAACTGGTTTAACTGATGAAGTTATTAAAGCTTTTAAAGATTCAAAAAATATAGTTCCCTATTTTGATCTACCTTTGCAACATAGTCATCCAGATGTTTTAAAGAGTATGAATAGACCTTGGCAGGCTTCTTTAAATGAATCAATTTTGAGTCAAATAAGGGAGGAAATACCATCTGCTGTATTAAGAACAAGCTTAATTGTTGGGTTCCCTGGAGAAAATCAAAACCATTTTCAACATCTTTTAGATTTTTTGCATAGACATGAGTTTGATCATGTTGGCGTTTTTATCTTTTCTCCGGAGGAAGGAACAAGTGCTTTCGATTTGCCAAATAGGGTACCCTCAGAAGTAGCTGATGCGAGAAAAGATAATATAATATCTATTCAACAAAATATTTCTAAGAAAAAAAATCAGTTATATGTGGGTACTACGGTTAAGGTATTAGTAGAAAAAATATCAGAAAATAAAGAACTGATAGGACGTTCTTATAACTTCGCTCCTGAAATAGACGGCAATGTCATCTTATCTATAAAAAATAATGAAGACGAAAAAAATTATATCGGTAAATTTGTTGAAGCAAATATTTGTTTTGCGGATGAATATGATTTATACGGCGAAATAGTATAATTTAGCCTGGATACATTTTAGAAATAAAGCTATAACTGGCTTATTTACAATCAACAACAGCGATCCGTAAGCAGATTAGATAACTTTATAGGATCGATAATATACATCCGTGCGGATGTCATTATTTTTGATCCTAATAGTTTTCAATGTACTGGAGAGTTTTAAATGAAACGCTTACTACTTTTAATAATTAAATCTGCTCAAATATAATTCTTCCCAGCCTAAAGATTGCAGTTCTTCAAGATACTCAAAATACTTCTGCTTATAAAAATTAAATATTGACAGTCGATCTAACATGGAGGGGTAAAACCCTCTTTTTTTAGTGGAATTTTTAATTGATAGAAAATTTTGGAATAACGTCATAAAAAAACTAATCTTGCCCACCAATAGAAACAAAATATTTTATTTTTTTGAATAATTTAGGATTTGAAAGTTCTATTGCAGTAAGAATAGAAATTCCAATAATTAAAACATTGAATTGATTCATTGTATAAAAAGGAAAATTATCCCCTTTACTAAAAACACTTGCAATTACTGGCCAAGTAACTCCTTGCCATGCAACTACTCTGCATGAACCATTAGTGGTATAAAGAAGGCATAAAAAATACAAAGTAACTAATAAACCAATAGCTTCTGTAATTGCTTCCATAAAGAAATTAATTATGCACTTAACTTATCTAAAAACTTTTAAATATTCAAAGAATTGACAGTCGATCTAAAATAAGGGGCAATTAGCTATCTTTTTTGGTGAAAAACAATTTAAAAGAATCTATAAAATATGGTTCAAAATATTATTTATCGCAGTTAAAAAAATTTAGACTTTCTTACATTTCATCCAATCAGTGGATAGGAATAGGAATAATTATAAGTTTATTAGCAATAGCATCAAATATAGCTCCAATATCTAAAGAATCTAAATTAAAAAATTTATGTGTTAAGTGGGGTTATATTTTTAGATACTATAGAGGAGAAAGAGGAAGTGATGAACCTAATGAAAAATTACTAAGTGCATACAGCGAAGCAATTGATAAAGTTACAAAAAAGATTATCGACTTAGGTATAAAAGAAAATTTTAAGTTTAAAAGTGCAAATATCTATTGTGGCTACTTAGAAAAAGTAAATTAAATGAAACGCTTACTACTCCCACTACTATCAGCCCTTGCTTTACCAACTGCGATCAATGCTCAATCTATTTATTTAAATTGTGATTTAAATGAACAAAGATCAAATAATTACGCAGGTGAACAAAAACTAATAGGAGGCAAAATAGTAACAGTACCAAATCTTAATTTTAAATTTTCTGATTGGGAACCATTGAAAGAAAGTACAATTATTGAATTTACCTTAAATGAGAAAGATCAAAAAGGATCTATGTTTAATCGTGTTACTGGTGTGAGTGAAAAAATACCTTTAGTAAATTTTCAATCTGATTCAATTTTAATTTCAAAACGAAATGATAATGATAAGTTAGTTTTTGAGATAAGCAGGTTAGACGGTTCTATTTATAGACAAATTGAACTTTTTGGCGGAACAATGATTCTTGAATCTAAAGGGTCTTGTAAAAAAGCTGAACCAAAGAAAACTTTGTTTTAGATAAAACGCTTACTACTCTCACTACTAGCTAACTAAAACTTTTGATTTATAAATACATACCGTGAAATAAAAAAACTAATAATTATTGTTTTACTCTAAATTCGTTTAGTAAATTTATAATTTAAATCTTAAAAAGCATTGCAACTTCTATATTTATATTGTGATACTGATAAATATGATTTATATGGAGAGGTTATAAAAACCTTATGAATTTTTTTAAATTAATTTAACTGCTCTTAAAAGTTTATCTAATAAGAAAGCGGCTCCAAAACCAAAACCTAGAAATGCAAAATAGAAAATGATGTTCATTTATCTTTTATATTTTTATTTAATTTAGCACCTCAATAAGAATTAGAATTCTTTCGTTTAATTTCTTAATCTTGAATGTAGGGTAATTTTTTGTATAAGCATTCTTCTGCTTTTTGTAACTCTCGTCCTAAATATAAAGCATGATCAAATCTAGATATTAGATCATTGCGCTTTTCTGTTATTGCTATTCCAATCTCTTTAGCGCTAATTCCTGTGAAGGTCTCATTACAAGTTTTAATTTCTTTTGAGTCACATTTAATAGGCTCATTAGTTTTTGGATCTATTGCATATCCTTCATTATTAATAGTATTTA
>QBXG01000038.1:0-8695 GCA_003283445.1 Prochlorococcus sp. AG-321-D23 | reverse complement strand
AACTACTCTAGGTCATGTTTTAGATGATTTTCAACGCTCAATGGCATCAATAAATAGAGTAATAGATCTTATAGATACCCCTATAAAAATAAAAGATGGAAAAATAAAAATTGGCTCTAAAGAGATAAAAGGTAATATTAGTTTTCAAAATGTAAATTTTAATTATCCAGATAGAGAATCAACATTAAAGAACATAAATTTTGAAATTCAGAATAACTCTACATTAGGAATTGTTGGATTAACTGGTTCTGGCAAAAGTACAATTATTAAACTTCTTCTTAGAATTTATGATACTAACAAGGGTTTAATATCTTTGGATAACATTCCAATAGAGGATATTAATTTAAAAGATTTAAGAAAATGTATTTCTCTAGTAAGTCAAGAAACTTATTTATTTCATGGAACTGTTGAGGAAAATATTGCCTATGGGGCAACTAGTCCAAAAATTAAAGATATTGTAAAAGCATCTAAAATTGCTGAGGCTCATAAATTTATTGAACAATTACCAGATGGTTATAAAACAATCGTTGGGGAAAGGGGACAAAAACTTTCAGGAGGACAACGTCAGAGAATAGCTTTAGCGAGAGCTGTTTTAAAAGATGCACCTATATTGATCTTAGATGAGGCTACTGCTTCAGTGGATAATGAGACAGAGGTTTTAATTCAGAAATCATTATCTAAAATAACTAAGGAAAGAACAACTATAGTTATAGCTCATAGATTAAGTACTATTAAAAACGCTGATAATATTATTGTTATGGATAAGGGCAAAATTATTGAGAGCGGAAAACATGAGTTGTTGCTAAATAACAAGAACGTATATTCAGATCTATGGAATGTTCAAGTAGGTATTTAGAGAATATCTTTTCAAAAACTAAATTAAGAAGTTAAATGACTCTATAACATTAGTAAACATACCATCAACTTTATTCCATCTCTCTTCATTTGTTCCGACGGCAAAAGTATATAAAGTTCCTCTGTCGATTACGACAGTGGCAAGTTCATGTCTATCTTGATCATTAAGATTTAATTCATACTCTAGATCATAAAAAATATGATTAGATGCTTCTCTTTTGTTTGCATCAATAAGTTTTACTGATCTTCCTGAACCCTCAGGCGCAATAACCTTAGTTATTAATGTTTGTCCAACTTCTTTTGGATCCCCTAATTGCTCTAATTCGACTTCTTTATTTACATCTGAAATCACCAAACTTAAAGTCTCATTACTATTAATTAGATCGTGATAAATAATTTCAGGCCCCCCATCTACTTTTACTCTTGTCCAACCTGTTGGATATAAAAAGGCATATCTTCCATCGGGGCTCTGATAAGCCTCTAATCCTGCATTGATTCCTCCACTACATGCACTTAATGCAAAACACAAAATTATTAATAATAAATTTTTAAAAGGGTTAATTTTCATATTTTTCATTGTTGTTAGAAATTATTAACTAAAAATATAATAAGACATTAAAAGCAAACAAATAAATCCAATTACAAAAAATGCGTCTAAATTGTTTCTAGAAGAAATTTAATCTTGATAACTTTTACCAAACCACTTTCAAAATTAATTGCTCATTTTGAGAAATTTCCAGGAATAGGTCCAAGAACAGCTCAAAGATTAGCACTGTTTGTTTTAAAACAACCTGAAAGTAGTATTAGAGATTTTTCTAAAGCATTATTAGAAGCACATAGTAATGTTGGCTATTGCAAAAAATGTTTTAATTTAACTTCAGAAGAAGAATGTGAAATATGTAGAAATACTGAGAGGAATCAAAAAATAATTTGCGTAGTAGCAGAAACTAAAGATTTACTTGCTTTAGAACGAGCAAGGGAGTTTAAAGGCACTTACCATGTTATTGGAGGGTTAATTTCTCCTATGGATTCAATTAGTCCAGAATTGTTGGAGATCAGAAGTTTAGTTGAGAGGGTAAGTAAATCAGACATTGAAGAAATAATACTGGCACTTACTCCAAGTGTTGAGGGTGATACTACAAGCCTTTATATTGGAAAATTACTAACTCCTTTTACTAAGGTTACTAGAATTGCTTATGGGCTTCCTATGGGAAGTGAACTTGAATATGTTGACGAAGTTACTTTAGCAAGAGCCTTAGAAGGAAGAACAAATTTAATTTAAAAATGGAAAATAAAAATCATATTAAAGTAGAAAAAATTTTAAGGCTTCCTTCTTGGATAAAATTTCCTATTAGTAAAGCTTCAGAATTTGAGAAAATTCAAAGGCTCATTAAAAAGTCAAATATACATACAATTTGCGAAGAAGGTAGATGTCCTAATAGGGCCGAATGTTATGCCTCAGGGACTGCTACTTTTTTACTTGGTGGATCAATTTGTTCTCGTTCCTGCGCTTTCTGTCAGGTAAGCAAAGGTAAACCAAGTGAATTAAACAAATATGAAAGTATTCAAGTCGCAGAAGCGGTAAAAATTCTAAATTTAAAATATGTAGTACTTACATCAGTAGCCAGAGATGACCTTCCCGATCATGGAGCAAATTTATTTGTCTCAACGATTAATCAGATTAGAAAAATTGACCCTAAAATTCAAATTGAAGTTCTTACCCCTGATTTATGGGGAGGTGGGAAATCTTTTGAAGATAAAGATAAACTTCAAAAAGATAGACTTAAAATAATTCTAGAACAAAGGCCAATTTGTTTTAATCATAATCTTGAGACAGTGGAAAGACTTCAAAAAGAAGTTCGAAGAGGTGCTAACTATAAAAATTCAATAGGTTTATTAGAAAAAGCAAAGTCAATTGCTCCAAATATTCAAACAAAATCGGGAATAATGTTGGGTTTAGGAGAAACGTTAGAAGAAATAGAAACTACAATTCTTGATCTAAAAAAAGTGGATTGTGATCAAATTACAATTGGACAATATCTAAGACCTTCATTGAAGCATTTATCAGTTAAGAAATATTGGGAACCAAAGGAGTTTGAATACCTAAAAAGTTTTTGTAAGAAATTAGAGTTTAAAAAAGTATCTTGTGGCCCTTTAGTTAGAAGTAGTTATCATGCTGGTTAAACTTTTTCAATTGAAAGAAAGTTTTTCTTTCATTTTGTTTAATACATAAGAACAGTCTCCTTTCATTAGTGTTCCCGCTCCGCCCCAAATTAATCTTAAGAAAAGGTCTATTGGACTAGAGCCAACTTCTTTTACAACTTTAAATCCAATAATTTTAAAGTATCTGACAAGTTTTTTACTATATCCTTCGGTATCATAAATGGCTAATAATCGTACTTTTTTACTAACTTTCATTTCGATGGCCCAAGCCATGGTAGATGCCCATATTAATTCCGAAACAAAAGGTGGAGAGTTACTCAGGATCCTTAATGTATCAAGTTGAATACCCTTCTTATTAAGGTAAGTCCAACCTTTCATCTCTCCCCAAATCTTTACGATATTATCTGTTTGTTCGGCGATAACAATTTTAAAAAAACATAATCCAAGAGTTTCTCTTACTTGTATTTTTATAATTAGGCCGAAGGATAATGCAATAGTTTGTAACTCTTCAACTTTCATAATTATTATCAATTAATCCTTATAAACTTTTTGATTTTTCTCTTTTAGTTTATTTATTTGCTTTTGCCTTTCTTCAAATCTTTTTCTATCATTATCAGTGAATTTGTTTACACAAAAATGACATTGAATACCTTCTCGGTATTCCTTATTCTTTTGATCTTCTAAAGAAATTGGCATCCCACATGCATGACAAATTGAGTAAGAGCCTTGTTTTAATTCGTGATCTAGAGCTACTCTTTTATCAAAAACAAAACATTCTCCTTCAAACAGGCTTTCTTCCTTTGACATGTCTTCGAGGTATTTAAGTATTCCGCCTTGTAAATGGAAGATGTTTTTGTAACCTTTCTTTTTTAATAAGCTAGTAGCTTTCTCACATCTAATACCTCCAGTACAAAACATAGCTATATTTTTAGAATCATCCTCGCCTAAATATTTCCCTAAATTATCATCCACCCACTCAGGAAACTCGCTAAAATTTTCCGTATTTGGATTGATTGACTTTTTAAAACTTCCTATAGACACTTCATAATGATTTCTAGTATCAACGACGATTGTATTTTTATCTTTAATTAATTTATTCCAATGAAATGAGTCAATATAAGTTCCGGAATCTTTTGATGGATTTATTTCTGGGACACCCATAGTTACAATTTCATCTTTAATTTTTATTTTTAATTTTTTGAAAATCTTCTTTTTTGAATAACTAACTTTAATGTTTAATTTGTTATTCCCAACAATATTTTTGATTAACTTTAGGATATTTTCAATAATGCCTTCCTCAGCACACAAGGTTCCGTTTAGACCCTCTCTCGCAATTATTAATAGGCCTGAAAGATCATTGTTTTTCTCAATACTAAATAAGTTTTCTTTCAGTTCAATTATTGAACTTTCTTTAAATGAGAAGAATGAATAGAGCGAAACTATCTTGTAAATATTATTACTCATACTGTAGAAACAGTTTTATCACAATATTCAAAATCTTGATTAAATAAAACTCCTACATCCTTAAGTAGTTTTCTATCATCTTGAAAAGATGGATTTGAGGTTGTCAATAATTCATCTCCATAAAAAATAGAGTTTGCTCCGCATTGAAAACAAAGAATCTGAGCTTCTTTAGTTAAGTTCTCCCTTCCAGCACTTAATCTTATTTTGCTTTTTGGCATAAGAATTCGAGCAGTAGCGATCATTCTTATCATTTCAATAGAATCAATTTCTTTTTTTTCCTCCAAACCTGTTCCTTCTATGGCTACCAGAGAATTGATTGGGACACTTTCAGGGTGAGGATTCATGTTTGAGAGGACTTCTAAAAGAGATGCTCTATCTCCATTATTTTCTCCTAAACCTATAATTCCTCCGCAACATACATTTATACCTGCATTTCTTACTCTTTTAATAGTATCTAATCTATCCTGATAAGTTCTTGTGGTAATAATATTTTTATAGTATTCAGGACTTGTATCGAGATTATGGTTGTATGCGGTTAGCCCGGCATCGGCAAGTTTCAAGGCCTGCTCATCTGTGAGCATCCCTGCAGTTACACATGCCTCCATTCCAAGTTCTTTTACACCTTTAACCATCTCTATCATTGAGTTGAAAGGTTTGCCATCTCTAATTTCTCTCCAAGCCCAACCCATACAAAATCTATCAGCACCCTCTTTTTTTGCTGTTTTAGCTCTATTTAAAACAGCTTCAACTTCAAATTGAGGGTGACTCTTAATTTGACTAGAGCTATAAATTGATTGGCTACAGTAAGAACAATTCTCTTCACACCCGCCAGTTTTTACACTGAAAAGAGAAGCTAGTTGAACTTTATATTGATTAAATCTTCTATGTATAATTTGAGCTTCCCACATTAAATCTATCAATGGGTAATTTAAAATTTCCAAAATCTCGTCTTTTTCCCAATCAAATCTTATTTCGCTAAATTTTTGATTATCTGAATTAATCATTTTTACTTAGTGAAGAATAGCAAGAATCTTCAAAAGATTCATTTGATAATGATTCTATACCTCCAAAACGCCTATTCCTCGATTGATAATCTATGATTGCTTTTAAAAAATCATTCTCAGTAAAATCTGGCCATAATACATCAGTAATATAAATTTCAGAATAAGCTAATTGCCATAAAAGAAAATTACTAATCCTTTTTTCGCCACTTGTTCGTATAAGTAGTTCAGGATCCTTGCTCCCCTTAGTTAGTAGTTCTGAATTAAATAATTGTTCATTGATGTCACTGGGATTTATTTTACCTGAGGAAGATTTGATGGCTATTTCTTTAGCAGCTTTTACTATTTCTTGCCTACCTCCGTAATTTACACAAATATTCAATGTAAATTTTTTATTGTTATTAGTAAGAGCTTCTGAACTCTTTATCAGTAATTTTAATGAATTAGGAAGAGGTGATAAATCTCCAATAAACTTAATTTTTATTGATTCTTGATGTATCTCAGAAATTTCTTTTTTCAAAACTTTTTCAAACAGATTTATAAGAAAATCAACCTCTTTAGAGGGTCTAATCCAATTCTCAGTTGAAAAGGCGTAGACCGTCAGAACTTTACAATTTATGTTCTTAGATGCCTTAATAATTTCCTTTAGAACACTAACACCCTTATTATGCCCAAATGATCTAGGTAACCCTTTTTTTGTAGCCCATCTTCCATTGCCATCCATAATTATTGCAATGTGTTCTGGAATTCTCTCCTTATCTAATTCATTCGATAAATTATGATTATTTTTTTTTAATTGTAAGTTATTCAATCTCATAAACTAATCTTGAATAGTATTTTGTTTGTCTAACTTCTTTTCAACTGTAATAGTATCATTAGTATTTGTTTTTTGGTACGAATTGGTTTTGTTCGAAGATGATTTTGGAGTACCCGATGTATTTTGATTTCCTACTAACTTTATGAGAAGTTCTTGTAATCTGCTGCTCGTAATAGGTCTCTCGAGTTTTCCTTGATTAGCTAATGATAAAGTGCCTGTTTCTTCAGAGACAACAATACAAATACATCTGTCAAACCTTTCTGTAATGCCCAACGCGGCAAGATGTCTTGTTCCATATCTACTAATACCTTGCCTTGATAGAGGTAATATTACTCCCGCTGAAATTATTTTATTACCTTTAACTAAGACTGCTCCATCATGTAAGGGGGTATCTGTTGCAAACAAATTTATTAAAAGATCTGTAGACAATTTTGCTTCAATCTTAATACCTGAATATAAAAAATCTTCTGGTCTTAAATCGCTTCCTAAATCTACAACTATCAAAGCTCCTTTTCTATTTTGTGATAGTTTTCCTGCGGCATCAACTAATTGGTTTACTGTCGTAGATGTTGCTCTGAATTCTTTAGGTGGGTTGCCTAGTAATACCGCTAGCCTTCCAGTCCCAAGTAATTCCATTAATCGTCGAAGTTCTCCCTGCCATAGGATTGCTAATGATAGAGAGCAAGCAAGTACTACTGCATCAATTAATTTTGAAGTTAGAGGAAGATATGCATATCTTTGAATAAACCAAGCAAAAGAAACTAAGAATAAATACCCTCTTAGTAACCACAGCGTTCGTTGTTCTTTAACTCTTGAAAATAATAAAAGACCAAATCCTAGAGCAAAAAGTACGTCTAGTAAAAATTTTAAGTTTATAAACCCCCAAAAATTCACATCGAAATTTAAATTATATTAAATGTACCTAACTTTGTTTGATAAAGCGATCAGGAAGGACATCATATTTCAGAAGATCATGTGGAGTTTCTCTTTTCTGAATAATCTCTGCTTCTCCATTACAAACCAATATAGCAGCAGGTTTGGGAATTCTATTATAGTTTGAACTCATAGAATTATTATATGCACCAGTTCCAAAAACACATATCAAGTCTCCTGTTTTGCAATCACCAAGTTCAAGTTCTTTAAATAATACATCTCCAGATTCACAATGTTTTCCTGCAACTGTATATTTATTTTTGGAATTACTATTTAAAGGGTTATTTACCAAACAAGCTGAATAATTAGATTGATATGTAATTGGTCTGGGATTATCACTCATACCGCCATCCACTGATAAGTATGTCCTTATCCCAGGGACTTCTTTAAATGAGCCGATTTTGTATATTGTTACTCCTGCTGTTGAAACTATAGACCTACCCGGTTCACACATAAGAATTGGTAAGTTTAAATTATTTTTATCACAGGCTTTTACAACAGATAATGATACTGTTTTAATCCACTCATCGATAGAAGGAGGATCATCCTCCTCAGTATATTTAATTCCTAGACCACCACCTACATTAAGTTCTTTTATGTTGTGACCAAAATCTTTTGCTTGTAAAATGACATCTACCATTATTTTTCCAAGGTCATTATGTGGAGCTAATTCAAAAATCTGAGAACCAATATGAGCATGTAATCCTATTAATTTAATATGTTTAGTTTTACTTATAACTTCGAATAGCCTACCTAGTGATTCGATTCCAAAACCAAATTTACTATCAAAAGAACCTGTTCTGATGTATTCATGTGTATGGCATTCTATTCCAGGTGTAAATCTAACCATTATCTCTATATCGTGATTGAAGGAATTAGATATCTCTTCAAGTCTTTTTAAATCATGGTCGTTATCAACAATAACTTTGATATTATTTTTTATCGCAAATTCAATTTCCTTATCAGATTTATTATTTCCATGGAAAACAATTTTTTCATTAGGAACCCCACCTTTTAGAGCTGTCAATAATTCTCCTTCTGAAACTGCATCGAGCCCAAAACCCTCTGATGCAATTAAATTACTCATAAATATTGAACTATTTGCCTTGGATGCATATATCGGTAGTGATGGTCCTGGATAATATTTTTCTAGTGCTTTTTTATATGCTCTACAGGAATTTCTTAAGGTAATCTCATCCAAAACATAAAGGGGTGAATCGTATTTTCTTACTAAATCTTCCAAAGAACATTCACCAATAAATAACTTATTTTCACTGTTAATGGTCGTTGTGATAGGAACTATGTTTTTATTGGGACTATCTTCATTAATTTTATTTTTTAAGAATGATGTTTTTACATTCATAGGAAACTCTTTCATAAGTTCATTCTACAACTTTCAGAACATTTATATTAAAATAAATCTCAAAAAAATATTTAGAGAGAAAATATTTACTTCGATGCT
>QBXG01000037.1:0-9618 GCA_003283445.1 Prochlorococcus sp. AG-321-D23 | reverse complement strand
GTCTGGGCCTTAAGTTGGTTTATGATACCTTTGAGAAAAGTTGGTTTGCCCATTGATAAATGGCTTTTTCAATTACTGTTAGCTTTGCGCTTTATTCCTTTAGTTCAAGAAGAATTACAAAACATAATTAAATCAGTATCTGTTAGATCAATAAATCTTAGAAGTCTGGGTTTTAAGAAATCTATTAATGTTTTGTTAACAATGGTTGAAAGACTTTTTTTAAATATATTCTTAAGAATTGATCAAGGGGCAGATTCGTTACTTTCTAAAAAAGAAATATCTATAAAAACTAATAGATATAGAGCTTTTGATAAAAAAAATTCCTTTACTTTTATTTTTAATTCATTATCGATATGTTTTATATTCATAGCAATTTTTCTTAGGAAACAGTATGGTGCATTATAAATAAATAAAATTTTAGTTTGAGTTCAGAGCGTTATTTAAATCACCCAACATTTGGAATGTTATATCAAGTCTCTCTAGGGATTGAGGGAAAAGATATTTATGCGACTTTATATGCACAAAAAATGTTTTTTTTAGTCGAGGTTAAACATCGAGAAGTCTTTTTTGAAGTTATACCCTATTTAGACGCTCGAAATCAGTCTGAGTTAAACTTGCAAAGAGCAAGAAGACAAGGATCAGAAGATTTCTCAAAATGGGAGAATTTATTTAGACAAACTTTTTTATAAAATTTGGAAATTTCAAATTACTTGCAAATTAAAAAACAATTACCTATTAATGTAAATTTACTTGCTGTTAGTAAGGGGTTTAGTATTAAAGAAATCAAAATTATAAACAATCTAGGTCAAAACGATTTTGGGGAAAGTAGATTTCAAGAAGCTATTGAGAAGAAACTCCTATTAGATGATTTAAAAAATATAAAATGGCATTTTATTGGAAGAGTGCAGACTAATAAAATAAGAAAAATAGTACAAAATTTTGAATATATTCATTCTGTAGACTCATATGAAAAATTATTAAAGATTTCTAATGTTTCATTTGAAGAGAAGAGAAATCCAATAGTAATGTTGCAAGTCAAATTAAGTGATGATCCAAATAAAGGAGGATTTGATCCTAAAGTCTTGTTAGAAAAATGGGACCAGATTAAGGGATTTAAAAGTATCAAAATTAAAGGCCTAATGACTATCAACCCAAAGGGTTTGAGTTCAATAGAGAATATTAAACTATTTAAAAAATGCCGGCTCCTTGCAGATTCACTTAAACTTAAGGATTGTTCAATGGGAATGTCAGGAGACTGGGAGGAAGCTGTTAAAGCAGGCTCTACTTGGTTGCGATTAGGATCATCAATTTTTGGTAATAGAATATATTAGTCATTAATTAATTATATTTTATAAAAATCTTGTTTTTAAACTTGCAGTAAACTATAAGTAACGTTATTTAAGTATAGGTAGTTTATTCATTAATAAAAGATGGATATATTACTAAAGGTTTTTTGACCTTAGTTATCAATTTCAAGAGGATTTAAAAGGTGTCACTTATTTCTCGATTAAAGGCAGTTGTTGCAGGGGATGATTATCTGGATGATGATTTTGATGAGTTGGATTATGCATCAGAGGATGAATTTAATGGAAATAATGATTTTAAACAAAATCAAAAAAACTCGAATGCACTTTCAAATTCAAATCCATTTGAATTTATGAATAATAATAGGACATCAAATGTGGTAGGAATGCCTGGTATTGCTAATTCATCTTCTGAGGTAAGCTTGATGGAGCCTAGAAGTTTTGATGAAATGCCTCAAGCAATACAGGCATTAAGAGAAAGAAAGACTGTAATTTTAAATTTGACTATGATGGATCCTGATCAAGCACAAAGAGCTGTTGATTTTGTTGCAGGAGGTACATATGCCATAGATGGTCATCAAGAAAGAGTTGGGGAAAGCATTTTTCTTTTTGCTCCTAGTTGTGTAAATGTAACTAGTTCTTTCCCAGAAGAGGCTTCTCCCTCTAATGTTTCAAGCAAAAAGACATCTCAATATAATTTTGAAACAAACACAACTCCAGAGCCAGCTTGGGGAGAATCTAAATTATCGGCTTACAATTAACTAATCTGTGACTAGTAAAATTGCAGTCATTGGGTTTGGAAATATTGCAAAAGCTATCATAACTCCGCTATTTGAAAAAAAGTTACTAAATCCTAAGGATGTTTATTGTTTAGTAAATACAAAAAAAAGTTTAGAAAATATTAGAAAAAACTATAAATATGATATTAATATTATTCAGGCAAACTCTAAAGGTTCGGAAATTATATGGGATTGCAAAGTTAAACTCCTCTCTGTAAAGCCTCAGCAACTTAAAAATATTATTGAATTAGAAAAAAATAAAAATAATTTATTGATATCTATTTTAGCTGGTGTATCTTTAGAAAAACTTATCAAAAAATTTCCAAATCATAAATGCGTTAGGATAGTGACTAATATTCCAATAACAATTGGTAAAGGTTTAACTGGAATTTCCTGGGGAGATGAAATAACGAAAGATCAGAAGCAATTCGTAAAAAATTTATTTGAAAATTCTAGTAAAATTTATGAATTTCCTGAAGATTTACTTGATATTTTTTTATCAGTAACATCTTCCGGACCAGCTATGATCGCCTTAATTATTGAAGCTTTAAGTGACGGAGGTTTAAGCGGGGGTTTGCAAAAAAAACTTTCTGAAGAACTTGTTTTGGAGATGATTTTAGGCACTGTTAGTTTAATAAAAGAAACTAATTTATCAACTGCTGAACTTAAGAATATGGTAACTTCTCCTGGAGGCACCACCATATCAGCACTAAGGGTTTTAGAGAATAGGAGTTTAAGGTCTGCTCTAATAGAAGCAGTAGTTTCTGCAAGTAATCGTAGTAAAGAATTTCATTAAGGATTAGATATTTTTTATAGTATCTAAATAAAGTTGTTCCAGGACTTCAATATTTTTTTTAATTGTATATCTTTCAATCACTCTTTCACGTCCTTTTTCCCCCAGAGCCTTTGTGAATGAAGGATGATCTACCAAAATTGGAATTATAGTTTTTAATTGTGTGACAACATTATCAGTAGAGATCACAATGCCTGCCCCATTATCTAAAACTTCACCATCAGCTCCAGCATCTGTTGCAACACATGCTGTACCAGTGGACATTGCCTCTAAAAGTGATAAGGATAGTCCCTCTATTAAACTTGGTAGAAAAAACACCTCTGCGATTTGCATAATTGCTACTCTTGTCTCTAAATCAATTTCTGATCCCCACCAAACTAATTTATCTTTTCCTAGATTAGAAAAACTATTTTCCAGTGTAGGCTTCATTGGGCCGTCTCCAACAATTACAAGTTTGCAATTATTAGTTTTTGTTTGCCGCCAGGATTTTAAAAGAGCCTCAATATTTTTTTCGTTAGCAATCCTTCCCATATATATAAAAATTCTTCCTTTCCCTAGCTTACTTTTAACTAAATTATATTTTTTACTTTTTACTTTTATAGGTTGCCAAATACTTTCATCAACACCATTTGGAATAATTATTTGTTTTTCTTTACTAACGCCTAGGTTTTCTAAAAGTGTTTTTTGAGGTTCTGAAAAAACAATTATTTTATGAAATTTAGCGAGAGAGGGAGCATAAAGTTGATAAGTTAGCTGTTGAGTACTTGCGGTTAAGTTCCTATTATTTTTATCAAATGCGGGATGAAATGTTCCTACAAGTGGGAGGTTTATTTGCTTGCAAAGTTCAGGCAATCTAAAGTCGAGAGGAGATAAAGTTAGACTTGCATGAACTATATCTGGCTTTAATCTCTCTAATGAATGTCTTAGTTCTTTTTCTGCCCTTGGAGAAGGGATGGTATAAACTTGTGATTTAATTAAGTAAGGAAGACTGACCTCAGGATCGTTGGCTAAAAATAAGGGTTTAGATTCGTTTGCATTAGAGGGATTATCAAAATGTATAAAACTTACTTTATGGCCTCTCACTTTTAATTGTTCAGTAGTTAAATTTCCATAACTTACATTTCCACAAAAGGGAGATTTTTTACCTAACCAGGCAACATGAACCACATCAAATTAATCAACTATTTATAAAGTTAACAGTCAAAGTTGCAATCATCGATATCTTTTAATTTAATAACAATTTAACCCTTAATTATCTATAAAATTCTCTCAACATTTTTAGTGATGATAATTCTTTTTCTAATTGAGCAGAGATCCAATTTTCAACAATTGATAATATTTTAAGCCAAACGTTTTTAGGTCCTAATAATTCTCCATTTGATTTAATTGGTAATTCTGCGAAAAGAAGTCTTTGTAAAAGGGCAATTTCAGAAGCATTAACTTTTAAAATACTACCTGCATCTTCTACTGTAGAAAATCCCTCATTTGGTAAATAGGAACATTGCCAATCCCAGTTACCTAAGGGTGGGATGATAGGCTCGCCCGTTTTACAGCAGAAATTTACGGGAATATTTATCCCTCCAATTGCTAATAAATGAATTAAAGATTGAATACTCATTGAAAGCATTTTGAAGTCCTCTTCACTTTCAAGGTTATATTCATAAATTCGATCTAAATGAATAAGTACGCTAGATAAGTAATCTTTTTGCTTATCGTTGTTTCCAACTAATAAAAAGGTTAATTCAGTTATTGCTTGGGCTGCAGCAAGACATTCAATATTTTTCCCCAACCCGTTGTAGCTTTTGAGTATTTTAATCTGACGAACAGACTTAAGACTTCTTTTTCCAAAGATCTGAAAACTTAAATATGTTAAAGGAGTAGCTGCAGCAAGACTACTTTTTGGACGCCTAGCGCCTGGAGCTGCAAGCCTAACAATACCTTGTTCATCTGTTAAAACAGTTATTAATCTTCCACTCTCACCTAGCGGACTAGCTTTAATACAGAGACCTTTTATTCTACTTTCGCCTGACATTTAAATAAGTCTAATTTCTTTAAAAATCTCATCAAAATTTGAAGTTCCAATACAATCTATACCTGAATCAAAAAAATCAATAACTTGTGAAAGTGTTTTTATGCTTCCTACCACTTTTATAGAATTCTGGTTGCCAATAAATTTTAATATTTCAACTATATCAACTTTAGAAATAGCAGGACCAAAACCATCTCCAAATTGAAAATTTGTTATTCCTAATTCAAGAGAAATTTCTATGGCTTTTTCAAAAAGTTCTTTATTTAATTTTGTTTTGTTTACGATTATGGTAACTGGTAATTCTGAGGCATTAATACGCTCAATTTCACTGGCAAAACTATTTAAATCATTTTTAGATAGTTTAAGAAAATTAGGGGTGTATTCTATTCCTCTTGCACCATTATCTTTTGCATAGCAAACAAATTCATCAATAAAATCAACTGGTAAATCAGCTAATGGATAAGAAATCAGAGTATTTATATTTACTTTATGATTATTTAATGCATCTTTTATTGGACTTAAAAAGTTAAGAGATGTAGAAACATTTCTAATATTATATTTTTGAATTAAATCGCAGTTCGTATTTAATTCTTCCAAAGATAAATAAGGATTAATTATTATTGCATGTATCTTTTCATTTAATTCATAATCGATATTAAACATTTTTAGTATTATTTAGACTGGATTAATCCATAACCACCATGATTCCTTTTATAAATAACTTGTAGTTCATTATTTACTTTATTTCTAAATACATAAAAATCATGATCAATAAAATCCAATTGTTTTCTAGCCTCTTCCAAAGAGATAGGAATCATTTCAAAATATTTATTTTTAATAGATGGTTCAGGTAATCTTGCCTCTCTTCCCTCGTTGAATATATCTTTATTTATAGAATCTGATTCTTCAATTGTATTGGAATAAGAATTTTTATTCTTTACAAGATTATTATGTAATTTTTTATTATGTCTCTCTTTATATTTCCGTAGTTTTCTACATAGTTTATTTGAAACCAAATCAATACTTGAATATAGATTCTCTGTTTTTTCTTCAGCTCTGACAATAGTTCCATTAGCAAAAATTGTAACTTCAGCTGTTTGTAATGAAACTCTTGGATTCTTTTCGATTGAAAGGTGTATATCTACTTCTTTAACGATATCCTTGTAATGATGAGTTGCTTTTTCTATTTTTGCCTCAGTATATTCCTTTAATGCCGCTGTAAGTTCGAGATTCTTCCCATGGATTAAAATTTTCATAATAAATCTAAAAATATTTTCATACTTCCTAAATCTACATAACTATGATTAATAGAACATCAATAATTAAACAACCTGATAAAATTTCATTTTTTCAGGATGTATATCAATTACAAAAAAAATATCAAGACTCATTAATATCAGGTAAATCAAATATGAATTTTATTTGGTTAGGCGAGCATCAACTTTGTTATACCTTGGGAAGGGGTTCAAATATGGGTAACTTGCTTTTCTCAGCAGATGAACAAGATGTATTCAAAATTGATAGAGGTGGTGAGGTTACATGCCATATGCCAGGTCAGTTAGTTACTTATTTAGTTTTAGATTTGAGTAATTTTAATAAAGATTTAAATTGGTATTTAAGAAAAATTGAAAAAATAATTATTAAAACTCTAAGAAGTTTTAATATTGATTGCTCTACCAAAGATGGATTTACAGGCGTGTGGATAGGAGAAAGGAAAATTGCTTCAATTGGTATTGGATGCAAAAGGTGGGTAACAATTCATGGCTTCTCAATAAACATTAACTGCAAATTAGAAAATTTTAATAAAATTATTCCTTGCGGTATTGAGGGCTGCCAAATGGTAAATATGTCTGATTACAATAAAAATGCAGATATAAAAGAAGTTAAGAAAATTGTTAAAAAAATCATTCTTGAAGAGTTTAATTTTAATTTTGTATCAGAATAGAAACTTAAAAGATTTGGAAATTTCATTAGCATGAAAGATTTAGCATTTTGGCCTGCAGCAAAATCTCTTTCAAAAAATGAAAAATTTATAAGTAAAAGAAAGGATATAAATAATCTTGATCATGTTGATCAAATATGGGAATACTTAAAATTAAGATGTGGGAATACAATAGCTATTAATGATTTGAGAGGAAAAAATAAAGAAAAATTTTCCTATTCTGAGTTAGCTAATTTAATCACTAAAGTCTCTAATTCTTTTAAAAATTATGGATTAGTTAAAGGTGATGTGGTCACATTAATATCTGAAAACTCACCAAGATGGTTAATAGCTGATCAAGGGTTGATGCGACTAGGAGCAATTAATGCTGTAAGAGGTATTAATTCACCTTCATTAGAGTTGGAGTATATTATAGATCACTCTAATTCTGTTGGTCTAATTGTTCAATCTAAAGAAGTCTGGTTTAAATTAAACAAAAAAAATGAATTTAAAAAAAGATTCAAATTTATAATTAATCTGGAAGATGAACAATTTGAAGATCTAATAAATTGGCCTCAATTTATAAAAGCAGGAGAGAAAAATCTTTTAAAAAATAATAGTTTCGAAAAATATAATCATCAGATTAATGATATTGCCAGCATTCTCTATACATCAGGGACAACAGGCAAACCAAAAGGTGTTCCCTTGACACATGCAAACTTTTTACATCAAATCATTAATCTGGCCCATATCGCCGATCCAGAACCCGGAACTTCTGTCTTGAGTGTATTACCTATCTGGCATTCGTATGAAAGAAGTGCAGAATATTTCTTTTTTTCATGCGGGTGTACTCAATTTTATACAAATCCAAAATTTCTGAAAGATGATATTAAACAAGTTAAGCCAGTTGTTATGGCTACTGTTCCTAGGCTATGGGAGGCCATTCATGATGGCTTTTTCTTGGCTTTAAAAAAAATGCCTCCTAAAAAACAGAAAATTATAAAGATCTTGATAAAGAATAGTTCTATTTTTAAAAGAAATTTAAGAAAGATCAGAAATTTAGAAATTAATCAAGTAAGTTCCTTAGCAAAAATATCTTTGACAATATCTGTAATAGGGAGATTTTTTATACATAAGATATCTTCTACTTTTTTATGGCCAAGTATTTTGAAACAATTATGTGGAGAAAAACTTAAATTTCCGATCAATGGTGGGGGCGCTTTACCTGATCATGTAGATTTGTTTTTTGAATCTTTAGGTATAGATGTTCTAGTCGGTTATGGATTAACAGAAACCAGTCCAGTACTAACTTGTAGAAGAAGAGAACTTAATGTAAGGGGATCTTCTGGACAGCCATTGGCATTTACTGAAATTAAAATAATGAATGAAGAAAAAGATAAGATTTTGAAATTTAAAGAGATAGGCAAGATTCTTGTTAAAGGACCTCAAGTAATGAAAGGTTATTTGAATAATATTTCAGCTACTAAAGATGTTTTATCAAAAGATGGTTGGTTTGATACTGGAGATTTAGGTTTTCTTATTCCAAATGGATCTTTGGTTATAACAGGGCGAGCCAAGGATACGATAGTTCTTTCTAGTGGAGAAAATATAGAGCCAAATCCCCTTGAAACTGAGATTCTTAGTTCTGAATTTATTAATCAAGTTCAATTAGTAGGTCAAGATAAAAAATGTTTAACAGCACTTGTCGCTCCAAACATAGAATTAGTAGAAAATAAATTCTTTGAAAATGATATTTCCAAATTAAATTCGAATAAAAAAATTGGGTTATTTTTTAAGGCGCAGATAAATAATTTGCTAAAAAACAGATTAGGAGCAAGATTTGAGGAACAGGTATTAGATTGCTATTTTGTTGATGCTTTTACTTTAGAAAATGGTTTATTGACTCAAACTCTTAAGCAGAAAAGAAGAGAAATAGTTGATTTATATTCATCACAAATAGAAGAAATGTATAAAAAATAAATTAAAAAAGAAAATTCTCTTTGATAACTCTATATTGAAAGGGTAAATTAATTTTTTATGGAAACTAAAAACTCTATATCCATCAAACGTTCAATAGCAATAAAAGCTATTGTTACCCCTACATGGAAAGAAGATGCTGAAAAGGAATTAAGTAATGCGATTTCCGCAGTTGACCAACAATCATCACAACTTGAACAAGAAGGTCAACAAATAGTTAGTAATATAAGATCCCAGTCAGTAAATCCATTAGATCCAAGAGTTCAAGAGCAAGTTGGCCAAGTTCAGCAACAAGTTGGGGCGAAAAGAAACGAACTTGAAGAGCAAAAAAGAAATCTATTGCAACAACAAAGCCAAGTTCGTGATTTAAAAATGGATGAAATTGTTGATCAAGGACAGGTTGATAGCTTTTGTGATGTTTCGGTTGGAGATAATCTTATTAAGAAGATGCAAGTTTCAATAACAGTTAAAGATGGAATAATTCAATCGATTAATAACAATGAATAAATTTAAAAGTTTAAATTCCTTTTTGAATGTAAATCATAGTTTCTTTAGGGCGATTTTTTTGTAAAATATAAACATAACGATCTTTAGGAGTTTTGTAAGTTCTTAAAGCTAGTAAAATTTTAAAAAATTTATCTGATGTCTCACGAAATATTTATGCCTGCTCTTAGTTCTACTATGACTGAAGGCAAAATTGTTGAATGGTTGAAGAATCCTGGAGATAAAGTTGAAAGAGGAGAATCTGTTTTAGTTGTTGAATCAGATAAAGCTGATATGGATGTTGAATCTTTCCAAGATGGATATCTTGCAGC
>QBXG01000036.1:0-9854 GCA_003283445.1 Prochlorococcus sp. AG-321-D23 | reverse complement strand
TAAGGTTTTGGTGAAGTATAAACAATTATTTAGGAACCTTTTTTAGGCATGGATTATGATTTTATTCTTAGGAACCTTGAACTAATCCAAAATCAAATCTTTTAGATAATGAAAGTAAAAATAATTCAGGATTTTCAATACAATGATGAACTTAGTTAGAAATATAAATAGAAACTTTAGATAATTATAAGATAAATGCCATACCAGCACCATACCAGCAGCACTATTTTCCGCAAATTATAGACTATGAATGAACCTAACTACTGGCTAATGCAAAGTATGCCTGACTGAAATCTTAAGAAGTCTCAAGGAATCATTATTTTTTACCCAAACTTTACCCAAAACTTTTAACAGAAATTTAAAAATGCATACTTTGCAAGATGCGGCTACATTTTTAACTCTCAATTTATACTTTAATGTGATTTATAAAATCATTTAATAATTTGATTCTGTTTTATAGTTTCGTTTATTATGCAAAAAATTTATGGAAAACTTTAGTTACTACGATTATTTAAATTCAATTTCTTTTCACCCTCCGGTAATGATAATAACGACATTAATATTCTTTTTTATCAGAAGAAAATTTTTGGCAGACGCAAAAAAATAATACAAACTTTTATTTATTATTTAATATTTAAATCTTTAAGTGAATTAAATATTAAATAAACGAAAGAAGCTAAAAAAACTAAAGTATATATTGATTCCATTTAACTAACAGTGGTAATTGAACTACTTAATCCATAAGTGAGATATATAAAGGTAGCGAACGATACTCCAATCATAACAGTGGTATACAATCTATTTAATTTAAAATCATTTTGTGTAGAGGAGAAATCAGCAATAACAAGGTTTTTCATCGAGTATTTTTCTCTACTTGTGAAATTATTACTATTAACTAAATTACCAAGAATAGGTTCTGAGGCAAAAGAATTTTCCTTAGTTGTAACGGAATTAAAAGTTTTATCTTCATTAAAGAAAGTTGGAAACATATAAGTATGCCATAAAGCTATTATTGCTACCCAAAAAATTACACTTAAACCTGCAATACCAAAAAGTAAGAATCTAAATGTCTCCATAATTATAATTTAGGATATTTCCAAATCTACAATAGATTTATTTAGTAAGACTTATAAAATGTACTTTAACTAAAATAATAAATCATTTCCTATGGTGATTAATGATCAAAATTGATGTTAATAAGTGTTTTTACTTAAATATAAGTTAAAGATATAAATTTAATTTGTTCTAAGAGTTCAAAATAAAATCAATTAACTTTTATAAAAATGGACTTTAGAATTGTACTAGTTATTACTCCTATTATTTTTTCTTGGATCTTCACAGTTTTTTGGTTAGGTAAATGGGATGTATTTAGATTGACACCTTTTGGATTACCTAAAGATGGTATAGCTCCTTTTAAGAATTATCAAGTATGGGAAGATTCGTCGATTATCAATACGAACAGACCTGAGGAAGGTTATCCAGTCTTCACAGTAAGAACTGCGGCTGTAAACGCTTTAGGAATTCCAACTGTTTTCTTCCTAGGAGCAATTTTGGCTATGCAGTTTAAATCTTATTAATTTAAAGAATTTAAATGGATATAAGATACTTAATTGTGGGATCTCCTTTTATAGTTGCATTCTTCTACACTTTGTTTTGGCTTAAAAGATGGGGAGCTTTTAATTCATCTAAATGTGATCACCAAAAAAAACTGAATATAAAAAATCAACGATCAAGCGGAGATTTGATGCTAGAAAACATCTTCCTATCAAAAAATTAATTTACTAAACAAAATTCAAATAATTTATTATTTATTATGATTCCCTTAGAACAATTTTTGTTTTTAGCAGTTTCCCTTTATGCTTTTTTTCATCTTTCAATGAGTCTTGTCAATGTACTAATAAGCTTTCAATAAAAAATTCCATATAATATAAAACACTTTTATGTATAAAATAAATCTTCCTAAATTAAGGAACTCAAAGTATATATATAGAAGTAGAAACTAGGGAAATCTACTAGCCGTTAGCTTTGATAACTTCGGTTTGTAATGAGAACCTCTCTTTGACCTCATTTTCTTTTTCGCAATCTTAGAAAATGAGGTTTAAATTATTTTAAATACTATTAAAAATAATATTCAATTAGAAGTCTGTAATAAAAAATTACTTTTCTAATTAAATATTATTCATATGTTTGTATATTATTTACTTTAAAAAAAATAGTTTTTTATCTATAAAGTATATGTAGATATTTGGCGAATCTGCAACGGTATAAAATCCGTCTTTATGAACCTAGCCAAAGGAAATATTCTTAACTGCTTTTTAGTTATTTTAGTAGTTAGGAATATTTTTATTAAAGATTTAAATTCATAAAATATTCACCAATTAGAAATTTAAATGACAAGTAACTCAAGCAAAGAAAAAACTTTAGAAAATATTTATGCAGATTTAGAATCTGGAATGCCAGAAAATAAATCTATTAAAGAGTACGCTCTTCCTAATGCGAGGCAATGGTTGGGTGCTAGATTTGTAGCTATTTGGGTTTTGCCTATATTTTTTATAAAGAAAATTTCTAAATTCTATGCATCATCTGCTTTCATAAAACCTTACTCACCATCAAAAACAGGTCCTTCTTATAATCAACCAGAAACCTTATACACTTCTTTAAAAAATGTATTTAAAGGTAATGATCATATAAGATTTTTTGATCATAGATTTATTGGTGTTTGGGTTTTACCCATAGCCTTGACTGGAATAGTCTTTGAAATCCTATTAATTGCCCCTACGAATAACACCTCTCCTTTTAATTAAAAAAAATTCACTCTTAGATATTATTTTTTCTTGGAAGATATTATTAGATATGAAAAATAATTTTTAAAAAAAGCCAACTTAAAATACTAATAGCTAGATTACATGGTGGTGGCGTTTAAATAAGTTCTTAAATAATCCCTGGTACAATTTGTCCTGTTGATATGTATGCTCCTACAAGAGCTATAACCCCAACGAGAGCAAATCTGCCATTTAATTTCTCTGCGCTTGTTTTTTGAGGATCGATATTCCTTTTTGAGTTATTATTTTCCATTAAAAAACACCTGGAATAAGTTGACCTGTTGTTACATATGTTCCAACTAAAATCATGAAAGCCATCATTGCTGGTCTTCCTATGGCTCTGTCGAGAATGTCCTTGTTTGAGTTCATTTTTTTTAGGGTTAATAAATAAATATTACTAATTGTAACTAAAGCGCGCGACTACCTTGTATCATTTGTACTATTTGGCACACTAATGAGTCAATTATGTCTCAGAATAATCTGAAAGTATTTTTTACACAAACTCTATCCAAACTTTAAAATGACTATTACCGAGGATTTAGAAAAAAGAATTAAAAACTTAGAAAAAGAAGTACAACATTTAAAAGCTGCAATACAGTATCAAACAAAAAATAAAAAGAGAAGATTTGATTAGATGGTCTAAATTAACAGAAGGTTGTATTATTTGATATTGATAAAAATAGCTATATAAATTAATTTAATGTAAATGATTTAAGAGTATTAGATAATGGAAGTTTTACTTTTTGCTCTGTTTTTTTTAGTTACCATAGTATTTTTTGTTGCAGGGAAAGATGATTTTGGAAGAAAAGAAATTAAAGTTGCATTAGACCAGAAAGAAGAGATTAAAAACGATCTTAAGGATGCGTCTAATGAGGGAATTAAGAAAGAAGAGATTAGAAACGATTTAACTGATGAGCCTAAAGAAGAAGTCAAAAAAGAAGTAGAATAGTTATTAAAATAATAATTTTATAAATGATTTACGGTTTTGCTTATTTAGGCATGGTTATAGCTATTAGCGCAGGATGGCTTGTACTTGCAGTATTAAAGAAACCAGAATTTATTGAAAAGCCAATTGATGAATTAAAAAACAAATTAAGACCTTTTTTAAATTCTAAAAAGGATGAATGAGACGTATACTGAAATCATTTTTTTTATTAGTTTTAGCCATAAATTTTATTTTCTTGAATACATTATCAATATTTGCAATTACATATCCGCAAAAAGATACCCCTAGCAACCAACTGGCAGAAAAATATTGCGATTCTTTAGGAAAAAATCTTTTCACTGGTCTTGATAATGAATCAACATTGAAATATGAATATTTCTTTTCAGCAATTCCTGAGAACTCTATTAAAGATCAAAATAAATTCTTAAAAGAATTTAAAACTGATGTTAAATTTATATGTTCATATGAGATTTCAAAATCTAATGAAAAAGAGTTGAATTTATATTTAAAAAATTATTTTAAAACCAAAAGTAATACTCCAAATATCAAAGTTGAGGCAACAAATCCAACACCTACTAATCCTGCAATTATCCCTGTATTAAGGTAAACCTTTACTGTAGCTAATTCTTTACCTTCTTTTTTAGACATAATTTTTCTATTTAAATAAGCACATCCAAGCTATCAAGGAAAACATCACCAAGGCAAGACTAAAAATACTTTTACTACTCGCTTTGCCTTGTTTCTCAGTTGATTTGAAAGGTACTAATCCCATAAATACATATATAAAATTAAATACTACTATTACATGTCGTTTTAATAAGGCAAGAAAGTTTTATACAGCACTTTGTATTAGTTAAGTTAAAAAGTTTCTAACCACTCCCTACTAACTTCCTTAATTAAAAAGTTAAGTTGGAAGTATAATTATCAATTTTCAAAAATACCGAAAACAATATTCAAATTTTATCTAATGAAACTATTGCTTTTTAAAAATTGCATTCTGATTAGATAACCAAAAAATTAGGAAAATAAAGAACGATAATAATGCTCCAGAAAAAATTGAAATAAAGAAAAATTCAGTTGTTAAATCAGAATTAAAAAAAAATAAATACATTTAAATATACTTTATTAATGAATATGATCTGCTTCATTATGGTTTTGACTATTATGTCCATGCGCAATACCTAATTCATGTAACCTTGCATGTTCTTTAATTGTATCTCGTAATTTATATGATGATGGTCCAACTGTTGTATAAATTCCATAGCCTATTGAACCAAAAAGTAGAAGCCCAATACTCCCAAAAAGTAAAAATAATGTTGGATCTTTAGTTACTCCTACCATGTTTTTAAAAATTTAAATACTTCTACAAAGATAGATATTTAATTAAAAAGATTCAAGTTCAAAATTTATAAACTTAAGGGACAAATTATAGTCTTAAGAATAAAAGTTAAATGATTAAAATGTATTCATTAATTATTATTTAAAATTAATTATCACGAATTTATAGACTAAAAATATTTTTTAAAGTGACAAAGAATACATACTAGTGTTTAAAGAATTTTAAATAACTTGTTAATAAAGAATATCAATTAAAAATGTATATTTGAAAGTTGGTATAAACTCATAAGTAATTAACTCTTTTTTATGGAACTTGAGTCAATTTCAACTACAGCTAATAATACTTCCCAAAATGGGGTTGGGAAGAAGTTTTTAATAATTTCTATATCACTGACAGTACTATTAAATCTATCTGTTGCTATTTGGTTTTTTATATACGTCCAACAAAACGGTTTAGATAAATTTTTAATTAAATGAAAAGCTTTCTGCTTCCAGTAATAGTTTTATTAGGTGTTATTTATGGTTGTGGTTTATTTTGGCTACTTTGGCATTAAGAAATTATTGATGGTTGGTATAAACTCATAAGTAATTAACTTATTTTTTAAAGTAATTGTATTTTCTTTTAGTTGAAATAATACAACCTATAAATTGTGTTTTAGTTTCAGAAGAGGTCCCTAGTATTTCTATAGTTTTATCTGAAAGAAGATCTAATGCTCTTAAGGGAACCATTTCAAATGAGAAAAATATTAAAGGTACTTTTTACACACACAAACCCACTCAAATTAAGCCTTCAAGCTGGAGCTTTGAAAACACAAATATTAAATTTAGTGGAGAAGCGATACTCCTAAAGGGTGATGAAATATGGCATCCTTATCAAACAGAAATCAAATCCCATGAAGTGAATAAAGTTCTATTTTCAGGTTTATCCTCAAAGCTATCAAAGGTTAGCAATGAAAGAGAATTACTAAAAGCTACTTCTGGTTTTTTTAAAATTGGTAATGGGTGCTATGGAGGTAGGATAAATAAAGTTTAGCAAAACTTTTAAAGAAGATTATATTAATTCCCACCTTCTCCAAAGTTATAAGATGGCGATGTATCTTGACTTTTTATTTTTACTCCATTAACAACTTTGTTAGAAATATTTTTTAATTCACTTCCTGTAAATTTAAATCCTGAATCATTTGCTATTTTGGCAATCTCATCAGCAGTCCCAACGCTTGAAACTTGATCAAGAAGATTTTTATTTTTTTGGATTTCCACTAAAAATTTTTTTATTTGATCTTCTGACACTAAAAATAAATTGAATTAAATAATCTATCTCATAATAGAAGCATCCTTCAAAATTTTAGTGGGGTCGATTGAAATAAATCAAAGGTTATTAAATTAGGTATAAATTTTTTCTTTTAAATGTAAATATATTATTTTCATCTCAAAAACTTAGAGAATTAGTTAATTTAAATTTTTAGTTAAATAAATGTTTGAAGCATTTGTTTATTTACTGATTGGTAAAAAACAAAGTAATTAAAAAATTAATATGGAATCATCTCAAGAGATCATTTTAATTGCTTTAGGATTACTGATAATAATATTTGCAGGGACATTAGCCTTAAGACTTGGCATAAGCTTAAAAGATTAAATTTTGATGAATTTCAATACATTATTTCCATTAATAGTCGGTTTATCGATCTGGATATATGGAAACGTCCTTTTGGTCATAAAGCTGCAAACCAAAACAACAGAGAAAAATTCTTAGATGAAATATTAAACATTACTTTATTAAAAGAGATTTTAGGAACAAATATAAACGTTACTTAAATTTGCAACAAAAGCAACTTTAAAAGTTGAGGAATTTACGATGACTAATTCTATTTTTGCTGTTAGACAATAATCAAAATATCTTTAATTGATGTCTTTAGGAATTTATTTGATTCCAATTTTTGTTTTAGGTTCAATTTATCTTTTCAGATCAACTATGGATTTTATTAAAGATAAAAAAAAATATTAACTATGAGCGATTCCAAAAATAATATAAACTCCTTAAAAAAAGAATCTGAGAAATCATTGAAAGTATCTGAAAACTCGATAAATAAAAAGAAGATTAATGAGCGTTTTCATTTGAATTCACTTATCACAAAAAATATCTCACTTTTCACAAAAAATCCAAATTATAAAATGTTAGCTTGGCTTATTGTTCAGTTAATTATATTTTCCCTATTTGTTTTTGCTGTAAATATTTTTAAAAATAATCTTATACCTTATTTTAATTCTTGAGACTTTTTTGCATTTAGATCTCATATATTATTACTAATGAATAATAATGACAATGATAATCATATTGAAAAATAAATATATAAGTATTAAGAGTCTTTAATTATTTAATTTATAATTTGTCTTAATAGTTTTTACTATTGAGTCTTGTGGTTCTTCACTGGGAAAACAATTAATAATTCTGTATTTTCCACCTTTCTTATCAGTTTCTACAACTGTAAATTCCACATATTTGCCTATTCCATCTATTAGATCCTTTACTTCCGTATTGATTATCTCTTCATTTTCATTTTCGATAATACGAGATTTCCCACCGCAACTAATTAATGCATTTTCTTTGGTAAGAAAAAAATCTTTATCATTACTGCATGAGGACAGAAAAGATAAAGACAATACTATTAAAAGAAGTTTTTTCATAATCAAAAGTTGTTATACATAGTTAACTTATAAGTTAGTTTTATTAAGTAGAAGTTAAACATTTTTTGATTAAAATAATTAGAAAAATTTGAATGTCAATTTTTTTATGACTACTAAGGAATAACTTTATCAAAAATCTCTTCTTTGATATTCTCTCCAAAAGAAAATACCTCATAACTTTTGTAATGATCATGAGAGTTTGAACCATGATTTTGCACTTCCATTCCTGGAGAACCATGAGGCATCCCTGGTACAGCAATACCTGCAATGGTTGGAGATTTTAAATTTAACTTTTTAATTGATTCAAAAGGTACATGACCTTCTATAAGATAATTTCCCATTTTTGCTGTATGACAAGACCTAAAATTATTTGGAATTGAATATTGTTCTTTAATTAAGGAGATATCTTCAACAATATTATCGACAACTTCTAAACCATTACTTCTTAAATGATTAACCCATTTTTTACAACAACCACAAGAAGCTGATCTATATGAAATAATTTTTGGGAAATTCAGATTATTTTCACTTTTTATTGATGCAGCGTTTAAAGCTGGAGTAAATGTTAAAAGTACAAGTATTGAAAAAAATGATTTTTTCACAAAGGTTTTTTGAATGTTTTTTTATTTTATATATTTTCCTATTTTAAATAATAAATTTAATATTAAAAAGCCTTATTTGAAGAGTTTTAACAATAGTTCCTGAATTTTTAAAAGTGTAATTTCTTTGGTGTTTCTTTGGAAGAGTTTCACCAAGAGGGGATAGTTTTAGCAACTTTTATCTAAAACATCTTTAATTGACATTCGATCTAAACTATAGGGATAACACTCTCTTTTTTAATGGCAAATCCAGATCAAAAAACGATATTGATAGAGCAGGCTTTTGAGGAAATTAAGGAAATTTGTACTAAATTCCAAGAAGAATCTGGAGCTTCAGATATGGAAGTAAAAACTTTATTAAGAGAACTTGCTAGGGTTTGGGAAAAAGAAAATTAAATGGAATTAGTGCATCAAATATTTCCTCCTTGGCATATCCACCTGGATGTATTTCTTCTTGGTATTGGTTTATATCTTTATCTAAGAATTACAAAAAAAATAAATACAAAATAAATGAAACGTTAACTAAGCTGTTTCTATATTTTTTCTAAACTTTCTTCGACCAACTATCTTCGATAAACTAAATAAAATACTTTGGATTTAGCTGGCTTACGAAAAAGTTGACAAAATATCATACCAGCATCATACCAGCGGCACTATTTTCCGCAAATTATAGACTATGACTGAACCTAACTACTGGCTAATGAAAAGTGAGCGCGTCTAGCAATTACTGGGATTTCAAGAATTCTAAATTTTCTATTCACACTTTATTCACACTTTTACAGACTAAAACTAACCGATATTGCGTAAGGTTCGAAGTAAGAAAACCCTGAAATTATTAATCTTTTTTGATGAATAGCTTTTAAATAACAAAGACACAAAGCACAAAAGCTACATTAAGCAGCAAGCTAAGTGTCTTAGAAGAGATCTTCATTAATGAAAAAGGTTTTTGTACTCGTGTGTAGGAGCGCGGAGTTAACCTTGAAACCGCTAGGTTCAAGTCCTTACGAAAAGGACAAGTCCTTAGACTATTTATACCTAACTTATTGCTCCTATGAAAGAGGGGTATGACTTTCTAATCACAATAGACTAAACAATGTGGATTAGTTGGATGTTCTTCGCATTCTCTAGTCCAGTAATTAAACTTATTTTTCTTAGCGTAATCAAGGTCTCTTAAATTCTTTTTGAGGATAGTGAATTGATTGGATAGTTTCATTTAGACCTCCTTGATCTATTCCTATATTGTCCTCCTAATGCCTAGAAATTTATAGGGCGGTTTGAGGAACTATTAGGTTCGGGAAGAGGTATGCATTTTAATTAAATAAATTAGATGGGCTGTCCTAGGATAATTACATGGTTGTCATGTTACAGTTTAAAAGGTAAAACTGAAGCCAACCATAAACTATAAATTGCATTATTAAATATGACTTATTACAGTTGCTTCGATCAAAAAGGGCAGATAATTGC
>QBXG01000035.1:0-10534 GCA_003283445.1 Prochlorococcus sp. AG-321-D23 | reverse complement strand
ACCCTTGATAGTTTTCCCACTTTCTTTTATCAGGCTTGCTTGTTGGCCATTTTTTATGGTTCCATTATGAATCTTTCCAATTACAATTCTTCCTAAGAAATCAGAATAATCCAAAGTTGTAATTTGAAGCTGCAGAGGTTTATTTAGATCCCCTACAGGTGGTGGGACATGCCTAAGAATAGCTTCAAAAAGGGGCATCATATTATCATTATTCGATTCCATTTCTTCTTTTGCGAAACCCGATAATCCACTACCGAATAAATAAGGAAAATCACATTGATCATCATCTGCACCTAATTCAAGGAATAAATCAAGAACTTTATCCACTGCTATTTCTGGAACTACTCTAGGCCTATCAATTTTATTTACAAAAACTATAGGTCTAAGACCTTTTTCTAAAGCTTTTTTTAATACAAACCTTGTTTGAGGCATTGGACCCTCATTAGCATCAACGATTAATAAACAACCATCAACCATACCCAAAACCCTCTCAACTTCTCCTCCAAAGTCAGCATGCCCAGGTGTATCGATAATGTTGATTCTTGTGTTTTTATAATTAACAGCAGTATTTTTTGAAAGTATTGTTATGCCTCTTTCTCTCTCGAGATCATTTGAATCCATTACACAAGTTGGAACTACTTCGTTATCTCTAAATATTCCAGATTGAGATAATAATGCATCAACGAGGGTTGTTTTTCCATGATCTACATGGGCTATAATTGCTACATTTCTTATTTCTTTAATTGAAGCTGACATCTAAAAACTTACAAACCAATAATTAATATATCAAGGCTAACTCAAAGAATGCTTTTTCTGAAAGATTTACCCATAAGACTTTGAAAATCATATAAAAAATTGTTACTAGTCTCTCATTTTTTAGTTTTTCACACTCCTATTGGATGCTTCAAAAACTTTGAGTGCTTCAATAGATCCTTCATATCTCCAATGCCAAGGCTCATAATCGACATTCTTATTATTTTGATTGAAAGATAATTTGAAGTGATACTTAGCTGCATTTTCTTTAAGCCACCTAAAAGCATCCGTATTCTCAAATTCAACTTCAAAGTCTGTTTCTCTCTTATAAGCATCTCCAATATCAATAGCGAAACCTGTACTATGTTCAGAATAACCAGGTGGTGCTGAGACCTTAGCCCTCTCGGCAGCAATCTGATTTCTTATAGATTTTAAAGAATAGAAAATATCTTTCTGCAGACTTATTGATCTATAACCACTTAGGAATACCAGATTTATACCATCTTTTTTCGCATCATCCCTCATTTTGAGAAGGGATTTACTCATATCAATATGAACTTCAATATTAGGTTCAATAAAAACTAATTTATCTTTTGAAATTTCTTTATAAGGTAAATGACCCAAAATACTCAGATCATTAGTTACAGTTTTTTTTGCATTATTAAACCCAGAAAAATTTATTTTTAAATTACTCTTAAATGGCAGACCAATAAAAGGTAATATAGATATTAGAAAAAAAACTATAAATATAGGGTATTTTTTAAATTTAAAATTATTTGCCTTTAAATTTCTTCTCTCAGCAACTTGTATATTAATGTCATTATTTATTAGATTCTTTTTTTTCAATATAAATTTTTTAATTCAAAAGATATTTCGATATTAACTATTAATTTACGAAATGCACTTTTATAAGGAAATTGATGTAGTTTTTTAATAGGATACAATTTTTTTTTAATATGTTGAGAGTTGCTGTTATCGGTGGAGGTCCAAGTGGTTCATGTGCTGCTGAAATACTTGCTAAATCTGGGATAAAAACTTGGCTTTTTGAAAGGAAATTAGATAATGCAAAACCTTGTGGAGGAGCCATTCCTCTTTGCATGGTTGAAGAATTTGACTTACCAGAAACTATTATAGATAGAAAAGTAAGACATATGAAAATGATATCTCCCTCTAATAGAGAAGTTGATATCAGCTTGGATAATGTTTATGGCAAAAGTGATAATGAATATATAGGAATGTGCAGAAGAGAGGTAATGGATGCATTTATGA
Source organism: Prochlorococcus sp. AG-321-D23 (assembly GCA_003283445.1). Lineage (GTDB taxonomy): Bacteria > Cyanobacteriota > Cyanobacteriia > PCC-6307 > Cyanobiaceae > Prochlorococcus_A. Next base: position 8,512 of record QBXG01000035.1, on the reverse strand, counting down.
GAAACAGAGCTTCTGAACTTGGGGCAACATTAATAAATGGATTAGTTACTTCAATTGATACTGGAAATGATAATCAAGGTCCATACAAACTTTCATATTCAGATTTTTCTTCTGGTGACAAGAAAGGAGAACTTAAGGAGTTAACTGTAGACCTCTTAATTGGTGCTGATGGTGCCAACAGCAGAGTTGCCAAAGCTATGGACGCTGGCGATTACAAAGTGGCAATTGCATTCCAAGAAAGGATTAAATTGCCTAAAGAAGAAATGAGTTACTACGAAGACCTCGCTGAGATGTATGTAGGGACTGATGTTTCTCCCGATTTTTATGGTTGGGTATTTCCTAAATATGATCATGTAGCAGTCGGGACAGGCACAATGCAAAAAAACCAATCCTTAATAAAAGGCCTTCAAGAAGGAGTAAGAAATAGAGCAAAAAAAAGGCTTGTGAATGGTGAAGTTATAAAAGTTGAAGCACATCCTATTCCTGAGCATCCAAGACCTCGAAGAGTTGTAGGGAGAATGGCTCTGGTAGGAGATGCAGCAGGTTATGTAACAAAAAGCTCTGGAGAAGGTATTTATTTTGCTGCGAAAAGTGGAAGAATGTGTGCTGAAGAAATCGTTGAAGCTTCAAAAAATGGGCAAGAAATTCCATCTGAAAAAGATTTAAAAAATTATTTAAAAAAATGGGACAAAAAATATGGAACAACTTACAAAGTACTTGAAATTCTTCAAAATATTTTTTATAGAAATGATTCTGCTAGAGAAGCTTTTGTAGAAATGTGTGATGACATGGATGTTCAAAGACTCACTTTTGATAGTTACCTGTACAAACGAGTTGTCGCGATGAAACCCCTTCAGCAAATTAAACTTACCATGCTTACTATTGGATCAATTTTAAGAGGGAAAGCACTAGCACCACTAAAGTATAAACCAGTTAATAGTGCTGTAAGAGAAGAGAAAGAAGTAGAAAAAATGTTAAAGAACTATTCAATTAAAGGTGGAATTAAAGTTAAGAGTTAAAAAGGGTAAAGTCAGCAATTTTTAAAGAGTAGTTCCTTACCAAACCTAATAAATTGAGACGATTATTTCTAATTTCAGGATCTCCTGCCATTATAAGAACACCCTTTTCATTATCAAAAAGTTCATTAAGATTATTAGAATTATCCTCAAATAATTTAAATAGTTGAAAATAATCCCAATTAGTTAATTTAATAATTTCTTCTAATTCTTTGATGAATTCAAATACTTTAATTTCACATTGTTTTTCAAACAGATCTGGATTTACATAATATTTGTATGAAAAAATTGTTGTTTTAAGATTTCCACTTTCAGCCAATTTACTTACTCTCGAGATAACTTTTTGAATTTCAGAAAAATTTGGTTTCCCTTTAAGTTTGTTAATAGTATTAATTCTATTTTTTAAATCCAAAATATTTATTATTTTTTTTTCAGCTGATAAATCAATACAACAAGTGGCTTTAATTAGATCTTTACTGATTGATAATTCATCAAGATGACTTATGATTCTTTGATTAGTAAATTCAATTAAGTCATTTAAAACTTTTTCTTTCACGAATTTCAAATTTGGTAGTGAGATTTTCCAATATTCAAGAAGTTCCTCAAAAATATTTTCAAGATCCAAATCAAATTCGAATTGCCAAATAATTAGAATAACCCCATTTAAATTTCTTCTAAGTGCATATGGGTCAGATGAACCACTTGGTCGTTTTCCAGATATGAATATGCTTATTAAAGTTTCTATTTTGTCAGAGATAGAAATAATAGCTCCATATTTTGTTGAAGGTAAATCATCTTTATAAAAACCAGGCAAATAATGTTCTGCTACAGCTATACAAATTTCTTTGCTAAAACCTTCATTTCGTAAGTATTTCCCTCCCATTATCCCTTGCAATTCAGGAAATTCATAAACAATTTCACTACACAAATCGTTTTTACAGTACTTTGCAGCTTCTATAGTTTTTTCATTATCTAAAGATTGATCATTCAAATAATTAAGTATCTTTTCTGAGGTGGCCTCAATTCGTTTTACTCTCTGAGAAACATTACCCATCCCTTTCAAATAAGAAACCGTTTTAAGTTTTTCGTTCCTTTCTTTAGAAGAAACTTTTTTGTCACTTTCTACAAAAAACTTCGCATCAGAGAATCTAGCCCTTAATACTTTTTCATTTCCCTTAGAAATAATATTATTAGATTCTCTAAGACCATTAGATAACACAAAAAAATTTGTACTTATAACTTTTTCAGAACTCATATCTAATTTAGAAAATGTTCTATTTTTTTTAAGAAGAGGAATATATCTTTGGTGATTTTTCATTACAGTTGAGAGAACCTCAACAGGCAAATTAAGAAATTGCTTATCAAAGTTACCAGTTAATAAATTAGCAGATTCAACTAAATCAGTTAATTCGTCAAGTAAATTATCAGAAAGATCAGGCTCTAAATTTACCAATTGAGATTCATGATTTATTAGATTAACAATTTTTTCTTTTCTTTCTTCTCTCTTAACAAAAACTCCACTCTTGGCCATTAATTCAAAATAATTATCTGGAGAATGAATTTCAATAACTTTATTAATTAATCTATGACTTTTTGATATATTTCCTATTGAAATCTTAGGATCACATTCATTAAATTCAAAATCAAGAATTTCATCGTTGTAGAGTGAGACTATCCATCTGATTGGTCTTGAGAATTTAAAGCTTCCACCTCCCCATTTCATAAAACGAGGGCCTTGTAAATTTTTTATTACTTTAGGAATTATTGAAGATAAAGAAGATCTTGTAGATTCTCCTTTCTCAATTTTTGTTCCAAATAAAAACTCGCCCTTTTCTGTTTCTCTTATTTCTAATTCATCTATAGAAATTCCTAAACTATTTGCAAATCCTTTAGCAGCATTAGTTGGTACGCCATTAAGAAATGCAGAAGTAGCTTTTGGACCTTTTCTTATTACTGTCTTATCATCTGCCTGATCAACTAATCCCTCTAGAAATAGAACTATTCTTCTTGGTGTGGAGGTGCAAATAATATTATTAAATTTGATAAGTTTCTTATCAAATTCAAATTTTATAAGAGAGTTGATTTGGTTTATTACAGAATGAGAAAATTTGGATGGTAACTCTTCTGTTCCTATCTCAAGTAAATATTTAGACAAGAATAATTTATTGCTATTACAACTATAATTTACTACCAGTTAAATAAGCTTTTCGCTAATGTATAAAAAGAGATATGTTTTGGTCCCTTGATCAAGGTCGAAAAAGTAAAAAAGAAAAAAGAGATCATGAAACAAGAGACAGTTTGTTTGGCAAATGGTCTTGAAGTTTCTAAATTTGAAAATTTCAAGAAAGGCAGTGAATTTCTCAAAGAGCCGCTTGCAAGCGAATTAAAAAATGAGAGCGATCATTTTACTAATGATGCTGTTCAACTATTAAAATTCCATGGAAGTTATCAACAAGATAATAGAGAAAATAGAAAACCTGGCAAAAGTAAAGATTGGCAGATGATGCTTAGGCTAAGAAGTCCAGGTGGGGAAATCCCAGGAAATTTATTTCTATCTCTAGATGAATTATCTGACAAGCTTGGAAATGGCACACTCAGGGTGACAACTAGACAAGCCTTCCAAATGCATGGGATCAGAAAAGATAATTTGAAGGAAGTAATTAAATCTATTGTTAATTCCATGGGCTCAACTTTAGCTGCCTGTGGGGACATCAATAGAAACGTCATGGCTCCAGCCGCACCTTTTGAAACAGCAGAATACATAACCGCAAGAGCTTTGGCAGTAAAAGTTGCTGATCTTTTAACTCCTGTGGCCGGACAAGGAACCTTTTTAGAGCTATGGGCTGACGGAGAGTTGGAATACACGATAAAACCAGATAAAGAAATTGAAGAGATTAGGAAATTACAGTTCAAAGAGAATGTTTTTAGCGGCACTAAAAAAGAACCACTATATGGATCAACCTACTTACCAAGAAAGTTTAAATGTGCAGTTACCATTCCAGGTGATAATTCTGTTGACCTTCTCACTAATGATATTGGAATAGTTGCATTTACCTCAAAAGAAGGATTATTCGAAGGATGTAATTTTTATATCGGTGGAGGAATGGGGCGAACTCATAATAATGAAGAGACCTTTGCAAGAATTGCAGATCCACTTGGTTATGTTGAAAATAAAGACACATTCGAACTAATTCAAAGTATCGTTGCCATTCAAAGAGATTATGGAGATAGGAAATCAAGGAAAAATTCCAGAATGAAATACCTTTTGCATAGAAAAGGTATTAAATGGTTTAAAAAAATACTTTTAGAAAAATACTTTAGAAAAGAAATTAAGCCTTTAAGAAAAGAACCCGAGAATAAATTAATTGATTATCTAGGCTGGCATAAACAAAATGAAGATTATATTTTTGTTGGACTCCCTTTATTATCAGGAAGGCTTTCTGGAAAGAAGAAATCATTAATAAGAGATCTTGTTAAAGAAAATGATCTGAATTTAAGACTTACTCCTAATCAAGATATTTTGCTTTGTAATATTCCCAATAAAAGTAAAAGCAAAATTAAAAATTCCTTAAAAAAGATCGGATATGACAATCTCAATGATATTAATGAAATTCAAAGACACGCTCTAGCTTGTCCAGCACTTCCTCTTTGTGGTCTAGCCATGACCGAAGCTGAGAGAATTTTACCTGAAGTTCTAACTAGAATAGAAAAACTGTTAACTGATATGAATATAGAAAAGACAATATTATTTAGAATGACAGGATGTCCTAATGGATGTACAAGACCTTATATGGCAGAATTAGCTCTTGTTGGGAGTGGGCAGAATAAATATCAACTATGGTTGGGGGGAAGTAAAAACCTTCAAAGATTAGCTAAACCATATTTGCAAAGAATGGAACTTGATGATTTAGAAAAAACCATTCAACCTTTATTAGAATTTTGGAAAAAAAGCAGCGCCGAAGAAGATTTTGGGGATTTTATTAACAATGAAAAGGAATCTTTCATTACAAATTTACTAAGCGAGATAAATTAAAAATCATATTTTCCATACAAAGCATTAGGCTTTTTATTCTTCCAAGCCCATAACTGATCTCCATAACTAAAATGCCACCATTCATTTGGATGCTGAACGAATTCAAATTTAATCATAATTTCTTTTAGTAACTTTCTTCTATCATTCCAGATAATTGCATCCTTATTATTAATATTATTATAAAAATCTGGTTTTGATTTATCATCCATCTGATCAATATTACTTCCCATATATATAATATTTCCATCTTTATCGGCCAAAGTGATATCTAAAGCACCTCCAGTTGAATGTGGTGGTGGACATCTGTCATCGAAAGAAGGATATGCCCAGAATTTCTCAACATTCTTTTTTACTATGGGATATCGTTCCATATCTTTTTCAGAAGCATCAATATCTAGCTTTTCACATTCTAAAATAAAAGCTCTATTAAACATGAATTTTTGAACTTCGATAGGTCTCCAACTGTCATAAATCAAAAGGGATAAACTATTATTTTTTAATTTTAAAAAGTCATTTACTTTTATTAATCTCTTTACAACTTCTTCTCTTAATTTCCAAATGGACTTTTTTTCATTATAAGGAGCACCTAGATGATAGTAAGGATGAGGACAAATAAATTTAAAACAACTTGGTATTGCAATTAATTTATCTTTATTCTCCTCAATTGGGATCTCATTCCAAATTTTCAATGAACTTTGTCTATTGATTTCATATTTGCATATATTTAAAATTTGACAATTAAAAGTTTTAATTTAAGAAGTCATGAATAAATTTATTGTCAGAATTGTCGATTAGTAAATCTTTTAACAAAATATTTTTTTTTAAGTCAGGGTCTAAATTTATTACCCTCTGAGCCTCTTCTCTAGCCTTCTCAATTAAAACTTTATTATTTGGTAAGTTATCCAATACAAAATCGGGTAATCCCGACTGCTTATATCCCAAGAGTTGGCCGGGACCTCTAAGTTCCAAGTCTTTTTCCGCAATATAAAAACCATCATTAGATTTTTCTAATACAGTTAGCCTTTTATTTTCTAATCCATTATTTTCAGAAGTTACTAAGTAACAAAATGATTTATTAGATCCTCTCCCAACTCTGCCTCGTAACTGGTGTAATTGAGACAAACCAAATCTTTCTGAATTATAAATAATCATAATTGAAGCATTAGGTACATCAATTCCTACCTCAATAACTGTGGTAGAAACCAATATATTTACTTCATTATTTACAAAAGAATTAATGACATTATTCTTCTCTTCAGAATTTAATTTTCCATGTAATAGTCCGACCTTATTTTTTAAAAAAATTTCCTCTGATAAATATTTAAAAATCTTTTTAGCAGAACTTAAATTCATTTTTTCAGAATCTTCAATTAATGGCAAAATTACATAAGCTTGCTTCCCTTTATCTATCTCATTCTCAACATGTTTAAATAGTTTATTTAATTCTTTTTCTGAAATAATTTTTGTTGTTATTGGAACTCTTCCTGGGGGAAGTTCTGTAATCTGACTAATATCTAAATCACCATATAGTGACAAAGCGAGAGTCCTAGGTATAGGAGTAGCTGTCATTGATAACAAATTAGTATTATCTCCTTTATTAAGTAATCGATTTCTTTGTGTAACACCAAACCTATGTTGTTCATCTATGACTACCATCCCTAATGAATTAAAAACAACTTTATCTTCAAATAATGCATGCGTACCTACGAGAATATCTACCATTCCATTTTTTAAGTTTGTAAGTATTTCTTTTCTCTTTTTCTGTGGGGTATTACCTGTAAGAAGTTCTACAGAAACTAAAAGTGGGTTCAAGAATTTTAATAAATTTTTATAGTGCTGTGAGGCAAGTACTTCAGTCGGAACCATTAATGCACCTTGTTGATCTTTTTCAAGTTCAATTAAAAGAGATGCGATTGCAATAATAGTTTTACCACTGCCAACATCTCCTTGTAGTAGTCTCGACATAGGTGTTAAATCTGATAAATCAGATTTAATTTCATCAAGTACTTTTTCCTGAGATTTTGTTAATTGAAAAGGAACTTTATTTAAAAAATCTTTAAGTAAAAAATTCTTTTTAATAGATTTTTGAATAGTTAATTTTTTATTATTCTTCCTTTTTCTTAATAAAAACTTCATTTGCAATAGAAATAGTTCATCGAATACCAATCGTTTTTTTGACTCAATCAAAGCATCCTGATTTATAGGTAAATGAATATTTATTAAAGAATCACTTTTTGAAACTAAAGATAAGGAGTTAAGTTGTTTTTGATTAAGTAGATCTGGATATTGTTTTGAATAAATAATTACTTTTTTAATTAATTTTATAAAACTTAAATTTGAGAATGATTCTGATAGCGAATATAAAGGCATAATCTTACCAGAGAAATTAAAAGATTCTTCATTTGTATTTAAAATTTCTATCTGCGGGTCTACAAAATTTTTCCCATACTCAGATAATTTGACCTTACCAGATATCGCTAATTTAGTACCTGGAATATAAAGGGATTTCTGAGAAGAAAAAAAAGAATAAGATCTAAATCTCTTGCCTAAAAAAAATTTTGTAACTTTAATTGAGGAGGTCTCATCAAATATCACTATATTCATTATTGATAAATTACTATTTTTTGGACTCTTATAAATATAAAATTTTTTTACAGTTGCAATACAGGTATATAGATTATTAGGTTTTAAATTAATTATCTTAACTCTATTTGTATAGTCTAAATAAGTTCGTGGAAAATAATTAATTATGTCTTTAATATTATATATACCTAATTCATTTAGCTTATTTTTATTAGTCCTTCCTATATTTTTTAATAACGAAATATCTGAGTTTAATGATAGATTAGAATCTATAACTTTTGAAAAATAACTACCTTTATTTTTATTTGAATAATTTAAATCAATGGATTTACCTAATTTCAGCAGAACTTTTCTAGTATCAATTACCAATCTTTTTCTTTGATTGACGTCTAAGTCATTATATTCAGAATATTTAATTGAGAATTCACCAAATAAGTTAATAAATTCATTAGTTAATTTCAAATTATCTAAATTACTTAATGACGTATTTAAATAATCATTAAAATGTTGTTTGTTACCTAGTAAATTAGTAAATCTATTTTCTGATTCAAGGGTAAGAGCTTTTTGAAGGGGTCTGATCCAATCCTTAATTAAATTAATATATTCTTCATTATTAGTCACTTTATCAACAAGATAAATTTAAATTTAAATTACTTTGAACTGTTTGAAGTAAGTTCTTTATTTTTCCAATATCTTTGCTTTTTATTTAATAATTTAAACCTACTTTTTAATTCATTTATATTATTTCTACAGATTGAAAGATCTAAGTTATAAAATTCTAATTCAACATTAGTTATATTAAATAAATAAACATCAGAAGACTTATTATTAATTGGAGATAACTTATCTGGATACAAATCATATCTAATAACAAAAGGCT
>QBXG01000034.1:0-11321 GCA_003283445.1 Prochlorococcus sp. AG-321-D23 | reverse complement strand
AGAAGGGGAATCAATACAGAGTAAAAGTTTCTGAATTCGAAGAAAAAAAAAGAATATTAGACAAACAACTTAAAGAGGAAATATCAAAATTACCCAATTTCCCAAGTAAAGATGCCCCTTTTGGAACAGATGAAAATAATAATATTCAAATTAAAGAATGGGGCGATCCTATAAGAAAAGATAATCTAAAATCTCACTGGGAAATAGGTGAAAATTTAAATCTATTTGATTCCATAAAATCAACCAAAATTGCTAAAAGTCGCTTTATTACTCTTACAGGTAGTGGAGCGAAGCTGGAGAGGGCTCTTGTAAATTTCATGTTAGATGTGCATACAAACAACGGGTACTTAGAATTAATGCCTCCAGCATTAGTTAATACAGAAAGTCTTCAAGGATCTGGCCAGCTTCCAAAATTTTCAAATGAAAGTTTTAAGTGTGATAATGATGATTTATGGCTCTCTCCAACAGCAGAAGTACCCTTGACTGCTTTTCATAAAAACGAGATTATTGATGCAAAATATTTACCCTTAAAATATGTAGCATATAGTCCATGTTTCAGAAGAGAAGCAGGTAGTTATGGAAGAGATACCAAAGGTTTAATAAGGCTTCATCAATTTAATAAGGTCGAATTATATTGGTTTTGTGATCCAAATAAATCACTAGAAGCTCATAAAGAAATAACTGCAGATGCAGAAAGTATATTAAAAAAGCTGAATTTGCCATATAGATTAGTAGATATTTGCACTGGAGATTTAGGCTTCTCTTCTAGCAGAACTTTTGATCTTGAGGTTTGGTTGCCTAGCAGTAAATGTTATAGAGAAATATCCAGTTGCAGTAATTGCTTAGACTTTCAGGCTCGAAGATCATCAATAAGAACAAAAATTGATAAGAAAAATTCATATATCCACACTTTAAATGGAAGTGGTTTAGCTATTGGAAGAACAATGGCAGCAATTCTTGAAAACGGTCAGCAAGGTGATGGAAGTGTGAAAATTCCTGATGCTCTAGTTCCATACTTTGGATCATCTTTCATAAAAACTGCCTAACATAAAATAATGAATGTTTTAACCTCAATAACAGTTTTAGGATTTCTCATTTTCTTTCATGAAATGGGTCATTTTCTAGCGGCAATATTCCAAGGAATATACGTTGACGGTTTTTCTATTGGCTTTGGCCCTTCAATAATCCAAAAAAAATATAAGGGCATCACTTACTCATTTAGAGCTTTTCCTTTAGGAGGATTTGTTTCCTTCCCTGACGAAGAGATCAACAATATTGACCCTGAAGACCCAAACCTTCTAAAGAATAGGCCAATATTCCAAAGAGTAATTGTGATATCTGCTGGAGTATTTGCTAACTTACTTCTTGCTTACACAATTCTAATATTAAATGTAACTAGTATTGGTATCCCTTATGATCCAGAACCAGGAATTTTAGTTTTAGCAACTCAACCAGAAAAAGCTGCTTTTAAAGCTGGTCTAGAGGCAGGGGATAAAATATTAAAAATAGATGAGAATGTATTAGGTGTTGGAGATCAAGCAGTAACATCTCTGGTAAAAAGAATCCAAAGTTCATCAGAAGAATCAATATCAATTGAAATTGAGAGAGATAACTCTTATCAAAAATTAACTTTAATTCCTCAAAACATTGATGGCAAAGGGACAATTGGGGCTCAGTTGCAACCAAATATTAAAAAAGAAACAAAAAAAACAAAGAATATTAATGAACTTTTTCAATACACTAATAAGGAGTTTTCATCACTCTTAATAAAAACAATCCAAGGTTATAAGGGACTTATTACAAATTTCTCGTCAACAGCACAACAATTAAGTGGTCCTGTAAAAATTGTTGAAATTGGAGCTCAATTATCTGAGCAAGGTGGCACTGGGATACTATTATTTGCTGCATTGATATCTATAAATTTGGCTGTTCTAAACTCTCTTCCTCTACCACTTCTTGATGGAGGTCAACTTGTTTTTACTCTTATTGAAGGATTAAGAGGGAAACCCGTCCCAGTTAAAATTCAAATAGCCGTAACTCAATCAAGCTTTTTTCTTTTGGTAGGACTAAGCGTTTTATTAATAATTAGAGATACTAGTCAATTACTCATAGTTCAAAGATTGCTTAATCAGTAACTTATTATTTTTATTTTTGATAGTTAAGCTGTTAATATAATAATTATGTTTTTGTAGAAGAATTTTAATGGCTAAAAAATCAATGATTGCTAGAGAGGTAAAACGTAAAAAACTAGTTAAAAAATATGCGGCTAAGAGGAAATCACTATTAGATGAATTTAATGCTGCTAAAGATCCTATGGAAAGATTAGAGATTCATAGAAAAATTCAAGGTCTTCCAAGAAACTCAGCCCCAACACGAGTCAGGAATAGATGTTGGGCTACAGGTAAGCCAAGGGGTGTATATAGAGATTTTGGATTATGCAGAAATCAATTAAGACTAAGAGCTCATAATGGAGAATTACCAGGCGTAGTAAAATCTAGCTGGTAATTAATCAAATTAATGGATTTATATAAATTCATTAATTATAATTTTTGAGAAAAAACTTAGTCACTCCAGCGCATTAACGTCATTATCAATATTTTTATAACAATCAGTTTGAAACCTTATTTAAATATTTCTCTCAATATGTACCTATTAGATGTAAGAATAATTATGTTTAGAATTATAATTTGAAAAAAGTGGAAGAAAAAAATACGTCGATCACGTTTGACGGACGAGAGATACGACTAACTACCGGACTATATGCTCCTCAAGCTGGGGGGTCTGTAATGATCGAATGTGGAGACACATCTTTATTAGTTACCGCAACAAAAACAACGAAGAAACAACCTGCAGACTTTCTGCCTCTAATATGTGATTACGAGGAAAAATTATATGCTGCCGGAAGAATCCCTGGCGGGTTCATGAGAAGAGAAGGCAGACCTCCTGAAAGAGCAACATTAATAGCAAGGTTAATAGATAGGCCAATGAGGCCTCTTTTCCCTTCATGGATGAGAGATGAGATACAAATAGTTGCTTCTTGCCTTTCCCTTGATGAGAGAGTACCTGCAGATGTTTTAGGAGTAACGGGAGCTTCTATTGCAACCTTGTTGGCAGAAATTCCATTTTACGGACCAATGGCTGCAGTGAGAGTTGGGCTAATAGGAGATGACTTTATCTTAAATCCAAGTTACAGAGAAATAGAAAAAGGTGATCTTGATATTGTTGTAGCAGGATCTCCCGAAGGCATTGTAATGATTGAGGCGGGTGCTAATCAACTTTCTGAACAAGATACTATTGAAGCTATAGATTTTGGGTATGAGGCTGTAACCGAACTAATTAAAGCTCAAGAAAATCTTCTTAAAGATTTGGGAATAAAACAGGTTAAGCCTTCAGATCCAGAAGAAGATAAATCATTAGCTACATATTTAGAAAAAAACTGTACGAAATCAATAGATCTAGTATTAAAGAAATTTGATCAATCGAAAGAAGAGAGAGATCTCGAATTAGAAAAAATAGAACTTGAAGTGCAAACCAAAATTGATTCACTTAAAGATGATAATCAATTAAGAGTGCTTACAACAGAGAATGAAAAACTAGTACACTCTGACTTTAAAAAGTTAACCAAAAAATTAATGAGAGCTCAAATCATTAATGATGGTAAAAGAGTTGACGGAAGAGATCTTGATGAAGTGAGAAAGATATCTGCTTCTGCTGGAATACTTCCGAAAAGAGTTCATGGTTCAGCTTTATTTCAAAGGGGATTAACTCAAGTTTTATCTACCACTACACTTGGAACTCCTAGTGATGCTCAAGAGATGGACGATCTAAACCCAAGTACTGAGAAAACTTACTTGCATCACTATAATTTTCCACCTTATTCAGTTGGAGAAACTAGACCTATGAGAACTCCAGGGAGAAGAGAAATCGGTCATGGAGCCTTAGCCGAAAGGGCAATAATCCCTGTACTTCCTGGGAAAGAAACATTTCCATATGTCCTTAGAGTAGTTAGTGAAGTCTTAAGTTCAAATGGATCCACCTCTATGGGATCAGTATGTGGAAGTACACTTTCATTACTTGATGCTGGGGTCCCTTTAAAAGCTCCTGTTAGTGGAACTGCAATGGGTTTAATTAAAGAAGGGAAAGAAGTTAGAATCCTTACGGATATTCAAGGTATTGAGGATTTCCTAGGAGATATGGATTTTAAAGTAGCTGGAACAGAAAAAGGCATTACTGCTTTACAAATGGATATGAAGATTACAGGTTTACCAGTCTCAGTCATCTCTGATGCAATAAAAAAAGCACGTCCAGCTAGACTACATATTTTAGAGAAAATGCAAGAGGCCATTGATAAACCCCAAGAATCATTATCCCCTCATGCCCCAAGACTATTGAGCTTTAGAATTGATCCAGAACTTATAGGTACTGTTATAGGACCTGGTGGAAGAACTATTAAAGGTATTACTGAAAGAACTAATACAAAAATAGATATAGAAGATGGAGGAATTGTAACCATTGCATCTCATGATGGAGCTGCTGCTGAAGAAGCTCAAAAAATCATTGAGGGATTAACTCGTAAAGTTCACGAGGGTGAAATTTTCTCAGGAGTAGTAACGAGAATTATTCCAATAGGAGCTTTTGTTGAAATACTTCCTGGGAAAGAAGGAATGGTGCATATTTCTCAATTATCAGAGGCGAGAGTTGAGAGAGTGGAAGATGTGGTTAGACAAGGAGATGAGGTGACAGTAAGAGTTCGTGAAATTGATAGCAGGGGGAGGATTAATCTCACATTAAGAGGCGTAGCTCAGAATGGAGGGATGTCATATCCAGAACCTACTCCTACACCTGTTGCTCCTCTTAATTAAGTCTTAAAGGGTAAATACCGTATTTTTTGATAATTTCCTTAATCTCGGCGCATATACCCTCATGAGTATTAATATTGTTGGAGGCAATAATTATTCCCCCTTGCTCGAAATTTGAGTTCCCGTAAATAAGTTCTTGATTATCTAAATTTGTAATTGCTCCTCCTGCTGCTTTTAAAATAGCTTCTGGTGCAGCAAAATCCCAATCTTTTGGGGAGCTCTTTCCAATTAGGCTCAAACTTATATAAATATCGCTATCTCCTCTTATGATTGATGCGATCTTACAGCCTATACTTCCCATAGTAATTACTTTATTAAAATCAATTTTTTGAATTAAATTTTTTAATGTTTCATTTCTATGATTTTTACTTGTTATTAAACTCATATCTTTAAGGCTTTTGTTTGAAGATAAATTGGGTTTGATTTTTGATCCATCTTTTTTCTCCCCCCAAATTTTTTCTCCATCCGTAATCCATAATTCATCTTTATCTGGAATTAAAACAATTCCGATATATGGTTTATTCTTGTAATTTAAAGCTAGATGCATAGCATAGTTCCCTGTCCCTTGAATAAAATCTTTAGTTCCATCGAGAGGATCAAGGACCCATATCCAATCAGAATTATTAATACAACATTCAGAAGATATCTTTACGTTTTCCTCACTTAAAATTTCCCAATTAATGTCTTTATATTTTTCATTAATTCTTTCAATAATTACCTCATTAACTTTTAAATCTGCCAGTGTTACTGGATCATCTAAATTATCATTTTTTAGTATATTGCTTTTGTTGTTTGAATCTTTTACTATTTTAGAATAGTGAATTAAGGTTTCATAAGCTTCCCAGCTAAAAGCTCGTAAATCATCGATAAGATTTTCAATATAAACACCAGAGGGTAATTTAATCACTAAATGAATATTAAACAATCATCATCTCATATAAACCCAGAACCTGAAAGTAGCGTTTTATATATAGTTGGCACGCCAATTGGGAATTTAAGTGATTTATCCTCAAGGGCAATTAATATTTTAAAAAATGTTTCTCTAATTGCTTGCGAAGATACTAGACAAACAAAAAAGATATTGAACAAATTCGAATTCACAAATAATCTTATAAGCTTCAATAAGCATAATTCTTTAAAAAGAATCCCAAGAATAATTAATGATCTAAAATCAGGAAAATCAGTAGCCTTAGTAAGTGATGCCGGTATGCCAAGTATTTGTGATCCTGGGGAAGATCTTGTAAAGGTTCTAAAGTCTAGTGGATTAAATATAATTTGTATCCCAGGTCCATGCGCAGCTCTTACTGCTCTTGTATCGAGTGGTTTACCTTCTTCTAAATTTATATTTGAAGGTTTTCTTCCAAAAAAAAAGTCACAAAGAGAAAAAATTCTTTTTGAAATCAGTAAAAATGAAAAAACTACAATTATTTATGAATCTCCTCATCGCCTAAAAAAATTACTGAGCGAATTAAAAGTTTATTGCGGTGGCGAAAGAGAAATTCAAGTCTCCCGAGAACTAACAAAAAAGTTTGAAGAACATATTGGTAATGATATTAATAATGTAATAAAAAATTTTCAAGAAAAAGAGGTCATTGGTGAGATAACTATAGTTATTAAGGGAGTCAATAAAGAAAGCAACTCTGTAATTAACAAATCAGCTTTAAAAAAAGAGCTTAATGAATTAATTAAAGCCGGATTAAGCTTATCAGCCGCATCAAAATACTTAGCAAAAAAAAATGAAATTAAAAAAAGCGAAATTTATAATTTGAATTAAAATTTACATAAATAAAAGAATATGCCTTTTCAATTAAAAAATTTAGTTTTCACCGTAACATACAATTCTTTTTTGTTTTTATTTTTAATAATTGGTATCCAAAACAGTTCAAAGAAAATTAGTATTAATTTATTGATAGATAAGACAGTAAATTTACCAATTAGTTTTATTATTGGAACAAGTTTTATAAGTGGATCTATTATTGGAAGTTTCCTAACTTTTAATATCAATAGCAAAAAAAAGAATTAAAGCGCTATTAGTTTTTCAGAACTAACAATCCTTGAAATTCCTCGAGATCTCAAAATAGGAGCAACTATTCTAAATACATCTGTATTTGGAACCTTAATTACCTTTTGTTCCTTATTACACAATCTTTTTGCAATTTTTAAATCAAAGTATATTGATATAGTTTTTCTATTTAAATCGTCACTTGGTAGAAAACTCCATTCTGGGAAATCTTTTAATAATTTAATTTCTAATTCAATTCTTTTATCAACTATCATAAAAGCAATTTGAGGGAAATCAATCTCTGTTATTGGAACTGAAGATAAGTCCTTTTGAGTAGAGTTTTCGATTTCGTAATCTAAAGGAGAAATCTCTATAAATTGAGAAAAAGACTTGGAATAATCTTCATTTTGATTTTCAGTAATTGGTTGAATATCATTTAAATCATCATTAATAGAATCCAAACCTAACCTAATATTTGAATGATTAGTTTCTTCTTTTTCCTCATTAAATGATATCTCTTTTATTTTTTTTCTATTATTGATTAGTTTCTTAAATATTGATTCTCCTAAGTTTTTCTTTAGGTTTCTTATTATGGTTACCTTTGAGAAACCAAAGTCTTGAGACAATTCATCTATAGTTTTTCCATTGGAAAAACTTTGCAACATTTCTTCTTTTTGTTTTTCTGAAAGTCTCCTAGCCAAGTTTATGAAAAATGTACTTTATGTGTTTTATTCTAGAAAATTGTTGAGCAAAAAGAATATAAATTAAGATACTTAGCAATTAATATAGAAAATAAGACTTTGTTTGTTTAGGTAATAACTGTCAGATATAATAATAAAATGCTTCCTTAGCTCAGCTGGATAGAGCAACTGCCTTCTAAGCAGTGGGCCGCAGGTTCGAATCCTGCAGGAAGCGTTTACTTTTTTATGTAACTTAAGAAAGAAAAATAATATGTATCAATATTTAAAAGATTCATATTTTTCTAAAAATATTTTTTGGATAGGAGTTTTTTTTCTTCCTTCCGCGCCAAGTATTAGTTTTTTACTTCTAACTATAAGTTCAATTTTTTCAATAAAGAATAATTTTAATAAATTAGGAAATGATAAATGGAATTTAACTTTTATTTTTTCAGCTATTCTTCTGCCAATAATTAGTCTTTTTCAAACAGATCAGGTTATTCCTCTTATTAATAATTGGGACAAATCCTTAACTTGGATTGGTTTATCCAATTGGATGTTATTAATTTATTGTTTTTTATCCTTACAATTTTTTGTTAACACAAAAGAAGATAGAAAGATATTTGCAAAAACTCTTATTGCAGGAAGTTTACCTGTCTTAATTTCTGGTTTCTTACAGTATTTTTTTAAAATTTATGGACCATTTCAAATATTTAATGGTTTTATTATCTGGTTTCAAAGACCATTACAAAATGACACAGGTTTGACTGCCTTATTTAATAATCAAAATTATGCTGGAGCATGGTTTTGTATAATTTGGCCCTTAAGTTTAGCAGCATTATTGGAAGCTTTGAATAAGAAATTAGATAAATATATTTGTCTTTTTATTTTAGTATCAATTACTACAGTATTAATTCTTACCACTTCGAGGAGTGCTTGGGCAGGATTAATATTACTAGTTCCACTTATGACTGGAATATCCTCTCTAACATATTTATTCCCATTAATTTTGTTAGTTCTAATATTGATTATTTTGGCAATTTCAAATTTGGTCCCTAATGATTTCCAAAATCAAATCCGAGAAATACTTCCTAATAGATTTTGGCAAGAGTTTAACCCAGATAATTTTGACGGCAGACAGTCAAGAATTGAGATATGGAAAAATGCAATAATGTTTATCTCTCAGAAACCAATTATTGGATGGGGTGCTGCAGCATTTCCTATTTTATACTTTTTTGAAAAAAACACTTATGTCGGGCACACCCATAATTTAATTTTTGAATTATCTATTAGTTATGGTTTACCAATAACAATTTTATTATTTGTATCTATATTTCTAATCTGTATACTTTCTTTTTTTAAAATATTTATTAGTGAAAGTTTTATAAAAACTGATTTTTTTGAGAGAGCATGGTTTTCCTCATTTTTTGTATTGCTATGTTCACAATTAGTTGATATACAATATTTTGACGGTCGTATAAGCTTAATATTCTGGATTTTATTAGCCGGTCTAAAAGAGATCTCAATAAATAATATTTCTCAAGAAAAAGCCTAATTTATTGCTCCATTTCCCAAACACCAAAAATTTAATCCGACCTTCTTAATCTCTTTATGATTTGATATTGATCTTGTATCAAAGACCCAAGAGGGTGATCTCATCTTTTTTGAGATTCTTCCCCAATCTAAGTCTTTATATTCGTTCCATTCCGTAAGTAAAACTATGGCGTCAGAGTCTTGAACGGCTTCGTAAATATCTTTTGAAAATTTCCAATATCCAAATTCAGAATTTAATTCCTTGTGATTTTCTTCTAAATTGAGATCTGTAGTAATTTGGCTGGTCTTAACTTTAGGATCACTTATTATAATTTCAGCACCGTTCTCTAAAAGATCTTTTACTATCGAAATTGCAGGAGATTCTCTTGTATCATTAGTATTAGCTTTAAAAGCAAAGCCAAGGATAACAATCTTTTTTAAAGTTACAGTTCCATATAACTTTTCAACAATTAACCTCGATATTCTCTTTTTTTGCCAATTATTAATTTTTATTATTTGTTCCCAATATTCGGCGACCTCATTAAGTCCGTAATGCCTTGAAAGATAAACTAAATTAAGGATATCTTTTTTAAAACAACTACCTCCAAAGCCTGGACCTGATGATAAGAATTTCGAACCAATCCGTGTATCAAAACCTACTGCGCTAGAAACTTCATTAACTTCAGCTCCAGTAACCTCACAAATAGCAGAAATACTATTAATAGAGCTGATTCTTTGAGCAAGGAATGCGTTTGCAGTGAGTTTTGATAATTCGCTACTCCAAAGATTAGTAGTAATTATTTTTTCTTCGGGAACCCAATCTTTATAAACTGTTTTTAGTAAATTAATTGAATCGATGTCATCTCCACCTATCAAAACTCTATCAGGATTTTTCAAGTCATTAATAGCAGTACCCTCTGCAAGAAATTCAGGGTTAGATAATATAGAAAATGTATTTTGATCTGATTTCTGAATGCTTTCATCTACCGAGTTTTTTAATATATCCTTTATTACTTGCGCTGTTTTAACTGGTAAAGTACTTTTCTCCACAACTATTGTATGATTTCGAGAGTACCTAGCTACTTGCCGGGCGGAAGCTTCAACCCACTTAAGATCACTTGCATATCCAGCTCCAAATCCCTTTTTTTTGGTAGGTGTATTAACTGAAATAAAAACCATCTGAGAATCTGCAATTACAGATTCTATTTCAGTAGAGAAAAATAAATTTTTACCCCTTACTCTCTGAATAATATCTTTTAGGCCCGGTTCATAAACAGGTAACCTATCTAAATTCGCATTATTCCATTCTTTAATTCTTTCTTCATTAATATCAAGAACAGTAACTTCTAAATATGGGCATTTATCTGCTATTACTGCCATTGTTGGTCCACCAACATATCCAGCACCTAAGCAACATATTTTCTTTATTGGAAATTTCTCCCGACTATTCATAAATATTATAAATTTTAATAATCTAACAATTATAAACTATTCCAAATATAAACCACTCAAATTAACTTTAGTCTTTTAAACAATCCACAATTAAGCTTGAATTTGCATCAACAAAACCCCAGCCTTCTTTGGGGTGAATAATAGTTTGGTTACTTCTTGATCTCATAACATGACCTAATTCACATTTAAATGGAATAGAAATCAATTTTTTATTTTCTAGATAACCCTCTATTAGAATACATTTAAATCCTATTTTCTCAACCTCATCTCTTAGTAACTCAAAAGTTATAAATTGCTTATGATCTGATGCATCAGCTCCGATTCCATTAATTCCACAATGATTTCTATATTCCTGATTAGGATTATTTCCATCAGGAACCGCTATACGTAATGAGCCACCAAAAACCATATTTTTATAAATTAAATTCATAGCACTTCTCATCTCATATAAAGTAAGGTGCTCAAAAACATGTTCTGCTAAAACTCTTTTAACTCTATTTCTAGTTGGACTTTTATTAGCATTGAATAATCTATCCCAATGAGATTTCTGAACAATGTCAAACCATTCTTGATTTGTAGAAAACCAACTTTTTTGCTTAGTTAAAGCGGCTCCAAGAATTAAATTAACATCCTTATTTGAAAGATTTAAAAATATTTTTAATTTGATAAATCTATATTTATAGTAAAAAAATTTAAACAATTTCTTTACTGCAATTCTTTGACCTTTGGATAAAGAACGTCTATATAAATTGAGGTTAAAATTGATAAAACTTTTTATCATATCAAATTTTCCATGAT
>QBXG01000033.1:0-11891 GCA_003283445.1 Prochlorococcus sp. AG-321-D23 | reverse complement strand
TCCACTTAAAGTAAATCCTGTTAACAAACTGAATCCAGTTAACAGAGGTAGAGCTTTTGCATTATTAGCATTATTGGCTGCACTTGTTGCAATGAAGAATAAAACCAGTTCAGCTATTAAAGCAACAATAGAAAGAGGTTGGAATAGTGAAGGGTTTGTTGCTATTAGTGAGACACCTGCCAATACACCTAGAGAAGTCAAAACCATTCCTCCACCTACATAAGGAAGAGCTTTCTGTACTACATTTGGTCCAACAATTGAACTAGTTTGAGCATCGCGAATAGCCTGATTAAAATTACTACTTGCTGGCATTTTTATACATTTTTAACTATACATATTCTACCTAATTTTTTATATTTCAGTGTACGGATCACCCGAGTAATAGTTTATTTATAAGCCTCAATAATTTTCTGGACTAATGGATGGCGAACTACATCATCAATAGTTAAATAACAAAACTTTATTCCTTCGATATTGGAGAAAATTTTTGATGCTTCAACTAAACCACTTAACTGATCATTTTTTAAGTCAATTTGAGTTATATCACCATTTACAACCATCTTTGATCTTTCCCCTAACCTAGTTAAAAACATTCTCATTTGAGAAGTGGAAGTATTTTGAGCTTCATCTAAAATAATCAAAGAGTTATCTAAGGTTCTACCTCTCATAAATGCTAATGGTGCGACTTCAATAATGCCCTTATCAATTAATGAATTAGTTTTATCATATCCAAAAATACTATGTAGAGAATCAAATAAAGGGCGTAAGTACGGATCAACTTTTTGCTGTAAATCTCCAGGCAAAAAACCTAAATTCTCACCAGCCTCTACGGCTGGTCTTGTTAAAACAATTTTTTCAATTTTTTTCTCATTTAATAATCTGGCTGCACAAACAGTTGCTAAAAATGTTTTACCCGTACCTGCTGGACCAATAGCAAAAGTTAAATCAAAGTTCTCTATAGATTCGACGTATTCTTTTTGACTTATAGTTCTAGGCCTTAAATATCTACCCTCTTTTGAACGAGCTAGAATCTTTTTTCCAAGTTGAGCATGAGAAGAAGATTCTCCCATATTTAAAGAACTTAGAGCAGCCTTAAGATCCACTTCTGGGACTTCTAATCCTTGTTCCCAAATTGGTCTTGTTAGCTCTACCAATGCAGATGCCCTTTCAAGTTTAGGTATTACTCCATTCAATTCCAGTTGTAGACCTCTTATAGTTAAAGAGACACCAGTAAGAGATTCAAATTTTTTTAAAAAAGAATTTCCAGGACCAGATAATGCAGTTGCAGCATCAGAACTTGGCAAATCTATAGTGAAGTGACCAGTTTTGGAAACTTCTTTCATCTAATTAATAAATAATAAAAAGTTTGACAATTTTTTAGCTTTCAGCTTCTTTACTATCACTTTCAGCCTCTTTACTCTTGGCCTTTGCTATCTTTTCTTTTTCCAATTTAGCCTTACCAATAGCTATGGAAGGTCTAACTTTCTTTTCTAGTAATCCACCTTTTTCTAATAAAGTTCTTACAACATCGGTAGGTTGTGCTCCCTGAGTAAGCCTGATTCTTAATGCTTCTGTATCAAGCCTAGTTTCTTTAGTTCTTGGATTGTAAAAACCTAACTCTTGAAGAGGTCTTCCATCTCTTCTGGAAGTACTATTGCATGCAACGATCCTGAAACTTGCTTCTTTTTTCTTTCCAAAGCGCTTAAGGCGCAATTTAATCATTTTAAATTAGTACAGATTCATTAATAATATCATTTAACGGTATCTATTTATAAACTACAAATCCCCAAAACCTTTTTTCTTTTTATTTGATTTTTGTTTTTTAAATGATTTATTACCATTCCCTCCACCCATTCCTGGCATTCCACCCATTCCTGGCATTCCACCCATTCCTGGCATTCCACCATTTGACATTTGTTTCATAAAACCTCTCATTCTTTGAAAATCAGCGAGTACTTTATCAACATCTTTTGCTTGATACCCACTACCTTGTGCAATTCTTTGTCTTCTTGATGGTTGAGCCGCAAGGACTTCTGGCTTTTGCTTTTCTTCTAAAGTCATAGAAGAGATCATCGATTCAATTTTTTTTAATTGTTCTTCCCCATTTTTTATCATTCCATCATCAATTTTATTCATCCCTGGTATTAATTTAATTAAGCCTCCAAGTGATCCCATTCTCTTCATTAATCTCATTTGCTTAACAAAATCATTAAAGTCAAAAGTTGCCTCTTGAAGTTTCTTTTGCATTACTTCCGCATCAGCAAGCTCAACTTCTTTTTGTGCCTTTTCAACAAGTGTTAATACGTCTCCCATGCCTAGAATTCTGCTTGCCATTCTCTCAGGATGGAATGGCTGCAATGCTTCTATCTTTTCACCAGTTCCTATGAATTTTATTGGTTTTCCACTTATTTTTCTTATTGAAAGTGCAGCTCCACCTCTCGAATCGCCATCCAACTTAGTCAATATTGCCCCCGATATACCCACTTTTTCATGAAATGACTTCGTCAAGTCAGCTGCTTCTTGTCCAATCATAGAATCAACAACCAGCAAAACTTCATCAGGCTTTGTAACTTCTTTTATTCGAACCATTTCACTCATCATTGATTCATCTATTTGCAATCTTCCTGCGGTATCAACAATTAAGGTATCTACATTATTTTCATTGGCATAGCTCAAAGCATCTCTTGCTATTTCTTCAGGCTTACTATCTTTTTCTTTCGCTGAGAAAACTTCTAAATCATACTGATTACCAATTGTCTTAAGTTGTTCAACAGCTGCAGGTCTATAAATATCAGCTGCCACCAATAAAACTTTTTTGTCTTTTTCCTTCAAATAAAGACCTAACTTACCTGTTGCTGTTGTTTTCCCAGCACCTTGTAAACCTGCCATCAAAATAACAGTAGGAGTCGTTTCTTTTTCGTTTAATGGGGAATTTTCATTTCCCATAATATTTATTAATTCTTTGTTAACTACTTCTATAAATTTCTGTCCAGGATTAACACCTCTTACGACTTCTTCTCCAATAGCTTTATCTTTTACATCTGAAACGAATTCTTTAACCACCGATAAACTAACATCAGCATCTAATAATGCTTTTTTAACTTGTTTTAAGGAATCATCAATATTATTTTCGCTAATTTTGGCTTCACCTCTTAAACCCTTAACGGCGTCTTCAAAGCGTGAAGAGAGTTCATCAAACATTATTAATTATTATTTCTTTAGGTATTATAAATGATACTAAAACTCAGTACTAAACACCACTAATGTAGTCAACTAATTTCCAGGAGTTATTTGAGAAACCTAAAATATATTTAACTTTCAAAAAAGGAGTAAAAGTTGTTTCATTTATCAATCCTCCATCTGTTTTTAATATTTTTTCTGAATACTTTAAGTCAACTGATACTGATATTCTTGATGCCGTTTGAGTTAAAAGTACAATATTTTCAATACTAGTATTGATACTTTTGTAAATACCTTTTTGAATATCAAGTTCTCTTTCCTTCTTTAATCTATCAATCAAATCATTTTGAACTATCTTTGATAAATCAATTTCACTTTTTCCTGCTAGAAATTTACTTTTGTTAACAAGCCATGTATTAATTAAATATTCAATTTTTTCTAAGGAGGGAGAAGCAGTTTTTAATTCTTCTCCTGAAAAAGAAATTTTTTCTGTAGTTTCTGAGAGGATAATTTTTGACTTATCAAGAACTTTTTTTTTATCTTCTTGATTTAAACCTTCATTAAAGACATTTTTATTTTCATTTATCGATAATGAGTTATCAATTATTTGTTTTTCCTGCAAAGGTTTTTTAGGATTATTTCTTACAAATCCAACACCTAGGCCAAAAGCAAATAAAATCAAAAAAGCATAAATATATATTAAGAAAGAAGATTTATTAAATATTCTGTAGTTCTCTAATGCTTCTCCAAATACAAATTTTAATTCGGCAATTTTTTCTATTGCATACTTATAAAACTCTATTGATTTATTTTTAATAATCTCATCTGTATAAATATTTTCTTCAACAAGTTCTTGACCATCTTCTCTCACTCCTCCAGGCAAAGGTAATCGGCCTTCTTCAAAATTATCCGTATTAAAATCAGGATTTGTACTTAAATCTTTTAGAGACTCTTGAGATTTAAAATTCGGTTTATTTTGAGGCCCAGACTTAAATACAGTTCTATTTGACTTCTTTTCTATTTGCTCAATAAATTCTTGGATTTCTCTATCTTCAAACCAAGAGTCTAAATCCACTTCGTTTAAATCAATATCCCTATAACCAACCAAAACATCATTTTCTAACCAATTTTTACAAAAAATACAAATTGCTTCTAATTTTTCTCCAGGATAATTATTTAACCAATCTCTTAATTTCTCATCGGAACTACTTAAAAACCTTGCTGAGGATTGCTCAACATCTGCTAACAGCAAATCAAGGCAACCTATTAATGGCATTGAGTCAAGTCCTGATAAATTTAATTTTTTTAATATTTTTCGGGCTTCGAATAATTTTGCAGGTTTTCTTCTTGCAAAACCAATTGCTGTTAACGATAAAAAAGCTAAAAATCCCGCTTCACTTGAACCCTTTTTTTGTAATTCTAGAAATAAATCTATCTGATCCTGAACAGTCAAGAATGGCTTTATTTGTTGAAAGAAAGATTCAAATTCTTGCTGATTTAGATAATCATTATATTCAGATTTATTTCTCCCTTCTAATCCACCTCTTTTGATTATTAAATTTTCCAGCATACTTAAACCTTTTTTATGCGACTCAAATTCATTTAAATCTCTACTCAACAAATCAAGAATTCGATACGGAAGAAGCGACACTAAGTCCTCTTCTAGAGTTTTCCGAAATTCACCTAGTTTGCCCATTCTTTGAAGAAGCTGTATACCCTCTTGTAAAAAATCTGCAGCATTTGAGTAAGATCTTTGATCTTGCTCTTGTATTGCAGCATCTCTGGATGTCAAAGCCGCTAACAAGGTAAGATCAGCTTCTCTGCTGCTACCCAATGCAGGGGTTTGGGGTGGTTGCAATGCTTTTCTTGTTATTTTAAAGGCTTCTTTGGAAGAGCCAGATTCCCAAAGGAGAATTAATCCTGCAACCTCTCTATTGGAAGATAAATCTAAACCTGATGCTCCATTAAGTAATAAATTTTCGTAATCTCTTCTACTATCTGGATCTGTGAGCAAATCTGCAGTAAGTCGAAGCAATTCCGACCTTTGAGTTAAAACCTCGTATGTGAAACCTTGATCAGGAGTTTTGTCCAAGCGCAATTGAAAAGCCCTTAATATTTCCTCAGATGTTGCTGAGGGGCTTACGCCTATTAAACGAAAGTGGTCTAATGGAAGTTCCAAACAAATATCCTATTGAAAATCCTTTAGATGAATTTTATCAATTTATAATTTTTTTTCATAATGTCTTGGAGAGTTATTAAAAAAAAACATGAAATTCGTCCATTGAGGCTTAGAATGTTAACAAACCAAAACTTCATTAAGGTATTTTCTTGGAAACACACGTAGAGAGAATTTCAAATCTTCAAGACTTTAAAAAAGCGAAGTTAGATCGTGAAACCGGATTATTTCTCTATGAAGACATGACGCTTGGTAGAAGATTTGAAGATAAATGTGCTGAGATGTACTACAGAGGTAAGATGTTTGGTTTCGTACACCTTTATAACGGCCAAGAAGCAATCAGCACTGGTGTGATAGGTGCAATGAAAAGGAAGCATGACTGGTTTTGTAGTACCTATCGCGATCATGTTCATGCGCTTAGTGCAGGTGTTCCATCTTTTGAAGTGATGAGTGAATTATTCGGCAAAGCAACAGGATGCAGTAAGGGCAGAGGTGGTTCTATGCATTTGTTCTCAAAGGAGCATCATTTATTAGGAGGATATGCTTTTATTGGAGAAGGTATTCCAGTTGCTTTGGGATCAGCTTTTTCAAGTAAATACAAAAAAGAAGTTGTAGGTGACAATCAAAGTGACTCTGTAACTGCTGCTTTCTTTGGAGATGGGACTTGTAATAATGGACAATTCTTTGAATGTTTGAATATGGCTCAATTATGGAAATTACCAATAATTTTTGTAGTTGAAAATAATAAATGGGCTATTGGAATGGCTCATGACAGAGCAACAAGCAACCCAGAAATATGGAGAAAAGCATCAGCTTTCGGTATGCATGGTGAAGAAGTTGATGGGATGGATGTATTAGCTGTAAGGGGAGCTGCTCAAAGAGCTATTGAAAGAGCAAGAGCTGGAGAGGGTCCAACTTTACTAGAATGTTTAACTTACAGATTCAGAGGTCATTCTTTAGCTGATCCTGATGAATTAAGAGCTGAAGAAGAAAAAGAATTCTGGGCTAAAAGAGATCCTATTAAGAAATTAGCTAATCAGATAATAGAAGGGAATTTTGCTAAAGAAGAGGAATTAAAGAGTATAGAGAAGAAAATAGATTTAGAAATCTCTGAATCTGTTAAAAATGCTCTAGATGCTCCAGAACCGCCTTCTAATGAATTAACTAAATATATTTGGGCCGAAGATTAAATTAAATCCCACTGGGTAATTTTCTGGTTAAATTTCTTAGTTTCCTAAGTGCCTTTAGTTCTACCTGTCTTACTCTTTCTCTCGAGACTTCTAATAACCGTCCTATTTCTGCTAAGGTATGTCTCTCATTTCCATCTAACCCGAATCTTAGTTTCAGAACGTGTTGTTCTTGTTCGCTTAAGTGACTTAACCACTTTCCTAACTGTTCTTGATGCATCTTTTGCTCAACTTGGTCAAGCGGCTCTTCATTATTACTATCTGCAATAAGATCCCCCAAGAAACTCCTGCCATCATCTCCATTTACAGGAGCGTCTAAACTACTTGTTGATAGAGCTTGCCTCAATACAGAATCAAGTTCCTCTACATCTATTTCCATTGCTTCTGCAATTTCAATTCTACTTGGCATTGCACCTAGTTTATGAGCTAATTCCCTGCTTATTTTTCTAATAGTGGCAAGTCTCTCGCTTAAGTGAACTGGCAAACGAATAGTTCTGGATTGACAGGCAATAGCTCTTGTCATACTTTGACGAATCCACCAAAAGGCATAAGTGGAAAACTTATATCCTCTTGTAGGATCAAACTTTTCAACTGCTCTTTCTAAACCTAAAGAACCTTCTTGAACAAGATCTAAAAGCTCTAAACCTTTACCTTGATATTTTTTTGCAACACTTACTACTAACCTTAAATTAGCTTTCATCATTCTCTCTTTTGCTCTTCTTCCAATCTTTATGATTCTTTTATCTTGAGGAGTAAATTCTTTTATTTTTTCATTTAATTGACCATCTTCAGTTAAAACCATCATTTTTTGAACTTGATTACCCAATTCAATTTCTTCAGCAGGTGTTAATAAAGGGACACGACCAATATTAGAAAGATACCAACTTATAGGGTCATTACCTCTTCTTTTTTGCGGTTCAGTTGATGTTGATACTGATGATGCCATTTTAAACCTGATATGAGGTATTAAAACTTTCCTATACTTTTAAGCAAATACACGATTACTTAATACCTGCTTCAGATTTCAGGTATAAATTGTATAGTTATGTGTTTAAAACTATAAAAAACTCCTTATAATTGTTTCTTTCATAACATTAGCCTCGTTTTTGTTTTTCTCATTAATTTAGATAACTGGTCCCCTATTAAAGAAGCATTTGATCCTTTTTTACACTTTGATGCAGCAAAAGAGTGTAAAAAAACGTATTTTGCTAAAGATTCAGTCTTTATGTTATCTCCCAAATTAGAAAGTTCTATTGCTGAACATCCACCAATAAATCCAGATAAAAGATCTCCTAAACCCGCTCTCGCAGTCTCAGAATCAGTTCCAAAAAGTTGCCATGCATTTTCATTATTGGCAATGACGCTATTTGCTCCTTTTAGTAAAATATTTATATCAAATTCTTTCGCAGCTTTTATAGCTAGTTCAACTTTATTAGTACACTCAATCTTAGGAAATAATCTTACGAATTCATTATCATGAGGAGTAATCCAAGTCTCATACTTTCTTTCTAAGAAAAATTTAGGTCCCAAATTTGATTTAGAAATTCTATTAAGTGCATCCGCATCAAGAATCAATAATCCTTTAAAATCAAATAGGTATTTTGTTGATTTTTCCCAATCATCCTCATTCAAGCCAATCCCCGGGCCAATAACTATTGAATCATAAGCAGAAAAATCAATATCCTTTAAGGCATCTAATAAAATTGAATTTCCATTTAGATCGCTTCTAAGTTTTCCTATAACTACTGCTTCTGGTTCAACTTGCCAAATTAGTTTTGAAACTAAATCAGGGAGAATTGCTGCTACAAACCCCGCTCCACTTGAAATAGCACCTTTTATTGCTAGATATGCTGCTCCAGGATATTTTTCACTTCCCGCAATTAATAATGTTCTGCCTCTCTTATATTTGCTTGAATTTTTTGGTAACAGTGGAAGATTAATTGTTCTAAAATCTTGATAAGTAATTTTTAAAATCTTACTTTCAATATTACATAATTGACTTCTAGATATACCAATATCAATGTGATGTAATTCGCCAACATAAGGTAGTGCGGTATCTTGTAATAATCCAATCTTATTAAGTCCGATAACTAAATTATAGTGAGCTTTTACAGCATTTTTTGAGAAGGGTTTTCCAGAATTAGGACATAAACCCGTTGGAACATCTATACTTACAACTTTGCCAGACTTTTTTTCAAATTTTTTATTTAACAATTCAATCAAGTCCTCATCAACTTTTCTTTTTTGATTATTCCCGAAAATCGCATCAATCCATAAGTCGTTCCCTTCAGGATTAGGAGGTTCTCCTAATTTTTCTACTCCAAGAGATGTAAGATAATTTACATAATTAATCGTTAATGTTTTTTTTAAGGGAAATGGGCACCATAATTTAACTAGATATCCCTTTAAAAAAAGCTCTTTAGCAATTACTGCCCCATCCCCACCATTATGGCCAGGACCTAACAAAACTATTATTCCCTCCTTTAAAAGAGATTTTCTTTTCAAAAGCCATTTAGATAGCTGAATTCCAACCTTTTCCATCAAAGCCTCTTTAGGCATTCCTTGAGAAAAGATTTCATTCTCTAAATCCAACATTTGCTTTGAATAAACAACTAGATGTTTAGAGTCAATTGTTGGCCATCCCATTTCTTTCATAATTAGTTCAAAGAAATTAAAAACTGTTCAAAATTTTAAAATTCCATGTTAAAGACTTTAAAGGATAAAAAGTTAGAGAACTGTTCCTCTATCAATAATAAATCTAAAAAACAAAGAAAAATTATTGTTGGTCTTTCAGGTGGAGTAGATAGTTCTTTATCAGCAGCTCTTCTTATGGAAGATGGTTGGAATGTTGAAGGCCTTACTCTTTGGTTGATGAAAGGAGAGGGCTCTTGTTGTTCCGAAGGATTAGTTGACGCTGCAGGTCTATGTGAAGATTTAGGAATCAATCATAATATATTAGATTCAAGATTAATTTTTGAAAAGGAAGTAGTTAAAAAGACTACTGAGGGATATGAATCGGGTTTCACTCCACTTCCATGCTCGATGTGTAATAAAAATGTAAAATTTGAAGAAATGCTCAATTTTGTTATTAAACAAAAAGAGTTTACTTATATTGCTACTGGTCACTACGCAAGAGTTCAAAAAGTTTCATGCGAGAACATCAAAAACTCTGAGAATTTTCAATTCAAGGATTTCTTACTCCTAAGGGGGGCTGACAGAAATAAAGATCAGAGTTATTTTCTTTACAGTCTTTCCCAAGAAGTATTAAGCAGATTAATACTTCCGCTAGGAAATCTTAAAAAAGAAGAGACAAGAAAAGAGGCCTTAAGATTAGGACTTAGAACTGCAAAAAAACCAGAGAGTCAAGATCTATGTTTAGTAGAACATTATGGATCTATGCAAAAATTTATTGATAATCATATTGAACCTAAAGAGGGGGAAATTAAACATATTAATGGAGAAATACTTGGAACTCATAATGGCATTCAACATTTCACAATTGGGCAAAGAAAAGGATTGGGTATTGCGTGGCCAGAGCCTTTATATGTGGAAAGTTTAGATAAACAAAAAAATATAGTTTATGTCGCAAATAAAAATGACCTTTTTAAAAGAGAAGCCATAATTAAAGAGGTTAACTGGGTTTCAATTGAAGCACCCTTAAAAGAAATAGAAGTAGAAGCACAAATACGATACCGGAGTGAACCAGTAAAAGGAATTTTAGTTCCTGTAAAAAATGAAGAAAATAATACTAAAAAGTTTAAATTAATTTTCGAAGATAACCAAAGCTCTATCACTCCTGGCCAAGCAGCAGTTTTTTATAAAGATGAAGTTTTATTGGGAGGTGGGATAATTTGTGAGTTTTCCAAATAAAAATTTAAACCTACTAAAAACAAAAATAATAAGAACAAAGGGCCTTCCCCATATATTGTGTAGAAAGTTTTTTCAGTAGAAAAATTAGGATTTACA
Organism: Prochlorococcus sp. AG-321-D23; assembly: GCA_003283445.1. Lineage (GTDB taxonomy): Bacteria > Cyanobacteriota > Cyanobacteriia > PCC-6307 > Cyanobiaceae > Prochlorococcus_A. Next base: position 1,382 of record QBXG01000033.1, on the reverse strand, counting down.
ACATCATTTTGCTCAGTATAAGGATCAAAGATTTTAATTACTTTTCCGACTTCACTTATTAATCCTGAAGGACCAGTATTTGAAACAATTATATTATCTTTTTTATTTTCTATACTTCTTATTCTTGCCAAAGATAGAAATTGGCTATGAAGCTTAGTGGGATAAGGATCCAAGTTAGCTGCTGAAACTATTAGTTCTGCCCCACTATTTATAGCATTTCTTATTTTAAATCCATCAGTAATTTCATAACAAATTGCTATTGCAAGTGGCTGAGTAAATTCCCATTTAAAAAACCTTGAATTTGATCCTGGCTGAATACCTCCAACTGCCGATAGTCCTCTTGAGAAGAAATTAAAGAATCCTGGAATTTTCTCCCCTAAGGGTACAAGTCTATGTTTATCAATAAAAGATGAATAAGTTTTATCCCCAATTTGATATCCAAGCAAAGAACTTCTTAGGCCATTTTTAGAGTTTCTAAAACCTCCGGCCAACATCCTAATCTTACTTTTGAAATTTAAATTGAAATTATTATTCAAAGTCCCCTCGGGTGTAATAAGAAGTTTTGCATTATTTGATAGAGCAATTTTCTGAGCAAAAATCAACTTTTCATTTATAAATTGATTTTTAAATTTCGTTTTTTCTCTTGTAGGCATATTAGTTTGCCATAGAGCCACTGGATAATCATTATTTCTACTAATTGGGTTTGTTAAACCTCCAAGGAAATGTAAAATAACGATAATTAAAAGCCCAAATAAGAATGTTTTTTTAAAATGATATTTTCTTTTCCATTTCTCATAAATTAGATATATCCAAAAACCTATAATTAACTGCACTACACATAAACCACTTGCACCAATCCATCTTGCTAAACCCGCAAGATATAAATCTCCGGGAACTATTCCTTCGCCCAAACCTATCCAAAAAAGAGGAGTTTGAGAAAGAATGAATTCACCCAAACCCCAGGCAAAAGATAACAATAAAACTTTTATAGTTAATGATAAAGAGTTCATCTCAGAAATATCTTTTTTTTGGAGAATTCTGTCACTCAAAAGACCCCATAAATAAACCAATATTCCTCCTATTAAAGAGCAACCTAACAAGATTGAAAGGGAAATAATTAAACTTGATATCCATGAAAAACCTAACCAGGTCAGTGGGTGAAGTTCATAAAGCCAAGAATGACTTACCAAAATAAAGAAAAAACCCCAAAGAAAATTTGCTAATTTTTTATCGCTTCTACTCCACAAAATAAATAAGGATAATGGCATAAAAAGCAACCAAAAGTGCGTTGATGTAGCAATTCCCCCAAAGATGCCTCCCAAGCATGGATAAAAATATTTATTAAACTTTTTATTTTGAGTGTTAATCAACAATATAAAATT
>QBXG01000032.1:0-12506 GCA_003283445.1 Prochlorococcus sp. AG-321-D23 | reverse complement strand
TAAATATGAATATTCTCTATTCTTAGTATATTGATGATAAAGGCTATAATGATAAATGACATCTAAATTTTTATAGTTCTCACCAATATATTTTATAGTCTCATTTAGGAATTCTTTTTTTATTACCCCTTTGCATGGGATATTGATTTTATTAATATTGTTGGAAATGCAAAAATTAAGTTTATTTTCTAATTGAAAAGTATTTTTAAAAGATAATTCGAATCTTAAATCATTAGCCATGTTCTAATTATAAAAAATTTATACGTAAAAAGAGTTAACGAAAGCATGCGTCAAATACAACTCTTATTTTTGAATTATTATTTTTTCTATTAGCTTTTAATATATAATTTACCGAAACAGCTAAAGCAGCCCTAAAAGACATTTACTCTTTGGAGGATTTACAAGTATATCTTTAAAGCATTTTCAATTATTAGGGATAACTTACTATCCCTGACCAAGAGGTCCATAAACCTAAAACTAATCCTGATAATAATAAAAATAAAGTTTTCATATGAAATACAATAAATCATTATAAAAATAATTATATTTTAGGGAAAATAAAGAACGGAAGAACTTGCAAAAAATAACTTTATAATTTTTGTATTTTTATTAATACAATTAATCTTATTAAATCAAATATATGAAGAGGTCGAGGGGTTAGAATAATTTAAACAAGATTACAAAAGAATATGGCAAGTCAGGATTATCTAATTGCAATTGCATTAATAGAGCAAAATAATGTCAGGGCAATGCCTTTAGGTGGTAAAGAGATTAAAGAAAAAATAGAAGAAGAAGGTAATTTAATTAAACTTGGCGAAGAAGTAATTCTAAATCTTCTTCTAAGAGTTTTCCAAAGAAGTGATGAAGGAGCCTTAAAAAGAGTATCTGAAGATAAAGGCCTACTATTAGTTCATATGCATCCAAAAAGAATGCAGAAAGAACTTCCATTTATAAAATCTGAATGGATAAGAGACGGCGATACAACCCAATTTTTAAAATATTTGGGTAATCTATCAAAAGAAATATGGACAGCTTCTTTTATTAAATATAAGGGTGTGGAATTAGTATCAATTGCAAAAAACGAAGATATATAGTTTTTTATATACAATCATAATTTTTAAAATATTCTTTAATTAATTCATTATTTTCTTTAGATACTTTTATACACTTCTTTTTATTTCCAAAATTAATTGATAAATAATTAAAATCATTTTTAATATGCAAGGCACAATTGCCTTCTATACAAATACAAGAATCAATTCTTTGGTTTTTAATCATTTTTTTAACAAAAGGTTCTCTTTCTTTTTCCTCATCATAATGAGGGCATGCTATCTCATTTATTATTCCCAAACAATTTATTATCTCTAATTTATCAGAGAAAGAGTCCGTAATTCCTTGATCAAACCAGCATATCGCGCCAGCACTGACACCACTCATTATTATCCCTTTTTCATAAGCAATTTTCAAGATATTCTGCAGATCCCATTCATTCCAAACCGCCAACATACTTTTTGTATTTCCTCCACCAACATAAATAATATCTTGGGATAGAATTTTTTTTTCCAAGTTTTCTGTTCTTGAAAAGAAATCAAGATGACTAGTTATACAATTTAATTTTGAAAAAGCTCTATAAAAATTTAATTTATATGAATCATTATCACCTGATGCAGTAGGAATAAAGCAGATTTTAGGTCTTTCCTTTTTAACTAATGAAGTGATATATTTCTCTATCTTAAGTTCACCCAAGGACCTTCCAAAACCTCCACCTCCAATTGCCACAATATTTTTATTTGACATTGTAATTTGAACTCAACTCAATGAATTTAAAACAAATTACCCAAAAAGATCAACTTGAATTAAAAAAAATATATTTTGATTCAATAATTTCTATAGATGAGAAAATTTATACTTCAGAACAAAAGAGAGCTTGGGCAAGTCAAGCCTGGGATAATAAATATTTTAATTTATCCTTAAAGGAAGGTAAAGGATGGCTTATTAATGAAAGAGAGAAGATAATTGCTTTTGCCTCAAGATATCCAAATAATAGAATTTCCCTTTTATATTGCAGAGGAGATTCACAAAGGAAAGGTTATGGGACAAAGTTACTTCAAAAAATAGAAAAGGAAGCCATAAAAGAGGGTTTACCTTGCTTAACAACAGAGGCAAGCTTAATTAGTTATAAATTATTTCTAAAAAATAGTTGGAAAATAATTCGTAAAGAAAAAATAATTATCAAGAATATAACATTTGAAAGGTATAAGATGATAAAAAATTTTTAATTGCTTAAATAAAAAATGAGTAGCAGAAGCAAAAAATTATTATTATTGCAAAGATCCCTTATTTGGTTTTTATATATATTTTCAGGTTACATACTCTATTCAAAAAAAGGATATTTATTTTCTATATTTATAACCTTCGCAAAGGTAATTTATCCATTATCAATTTTTTGGTTACAAATAAGGATAAAAAGGAGTGAAAAATTCTTACCAATAGATTCAGCCATGAAAACATCCCAATTATGGTTTAATCTATTGCCTGTTCTAGCATCCTTTATTACCGTAGTCTTTAGTATATTAAATACAATTTTTTACATCATAGATAAGGTTATATAGATATTTAAGGTTAAAAAGACAAAACATTATGTAAAGAAAATTGCCATTTCAGATAAATTGCTTAAATTTTAAATAGTAATAAATTATTTTTTTCATGCAAAACATTACTTTTAAAGGAAATGTTAATTTTGATAATCAAAAGGAAGAATTGAACGATAATGAATTGTTCTCTCTAAAAATTACTGACAGTTTATATAAAAAAGATATTGGGAAATTCCTAGAAATATTATCATCTCATTTTATCCCGTAAAAAATCCCTACATGATGTTCAAATTAAAACAGTGCAAGAAATAAGTTTGTTTTTGACAGATAATATATTTAAATAATAAAAAAATCTAATGCAAATGTATCTTGCGGATTGTCAATTTCCAGATATTGATAATCAGGTTAAGGCCTATAAGTTATTTGTAGAGGCATGGGAGAATGGCGAAATGGCTAAAGCTGACAAAACTGAAAATTTTGAAATGCTCTTCAGAGTACATGCTCCTGGTGAAGGAAGAGTAGTTTGTTTGTGTAAAGCTTATAGTGATAAGGAGGTTTTTGAACATTTTGCCCCTTGGAGAGCAAAATTTGGAATTCATATGGAATTTACTCCTGTGACCAGTTGTCAAAATATTGTCGATTATCACAAAGACTTATTTAAATCAATGAATTAATAACCTATTAAATTTGTTTTTTAATGTGAAAAAACCATTCTCAAATATTATTAATAAAGATAAAAATAACTCTTTATCAAAAAAATTTCCTAAAGAAGAAAATAGTGAAAAATCAAAACCTTTAATAATTTTAGGAACTATTGTTTCATTATCTTCTATATTCTTACTCCTTTATACAATAAATAACAAATTTGGCTGATTTAGGTAATTTACACAATTACTTTTATCTTATATTTGAATTATATTTGTAAAAATAACTAAATTTTATGGCATTTGAACAGGGTGGTATGGCTTCAGGCCTTTTGATTATCGCAGTTTCAATCGTTTTTGCTGCTGGATTTGGATTTTTAGTATTGCATTTTGTACCCGGAACACCTTTCTAATAACATTATTTATTAATTAATTTGATCAAAATTATATGTTCACTGTCTCAAGATCTTGCACAGTGTTATCTTCTTCTGTTTTATTTTTGACTCTATAAGCATAAATTAGTGAACCTAGCGCAATAGATGTAGAAGCTAATATTCCTGAAATAAGTATCAAGGCAAACAGGCCACCTATCAAACCCCCTTTTAATCTAAGTAAATTAGACTTTATGAGAAGAACTAATAGAAAAAATGTAGTAGCCTTGAGAGAAGTAATTTTAATGAAAGCTAGAGGAGCAAAAGGGTTTAGTAACATTTAATTTTTTTTATTTACATTACTCTAAAGAAAAATTCTTAAAACTGCTAAAAAAAAAGACTCAAAAAGAGTCTCTTAGAATTTAAATTAAAAATTATAAATTATTTATTCCTCAGTATCAAATTTGCTAAGATTTGGTCCCGCGACTAAACCAACTAGCCCAAAGAGGACTAAAGAACCAATCCCAACACCTGCTGCCCAAGGATTAAAACCGCCAATGGCGAATGAAGCTAATAAATTCATAGATTTTTAAATACAATTATCTCGGAGATAGCATACAGAATTATTGAAGGGAATATACCCAAATTGAGACATTTCTTTGTAATTCGAAAGTAATTCAATGAAGGGATGGTTTTGTTGCTTATTAAATATTTGACAAAAGTAATACTTTACTTATTAGTCTTTTATGAACAACAGATCATTAATTTTTCACTTAAGATCAAATCATTTAAAATAAATGGTTATGAATACAAATTTAACATTTATATATGATGGAGAATGTCCCTTTTGTAATCATTTTGCAGAACTTTTAGAACTTAAAAGTAAAATAAATAAAATTTCTATTCTCGATGGTAGAAAAAATCCCAAAATAATTAAATCTCTTTTAGAGAAAGGTTATGACATAGATAGAGGAGCAATCCTTCTTAAAGATGATGATATATTTCATGGGGCTGAAGCAATAAATAAAATATGTAATCAAATAAATAACCCGTCTGGCAAACTTTTAAAACTCTTATCAAATATCTTTAAATCAAACAAAAGAACGAATTTATTGTTTCCCTTCCTTGTAAGAGCAAGAAGATTGGCCTTAATTGCAAAAGGTGTGTCAACTTCTTTGGTTTGAAAAAATGATTACCTCCAAATTAATAAATGACATATTTTTAAGCTTATTTGTGATTAGAAGATAATTTATTATTTCTTAGCTAGAACATATAAGTAATATCAAAAAGTAATGATAGAAAACTTCAATCCATTTATATCTTTAGGTGGTAAAGATCAGAAAATAAATCATATGGCAGAAGCTGCACTGGAAATGAATTTAACATGCAATGATTTAAAAAAAGATCTTGACTTAACTGACGGGGACGTTATTGATATGTTGCAATTAGTGATGGATGGGTTTAAAAATAGAAGTTAAATAAATAATCTCACTGAAAAATTTAGTTTTCCTTAAATTTTTAATGAAAAGTATACAAATTGAATTTTCAAAATATGAGTCAGTAAATTCATTATGGTCTGAATTAATAGAACATCATGGATTTGAAAGAGCTAAAAATATTGTTTCACAAGCTATAGATTTACAAAAAATGAATGGCAATAAAAATGTAACCATGCCAATTATATTTTCAGGGACTGGAGGATTAGCATTAATTCCTATTCAATCATTAAAAGAAAAAACTTTAAAGAGTAAATCAAAAGAAAATCAAGTACTCATATTTAATCTCAAAAAAAAATCATTTCAAATATTAAATGAAACTAAATATTAATAAATTTTTTGAAAACCATTAAATAAAACAAATTAGATTTAAAAATATCTCATCACAGAATTAATTGATATACCAAAGCCATAAAATTTTTTACTCAATATTTACAAATTTTATTTATAGTCTATTTATATTTATCACGAATAATGACTTTTGAAGCCAAATACCTAGGTTCAAACGGTTGGTTAATCAAATTTGATAAAACCAACTTAATAATAGATCCCTGGCTTACAGGTGATTTGATATTCTCTCCAGGAGAGTGGTTTTTCAAAGGTACACTAGATAATGAAATTTTAATTGAGGAAGACATTAATATAATTCTCTTGACGCAAGGATTACCCGATCATTGCCATGTTCCTTCATTAAAAAAGTTTAAAAAAGATATTGATATCATTTGCCCCAATAGTGCAAAAGGAATTCTTGAAAAATTAGGCTTTACTTCGATCAAAGTTATTAAACCAACAGAAAAAATCATGCAAAAGGGTCTAGAAATAGAAGCTACTGCTGGTGCTCCCGTACCACAAATAGAAAATGGATACATAGTAAAAGACGATAAAGGAAAGGGTTTCTACATAGAACCACATGGTTATCTTGATGAAAACGTTAATTCTCAAGAATTAGATGCAGTCATAACTCCAATAATTAACCTTGAACTTCCTATAGTTGGATCTTTTGTAAAAGGGGCAGATGTGCTTCCCAAATTAATAAAAACTTTTAATCCAAAATATATACTTTCAAGTACTGCTGGAGGAGAAGCAAAATATACAGGTCTTTTAAACAAATTTATATCAGTTCAGGAATATGCAGAAGAAGTAAAATGTAACTTGGTAAATTTAAAAACTATGGATTCTGTAAAAATTTAGATATTTTTTAATAAAGAAAATTTATAACTATATCTTTAGTGCTTGTAAACTAATAAAATAGAAAAAGATAAGGGTTATCTAAAATTTATTCGTTATTTTTTTCAACAATTTGTCTATTTGCGCTAAACACATCCTATTTTTGCGACAATATTAAGCTCGATTTAGTAATTAGAAATAATATTAATGGAGATTTCTCAATAGTTAAAACCATCTCTGAGATTGAACCTGGAGCATTTATTAATATAGATTGGAATGGAAAAAAGCTAATGCTACCATATTCTCTTAGGAAAGATTACTTATCATTTACTGACAGGAAATGGGATTGGAGATACGAAATAAATCAAGAGGGATTGGTAAAAGATAAAAATCCGATATTGTATGAGTTACTTCCATCTGGAGTAATCAGGGATCATATATGTCAATTAGGAGAAACCTAATTATTTTAATTTATCATGCACATAATACTCTTTAATAAATTATTTAGTGTAGAGGATTAATTAATTAAATATGCTTAACGTTTCAGACAATAAGAACAATAATCCATATATAAAACTTGAGGATTATAAATCCTTTGATTATGAAATACCTAATATTTTTTTGGATTTCATAATTGAAGACAAAAGAGTAATTGTTAAAACCGAGCTAAAATTGATCAAAAAGAATATTAATATAAATTCCCTTATTCTTGATGGGATAGATATATTTGTTGAAAAGATATATTTAGATGAATCTTTATTAGAAGAAAATAACTATTCAATACAAAGAAATAGATTATTAATTAAACCCATACTCAAAGAAACTTTTACCTTAAAGATTGTGGGAACAATTAAACCAAAGGAGAATTTTTCACTTTTAGGAATGTATGAAAGTAATGGAATTATTACTACGCAATGCGAAGCAGAAGGTTTTAGAAGAATAAGTTACCATTCTGATAGGCCTGATATTTTAAGTAAATACAAAGTAAGGATAGAGGCAAATAAGGAAGATTATCCTGTTTTACTTTCTAATGGAAATCTAGTCAAAGCAAATGATCTTGAACACGGAAGGCACGAAGTGATATGGGAAGATCCATATCCTAAACCCTCATATCTTTTCGCTTTAGTTGCAGGAAAACTGAACTGCATAAAAGATAACTTCAATACTAAATCTAATAAAAAAGTAGAAATAAATATTTACGTGGAAAAAGGTGATGAAAAATATGTACAACATTCAATCAATTCATTGAAGAAGTCAATGAAATGGGACGAAGAAAAATATAATCTTGAATACGATTTATCTTTATTTAATATTGTTGCAATTAGGCATTTCAATATGGGAGCGATGGAAAATAAAAGCCTTAATATTTTCAACTCTAAATTAATACTTGCAAATAAAGAGACTACGACTGATGAAGAGCTAGAGCGTATAGAAGGTGTAATCGCTCATGAGTACTTTCATAATTGGACGGGAAATAGAATAACTTGTAGAGATTGGTTTCAATTATCCCTAAAAGAGGGTTTAACAGTATTTAGAGATCAGGAATTTACAGCAGATCTTCATAATCGTTCAATAAAAAGACTTGAGGATGCAAAATTCTTAAGAAAAGCACAATTTAGAGAAGACTCTGGTCCAACATCACATCCAGTGAGACCTGAAAAATATTTAGAGATAGACAATTTTTATACAACTACTATCTACGAAAAAGGAGCAGAAATAATAAGGATGCTTAAAACATTAGTAAAAGATGAAAACTTTAATAATGGTTTTACTAATTTTATTTCTACTTATGATGGGAAAGCAGCAACTATTGATCAATTTGTTGATAAGATTTTAGAGAACAACAAAGAAATAAATATTGAAAAATTTAAAACTTGGTATAAACAAAATGGAACTCCACTAGTTAAGTTTAAAAGAAAATGGGATAAAGAAAAACAAATCCTTAAAATACAAGTCTCGCAAATAAATTCAAATAAAAAAAATCTTTATAACGATTTACCTCTAATAATTCCTATTAATATTGCAATATTCTTGAATAATTATGAAAAAATAAATAAGACACTTATCTTAAAAGAAAAAGAAGAAGAATTCACTTTAGAAAATATAAACTCCAAATTTGATAACCCAATAATTTCTTATTTTCGAAATTTCTCAGCTCCCATTAAATGGGAAACAGATACTACATTTGCAGAGAAATTATTAATACTAGAATTTGAAACTGATTATTTCACGATATATGACACGATAAAAGGTATCTATAAAAAAATAATTTGCAAAAGAATATATGAAGAACCCGATATTAATATTGAAAATAAATTAATAACAACATTAAGATCAATAATAAGGAATAATAAAAGTATAAATTTATCTCTTTTATCTGAAATTCTTAGTATCCCTACCTTCTCTGAAATAGAATCTGAGATCAAGAAAGTCGATCCATTAAAAATTTATAAAACTATTGACGAATTAAATTATCTTTTTGGTACTAAATTAAAAGTAGAACTACTGAATAAGCTTAAAGAGATTGATAAAAACATTACTAAAATATGGCCTGAGGGTAAGGATGAAAGAAAACTAATAGAAACAATATGGAAGTTACTTTTACATAGTAAATATGAAGGAATTAAAAATGAAGTAATTAGTTATATAGATAGTAATTCAATGACTCTTTCAAAAGCTGCTTTGAATGTATTCACAAGGATTAATTGTCCGGAAAGAGAATTAATTTCAAATATTTTTTTTAATAAATGGAAACACAATCCAGTAGTCTTAGATAATTGGTTCTTTTTTAAAGCATCTATTGAGATAAATAATAATCAAAAAAATATTGAAGCTCTATTTAAAAATGAATATTTTGATGTCAAATCACCCAATACTTTAAGATCTATATTAAATGCATACGTAACAAGAAATTCATTATTCCACTCCACAGATGGATCAGGTTATAAATACATCGCAGATAAAATTCTAGAATATGACAAATCAAATCCAATAGTAATTTCACGTTTTTTAAAAATATTTAGTACTTATAGGCAATATGAAAATCCTTATAAAAGAAATATAGTTAAAGTTCTTGATTACATTAAAAAAAATAATCTTTCACCAAATACAAGAGAAGTTATAGATGCAATTTTAAATTAATAATTATTCTATTTATATAAACTTATAAGTAGTATTATTAAAATCCCAATAATAATAAAAAGCAAAGATAACTTCTTAGAGATCAGTATTTTAAAATTACTAAATCGATCTTTTTTATATTCTTTATTCCACTTTTTTTTTACGTAATTATTAGTTACAAATTTATTAGGTCTACCACAGAATAGGCAAGTAGGAGCTGTTATTGAGATTAAATTCTTACATTGTGAACATTTTTTTTGCATCATAATTTTTTTATTTTAGCAAATAATTTTTGAATATTTCTTACTAAAAAGAGATTTATAAAAAATCTCTTAAGAAGAAAAATATTAAAGATTATTTATACATAATGTTTCGAGATTAATTAAATTAAGTTTCAAAAGAATACTCAATTAAAACTAATTAATAATGTGGAATATAATAAATTATTATCTTAACTTTTACATGTTTGCAATTGCATTAGGATTAGGTCCTTTAGAAACAATTACAATAGCAATATCAGCTACAGTTTTTATTGCTGCTTTTACATGGGTATCAATTAAAGGTGATTTAAGAGAACTTGCAAACGAACTAATTGATGATAATAATCAGAAAGAAGAAAATTAATTATTTCTATAAATAATTAATTATGGAGCCTTGGATAATCAATAATATGTCTTATTTCCTTAAGGGATGCTCCATAAATTCTATTACCATTTAAATTAACTCCTTTCCATTTTTCTTTTTGGTTAAAAGTATCGTTAATACAAGAATTATGCCCAAAAGAATGCTTATCATCCCATGTCAAAGTTATATCCCAACCTTTATAGTTTTCTATCATAGAAAAAAATAATAATACATTTAAATATTACATACAAAGACAGAAAACAAAAACGAAGGAAATAAGGAGTTTTTTTATAATATTTATTTAATAATCTATAAATTAGGAAACAATTTTTATTTTAAGTGCTGACTTGTCTGCATTTTCTCGAGCAATATTTAGGTCATCATCAGTTGAAAGGACTACCCCCATTCTCCTTCCTTTCTTTGCTGTTGGTTTCCCAAATATTAGAACTTTAGTATTCTCTAATTCTAATGCCTCATTTAGTCCAGAGTATGAAGGAGTATTAGATTCTTTATCTGATATTATTACTCTGGTTGCTGATGGCTTTAATATTGAAATATTTGGTATGGGTAGATTTAAAAAGGCTCTTAAGTGCAATTCAAATTCGTTTATGTTTTGACTAACTAAGGTGACCATTCCCGTATCATGTGGCCTAGGAGATAATTCTGAAAATATAACCTCTTTGCCTTTTACAAAAAACTCAACCCCATATATACCCGAACCATTTAAATTATTTAATATTTTTGTTGTCATTTCTCTGGCTTCATTAATCAAGGATTGATTCATGTCCAATGGTTGCCAGCTACATTGATAATCTCCTTTGTATTGTTCATGACCTATTGGCTCACAAAATACATTCTCACCACTATCTTTTCTAATAGTTAAGAGAGTAAATTCATAATCAAAATTTAAAAATTCCTCAAGTATTACACCAACTATTTTTCCTCTTGAATTTTTCAAGGCATCGTTCCAGGCTAAAAATAGATCTTCTTTCCTGTTAACTAAACTTTGACCTTTTCCTGATGAACTCATTAGAGGCTTTAGCAAAAGAGGAAAGCCAATTTCAGATGATTTTATTTCTAGCTCATCAACATTAAAAACATAACTAAATTTTGCAGTTTTTATCTTTAATTCATTAGATGCAAGATTTCTTATTTTATCCCTATTCATAGTTATTTCAACAGTTCTAGCATTAGGAACGATATTTATTCCTTCTTCTTCCAATTCCTTTAAAGCTTCAATTGATAGAGCTTCAATTTCGGGAACTACAAAATCAGGTTTAAGTTCTTTTATCTTTTTTTTTAAAATTTCCTTATCACTCATATCTATTACAAAAGAATTATCAGCTAATTGCATCGCAGGGGCATTTTCGTATTTATCAATAGCTATCACTTCTAAGCCTAATCTTTTAGCTTCAACCACTAATTCTTTCCCAAGTTCGCCACTACCAAGTAATAATATTTTCTTGGGAATAAATTTAAAACTGTCCATCACTAAATGAATTTATGTTAATTGTCATCGTCAGATAGCTTGTTAGAGAGTTTATCTTCTCTTTTATTAGCTTTTAAATTAGACAAAAAAGAATTATTTCCGAACCAATCATTTTGCTTCATTCCTTTTGTAATTGAAGTTGAAATAGCACCAAGAAAGAAAAAACCCATCATTACCCAAAGGATTCGTTCTAGAGCAATTGAAGGCGAGAAGCCCTGTCCTGAATTAATAATTTCAGTAAGAGGGTCTAAGGGGTCCAAGTTGATTATTTAATATGATTACTTAATTATATAAGTTGAGAAAAAACTTTTTACTAAAAATTACAAATAAAAATAATAGGCTAAAAAAGTCTCAAACAACGCAAAAACATTTTTTCAATGTTATCTTCAAAAGATGAATTTATAAAACATATGATAATAGAAGTCCAAAACACAACCGTTGTTTCAGCAAGTGGAGAAGCAAAAAAACTTGGCGAATATTCAGAAAATGTAATTTTGATAGTAAACGTCGCCAGTTATTGCGGTAATACTGCTCAATATAATGATCTCCAAAAGCTTCACGATAAATATTCAAAAAAAGGTTTAAGGATTCTTGCTTTCCCTTGTAATGACTTTGGAAATCAAGAGCCTGATTCTCTTACAGAGATAAAGAATTTTTGTTCTTCAAAATATGGTGTTGAATTCGAAATTATGGAAAAAGTTCACGCGAAAGGTAATACTACTGAACCATATACAACACTAAATAATTTTGAACCAAAGGGTGATGTTGAATGGAATTTTGAAAAATTTTTAATTGGCAAAGACAGTAACGTGATTGCAAGGTTTAAACCTAGTATCCAGCCATTCGATGAAAATTTAATTGCCGCAATAGAAGTAGCATTAGATTCTTAATATGGAATTTATATAAAAAAATTTTATAACCTAATATAACTAATGGCCTCTAATTATTTCTGAGTTTTATAACTAAATGAATATATCTTGGGATTATTTATTCTTAATTTT
>QBXG01000031.1:0-12561 GCA_003283445.1 Prochlorococcus sp. AG-321-D23 | reverse complement strand
TCCGAAGTTCCCCAAGAGCTTGGTTTACTTACGCACATTTATGTTTCGGCTTATTATTCTTATTTGGTCATTGGTGGCATGCTTCAAGAACACTTTACAAAGACTCCTTTGCTGGTATTGACTCTGAGATAGGTGATCAAGTTGAATTTGGTCTCTTTAAGAAACTTGGAGACGAAACCACTAGACGAATCCCAGGAAGGGTTTAATTTAAACTTTATTATTTTTTCTCATGGAAGCTTTTGCTTACGTTCTTATCTTAACTCTCGCAGTTGTTACTCTATTTTTTGCAGTCGCTTTTAGAGATCCACCTAAATTTGACAGAAAATAAAGTAAAAAAACCCTCCTATAAATAGGGGGGGTTTTTTTTACCACTTTTCATAATCGTGATATTAATCTACTATTAGAGTTGAAGATAGTATTAATTCACTATATGCAGTGTCCCACCTGTCAAAATACAGATAGCAGAGTTTTAGAATCAAGATCTGCTGATACTGGAAAAAGTGTCAGAAGAAGAAGAGAGTGTTTAAATTGCAGCTTCAGATTTACCACATATGAAAGAGTTGAAACAATGCCAATTTCTGTTCTTAAAAAAGATGGGAGCAGAGAATTATTTAATAAAGATAAATTAGTTACTGGAATATCTAGAGCGTGCGAAAAAACAACATTTTCGAGGCAATCTATTATTAATTTTGTTGACTCAATTGAATCGCAAATCATACAAGACTCAAATAAAGATATTAAATCTTCTCAAATTGGAGAATTAATTCTTAAAGGCTTAAGGAAAGAAAACGAAGTTGCTTATATAAGATATGCATCAGTCTATAGGAAATTTAATGGGGTAAAAGACTTTGTCTCCACTCTTGAGTCCCTAAAAGGTAGTTCAAAAAATGAATTAGCTTCAATTTTATAAATTTAGCCTACTAAAGTGTAGAATATAACATACAAATAATTTGCTCTTTAGTTTGCAGGCTAAAAGCGTTCCTTTCTAACCATCTTAGGTGGTCTGCGTTTTAACAAATGATCGAAAATCCTTCCCAAATCGTAAAAGAAATTTCAGACGAAAAAGAAATTGAAAATTCAACCCTAGAAGAAAATACTTCAGAGACTCCAAAAGAGGAAGATTTATCATTTGACCATAAGGATATTCCCTCTGCTGATTCTTCTTCAAGCAGACGAAATAGTGATTTGGATACCGCAGGATTTACTCAAGAAGAGTTTGCATCATTATTAGGAAAGTATGATTATAATTTCAAACCAGGCGATCTTGTAAAAGGTACAGTTTTTGCTTTAGAGCCTAAAGGAGCAATGATAGATATAGGGGCTAAAACTGCAGCTTTTATGCCTATGCAAGAAGTTTCTATAAATAGAGTTGAAGGACTAAGTGATGTTTTACAACCTTCAGAAAGTAGAGAATTTTTTATAATGAGTGAGGAGAATGAAGATGGGCAATTAGCTTTATCTATTAGAAGGATAGAATATCAAAGAGCATGGGAAAGAGTAAGACAATTACAAAAAGAAGATGCAACTATATATTCCGAGGTTTTTGCCACAAACAGGGGTGGAGCTTTAGTAAGAGTTGAAGGATTGAGAGGCTTTATACCTGGATCTCATATTAGTGCTAGAAAAATAAAAGAAGATTTGGAAGGAGAATATTTACCTTTAAAATTTCTTGAAGTGGATGAAGAAAGAAACAGATTAGTTTTAAGTCATAGAAGAGCTTTAGTTGAGAAAAAAATGAATAGACTTGAAGTCGGAGAAGTTGTTGTAGGTTCCGTAAAGGGAATAAAACCTTATGGAGCTTTTATTGATATAGGTGGTGTGAGTGGTCTTCTACATATTTCTG
Organism: Prochlorococcus sp. AG-321-D23; assembly: GCA_003283445.1. GTDB lineage: Bacteria > Cyanobacteriota > Cyanobacteriia > PCC-6307 > Cyanobiaceae > Prochlorococcus_A. The sequence continues at coordinate 10,718 of QBXG01000031.1, read as the reverse complement.
AAATTAGTCATGAACATATTGAAACACCTCATAATGTTTTAAATGTTAATGATCAGATGAAAGTAATGATAATAGACTTAGATTCCGAGAGAGGTAGAATCTCTTTATCAACCAAAGCTCTAGAACCCGAACCAGGCGATATGCTAACTGACCCACAAAAAGTTTTTAATAAAGCTGAAGAAATGGCGGCAAAATATAAGCAAATGTTACTTGAGCAAACTGATGAGAATGAGGAGCAGACAGTTGAGATTGCAGAAAGCGTATAAACTCTTATTTTTAATTAATTAAAAACTAATAAACAAATTAATTCTAGATTACAAAATTATTGTAATTCCAAGTAAATAAATATTGATTATTATTTACGATTTAATTTAGGATTAGTTTATTCCTAAATTATTAATAAATGAGTGATTTTATTTTTACTTCTGAATCTGTAACCGAAGGTCATCCAGACAAGATATGTGATCAAATCAGTGACGCTGTTTTAGATGCTTTATTAAATGAAGACCCAGAAAGTAGAGTGGCCTGCGAAACAGTAGTCAACACAGGCCTTTGCTTACTTACAGGTGAAATAACTTCTAGAGCAAAGCTTGATTATATAAAACTTGTCAGAAAAGTAATTAAAGAAATTGGATATGAAGGTTCAAAAGCTGGAGGTTTTGACTCAAATAGCTGCGCCGTTTTAGTGGCTCTTGACGAGCAATCACCTGATATTTCCCAAGGAGTAAATGAAGCAGATGATATGAATGAGGACTTGGAAAATAATACTGGGGCTGGTGATCAGGGGATAATGTTTGGCTATGCATGTGATGAAACACCTGAATTAATGCCATTACCAATTAGCTTAGCTCACAGATTAGCAATACAACTTGCAAAAGTAAGACATGAAAAAGTTCTTGATTATCTTCTACCTGATGGGAAAACTCAAGTAAGTATTGATTACAAAAATGGGGTCCCAGTTTCAATAAACACCATTTTAATTTCAACTCAACATACGGCTGAGATTGATGGGATTACAAATGAAGAAGAAATTCGTCAAAAGATAAAAGAAGATTTATGGATCAATGTTGTACTGCCAGCAACAGAAGATTTAGAAATCAAACCATCAAGTCAAAAGACCAGATTCCTGGTAAACCCCACAGGTAAATTTGTAGTAGGGGGACCTCAAGGAGATGCAGGACTTACTGGTAGAAAAATTATTGTAGATACTTACGGAGGATATGCAAGGCATGGAGGGGGGGCATTCTCTGGTAAAGATCCTACTAAAGTTGACAGATCAGCTGCATATGCTGCACGTTATGTCGCTAAAAGTATTGTTAAAGCAAAATTAGCAAAAAAAGCAGAAGTACAATTAAGTTATGCCATTGGAGTTGCCAAACCAATTTCAATTCTTGTTGAAACATTTGGTACTGGTGTAATTTCTCAAGATAATTTGAAAGAACTAATTAAAAATAACTTTGATTTAAGGCCTGCAGCAATAATAAAAGAGTTTGATTTAAGAAATCTTCCCAAAAAAATGGGTGGGGAATTTTTCAGAAAAACTGCATCTTATGGACACTTTGGTAGAAATGATCTAAATCTTCCTTGGGAAAGTGTTGAAGAAAAATCAGCCCAATTAGTAGAGGCCTCAAAAATACTTTTGTAATTATTCATGCCAGATGATTTTTTTGGGGGCTTAGATTTTGGGACTAGTGGCGCAAGAATATCTATAATTAATTTTAAAAAGGAATTAAAATATACGAATTCAGTTCCATATCAATATGGCTTTAAAAACCCTAACTCTTGGATTAATTCTTGTGAAAAACTTCTAGATAATTTACCTCTAGATATTAAAAAAAATATTGTTAATTTAGCAATCTCCGGTACTTCTGGAACTTTAACGGCTTGTACTTTAATAGGGGATCCGATAGGGGAAGCTATACCTTACGATCAAGCATGCAATGAAAACAAAATACTTATTGAATCCATAACAGTTGGAGAAGATCATTTGCAAACCCCATATAGTAGTTTGGCTAAAGCATTAAAACTAATAGATAAATTTGGGGTAAATATTATTTTAAGACATCAATCTGACTTTATAACTGGCTGGTTTTTGAAAGATTGGACATATGGAGAAGAAGGCAATAATATCAAACTTGGTTGGGATCTAATAAAAGAAACTTGGCCAAAAAGTTATCTCAATACTTCATGGCAAAAATGCTTACCTCTAATAATAAAAAGTGGAAAAATCTTAGGTCAAATCGATAATGACTTAGCAGCAAGATTCAAATTAAATAAGCAAATACGATTAGTCTCGGGAACAACTGATTCAAATGCAGCTTTTTTAGCTGCAGGATTGAAGAAAGAAGAAGGTCTAACAGTTTTAGGGACGACTATCGTAGTTAAAAAAATTAATAAGGCCCCAATCAAAGAAAAGGGCATTACATCCCATCGAGTAAGTGAAGAGTGGATATGTGGAGGGGCGTCAAATGCTGGTTGTGGAATTTTATCTCAATTTTTTTCTGATTTAGAAATAAAAGAACTTAGCAGACAAATAAATCCATCAAAAAAAACTTCCCTAAATCTTTTGCCACTAAATAGTAGGGGTGAGAGATTTCCTGTTAACAATCCTTTTTTGGAGCCAATTCTTAGCCCTAGGCCAGTAAGCGACTCACTTTATTTACAGGCATTATTCGAGGGGTTAGCAAGAATTGAATTGAAAGGATGGGAAAAACTATATGAGCTGACAGGTTCTCTTCCAAAAAGAATTGTTACTACTGGTGGAGGTTCAAGAAATCCTCAATGGAGAGCAATAAGAGAACAGACTATTAATATCCCAATAATTTCATGTAAAAAATCGACTTCATTTGGAACAGCTTTATTAGCAATTAATGCGAATCAATAAATTTTTCTTCGTTAACCCTTTAATCAAGTTATAAAAATTTAATGAAAGGGGTTTCACAAACTACACATCTTAATTTAGAGTGTATAAGTTAGAGCCGGGATAGCTCAGTTGGTAGAGCAGGCGACTGAAAATCGCCGTGTCCCCAGTTCAAATCTGGGTCCTGGCACCTTTAGAAACCTGTCTTTGACGGGTTTTTTTTATAAATATTTATATATTTATTAATTTAATTTTTTATTTATCCACTCTACATACTTGACCAATCACACCCAAAATTAGTTCATCTCCATTTGGATCTTGCCAATCAGCAAGATTATTTAAACGACTATTTTCCTCATCTGTGAAAACATCAACATCTCTAAAAGATTTCTCAAAACAGTTTATGTCCATTGTATAGAGAATATCTTGTGTTATTTCACTTTTGGTTTTTGGAATAAATTTGCTCAATACTCTAACAGAACCATCTTTATTCCTTTTTATACTTTTTCTATCCCATATTTGTTCGCCGTATTCACTAATTGGACCTCCAACCCACTCATGAGACAAAGCATATGATTGTTTTATTGAAATACAAAAAGAGAAAATTATATAAACAACCAAAGAAAAAATATTGACAACAACTATTGATGAAAATTTATTATTGGCTTTAATCATAAAATAATTAAATATAAGAAATCAATAAATTGGATTTTAACATTAACAACTATATCTTATTAATTTTCAATTTTAATTCAGAATTTACTAATGAAGTTTGCTTAAATTCTATATTGAAAAAAATAAGAATAAAAACTTTGTGAAAATTTTTATTGATTGGTGTTTTTATTATAGAATCAAATATTAATTTAAAAAAGTTAGCTCTTAAAGAATTTTCTGAAAATAATGAATAAAATTCAAAAATTCCTCTCGGTAGTTTTTTTTATAGCAATATTTATTGTTTTAATTTATTTCATACAAAACTATGGCATCGAACCTCTAAGGAACAAGGTAGAGAGTATGGGAATATGGGCTCCTTTTGGAATATTTGTTCTTAGAGGAGTAAGTATAATTTTACCTGCTCTACCAAGTTCGGCCTATTCACTCTTGGCTGGCTCCTTATTAGGGTTCCAAGAGGGTTATATAACAATTGTCTTTTCTGATATCGTTTTTTGCCAAGCAGCTTTCTTCATAGCAAGATATTTTGGTCGTGGCCCTGTACGTGGTTTAGTAGGCTCAAAAGCAATGAAAAGAATTGAAAGTTTTAATCAAAACCAATTAGAAGAAAATTTCTTTCTAATGACAGGTCTTCTTATGACTGGACTTTTTGATTTTCTCAGCTATGCAATCGGTATTGGAGGAACTAGGTGGAAAATTTTCACCCCAGCTTTACTAATAAGTCTTCTAATCAGTGATTCAATTCTTGTTGCTGTTGGAGCTGGGGTCAGTCAGGGAGCAGGTTTATTCCTGGGAATAGCTCTTTTAGGCATGTTTGCTTTAGCAACTGTTTCAGGTTTAGCAAAAAGAAAAATTCCAAAATAAGGCAAGAAATAACCATCCTAAAACCATCAATAAAAGATATAACATTTTCGCAAACAACAACATTAATAATGACTATTCATGTAAGAATTAATTCTGTTGATTTTAAAAATTTTTAGATGACTCCATTTAGACCTACATCATACGATCGTCCTGGAGAACAAATATCAACCACACCTTCCGGATTAAAAGTAACTTCTGCAAAAAGATTAATGGTAGATTCTATGGTAAGGATGATTCAAAAAGCTACCAATCATTCAGTAGAAGATAAACTTGACGAAGAATCTAATAACAATTAATCAATTTATTCAAAAAAGTTTAGGAGAGTGGAAATCCATAAGAAGCACTCACTCTTTAGCTTTTCAGGAAGTTGAAAATTCAACTAGCAAAATAGAAATAAAAGAGTTAGAAAGCAATAATAAAAATGTATTAGGACTTTTAAAAAAATATAATTACACCTCTAAACCTTATTTTATTGCATTATCAATAAGTTGGAAGGCAATAAGTGATTGGGAGATTGATCAAAAAATTGAACAAGATAAAACCATATTATTGTTTTTACCAAAGGACAAAAATAAGGGGATTGTTCTACGTAATAAGGGATATACTGAATCCGTGATTTCATCATCAGAATATTTGATTGATGAAAATGAGAACTTAAATATTAAAACTATTTACAGTTCAACAGCTTCTGAAGAGAGAATTTGTTTTTTATCAAATCATATTAGATCCAGATTTTCAGTAATTAGAAATAATGAAAACAATACCGTAATACAAACCTCACACACATCTGAGATAAGAAATATGTCTATCTTAAAAGATTGATTATCCTTTCAAATTGAAACTCTGTATTAGAAATTAAATCAGGAAGAAATTCTTTTTCTCCTTTCATAGTATTTACAGTGGACTTTAAATCAGAAATCGTTGCATCTCTCATCAGTTCAAAAACTCGGATAGCATTTTTCAGAGGTACACCAAGGGCCAAATAAGTATTCTTAAGATCCTTTAAACAGTTTTTAGATAAAACTGATTCGTCATCAGAAATTAAAAGGTAAGATACAATCCTTAAAATTATTTCTCCATCTCTAAGACAAACAGACATCTTGTTGGTGGTATCTATAGATATTTTTGTATTAACTGAATCTTGATTTTCACAAATCATTGCAGTAACAGCATCAGCGGCAATTGCGTGAGAATTATTTGTTATTGAATTTATTGCATCTAATCTTGAGTTTGCGGTATTAATAAATTCTTTTATGTATTCAATATTTTTATTACTTATATTTTCTAAATCTCTATCATTTGATAAAATTTGATTACTATTCGAAACTGTCATTCTTAAATTTAAAAACTTGAAATTTCTATTTATTTATAATAGATCAGAGTAAATTAAAATAATTAACTCTTAAAATAAACGAAATGGTTCTTAATCAAAAACTATATTTCGAAGTGATATTCAAAATATTGTAAATAAAAAAAATTTTTCGCTAAGATAGAATTATTATTCCTTAAAATTTTGGATAAGCAAGAATTAAAATTATCAAAAAAACTTGTTTCTTCTTATAAAAAAAGATTAGAAAAAGAAATTTTTGAAAGAAGTGTTAAATTAAAAATGCCTCAGAATAAGTTCGAAGAAATTATCAATAATAATAATGAACTAATAAACCTAAAAAAAGCATTACAAGAATTAGAGACTAACCCTCAATCTTCAAATTAAAGTAAGGTAAAAATTTTTAATAATACAACCTATAAAAAGTGCATCAAACCAACAATTTTCTTTTTAAATCCTTAAATAATGCACAATTAAAAGCTGTAAATCATATCAATGGGCCACTGCTAGTTGTAGCAGGTGCAGGTAGTGGAAAAACCAAGGCTCTTACTCATAGAATTGCTAATTTAATTGAAAATAACTCTGTAGATCCCCATAACATTCTCGCAGTAACTTTTACAAATAAAGCTGCTAAAGAAATGAAAGCAAGACTTCAAGTACTACTTGCTCAAGAAATAGCTTTAAATCAATTTGGGCAGCCTTGGTCAACCCTAAAGGAATTTGATCAGAATCAATTAAGAACAAATATTGATCAAGAGAGACTAAGGGACCTATGGATAGGAACTTTTCATGCATTATTTTCAAGACTTTTAAGATACGATATAGAAAAATATCAAGATCCTGAAGGCCTAACCTGGACACGGCAATTTTCTATTTATGACGAGACAGATTCTCAGACCCTAGTAAAAGAAATTGTTGGTCAAGATATGAATCTTGATCCAAAAAGATTTGATCCTAAGAAAATTAAGAGGGCTATTAGTAACGCGAAAAATCAATGTTTTACAGCTAATGACCTTGAAGAAAAAGCTGATAATCATTTTGATAAAATAATTGCAGATGCTTACAGAAGATATAGGAGATCTCTATCAAAAAATAATGCTTTAGACTTTGATGATCTTCTACTACTTCCTGTGTTTTTATTAAGGCAAAATGATTTAGTTAGGGATTACTGGCATAAAAGATTCCAGCATGTATTAGTTGATGAATATCAAGATACAAATAGGACACAATATGAACTGATTAAATTAATTACGGCAGGGAATACTGAACCAAAAAAATTTTGCGAATGGAATGATAGATCAATTTTTGTTGTCGGAGATGCGGATCAAAGTATTTATAGTTTTAGGGCAGCAGATTTCAGAATATTAATTGGATTTCAAGAAGACTTTAAAAATTCATCTAATAATGATCAGAAAGCCTCTTTAGTTAAATTAGAAGAAAACTATAGATCTTCATCAAATATTCTTACCGCTGCAAACTCTTTGATTGAAAACAATACTGAAAGAATTGATAAAGTTTTAAGGCCTACAAGGGAGGAAGGAGAACTTTTAAAGTTGCTTAGTTGCGATGATGAGATATCTGAAGCTGAGGCAATAACAACAAAATTAAGGTCTCTAAATAATTACAATAATCAACCAATCTGGAAAAATTTTGCAATCCTCTATAGAACTAGGGCTCAGTCTAGAGTATTAGAAGAATCTCTTGTAAGGTGGAGAATTCCATATACAATCTTTGGCGGATTACGTTTTTATGACAGAAGAGAAGTAAAAGATGCTGTCGCCTATTTAAAAGTCTTAGTAAACTCTTCAGATAATGTAAGCCTTTTAAGAATCATAAATGTCCCGAGAAGGGGAATAGGAAAAACAACTATTCAAAAGCTTAATGAGCTATCAAATAAGTTGAACATTCCTTTATGGGAGGTCATAAATGACAAACAAAGCTTAGATGAGACTATAGGCAGATCATCAAAGGGCATTAATAAATTTACAGAGCTTATGAATGACCTTCTTTGCTATATAGAGAACTCGGGGCCTGCTCAAATTCTTCAATTAATTTTAGAAAAAAGCGGTTACTTAAGTGATTTATTAACAAGTGGTTCAGAGGAATCTGAAGATAGAAGAAATAATCTTCAGGAATTAATAAATGCTGCTACTCAATTTGAAGAAGAGACCGAGAACCCAGATGTAGAGGGATTCTTGTCAACAGCAGCTTTAACAACAGACAATGATACAAAAAAAAATCATCCCAACTCTGTCACTTTAATGACTCTCCATAACAGTAAAGGATTAGAATTTCAAAATGTATTTATAACTGGACTAGAACAAGGTTTATTTCCAAGCCACAGGTCAATTGATACTCCTTCTCTTCTAGAAGAAGAAAGAAGATTATGCTATGTAGGTATAACAAGAGCTAAAGAGAGAGTTTTCTTATCACATGCAAGAGAGAGAAGATTGTGGGGAGGCATGCGAGAAGCAACAATTCCTTCAATATTCCTCTCAGAAATACCAGAGGAACTAATTGACGGGGAATTACCACAATCAGGTGGTGCTTCTATCAGAAGGGATCGTCATCTTGACCGTTTAACAAGAGTAGATAGAAACGATTCAAATGAATTTATTAATCGACCTATAAATGCAGTAAGAAAATTATATTCAGGACCCAGTAAAGGAAAAAGTTGGTTGATTGGAGATAAAGTAATTCACTCTAAATTTGGCAAAGGTGAAATTATACATATTTTTGGCAGTGGCGAAAAAATATCCTTAGCAGTAAAGTTTGGTGATAAAGGGAGCAAAATTTTAGACCCAAGATTAGCTCCAATAAGAGCAATAAACTGAAATTTGCATGAATGATATTTCTGCTTATATAAATTCAGCAATATTAAAAATTCCTTTTAATTTATTTAATATAATTTCTCACTATATTGAATTGAATAGTAGCGTTAAAGTTGCAATTGTAGGTGGCTATATAAGAGATTTATTAATCACTAAAATTCATAAAAAGACTTTTTTCAATCCACTTGATATTGATATAATTACAGAAGGATCTTCTGTTGATTTAGCAAAATTCATAAAAAAAAATATCTCAAATGTTGAACTTTGTTTGATAAAAGAATTTGAAATATACGACACTGTAGAACTAAATATTAATGATTTAAAAATTGATATAGCTTCTGCAAGAAAAGAGAAGTATGAGGCTCCAGGATTAAATCCAATCGTAAAACATGCCAATATTAAAGAGGATTTAAAAAGGAGAGATTTTAGTATAAATGCAATAGCTTTTGAATTCTCAAACCAAGAAATTTATGATTTCTTTGATGGTATAAAACATATTCAAAAAAAAGAATTGCATTTGCTTCACGAAAATAGTATTCAAGATGACCCTAGTAGATTAATAAGATGCGCACGATATGCTTCAAGATTAGATTTTAAAATTTCAGATAAATCACTTCAACAGTCGCAAAAGATTATCCAAAGATGGCCCTGGGATATTATGAAGGATGATGTTAAATCTAAATTTCCGCCTGGAATAAGTATAAGAATCAGGATGGAATTGGCAGAAATATACAAATATGATAATCTCGCAAAAATAGTTTCTTTATTAAACGAATGGGAAATTATTTCTATTCTAAATAAAAATATTAGTATTAATAATAAATTTTTAAGGGGTTTAAAATGGATTAAAAAACTAAAAGGTAATTATATTCTCTACCTATTAAAAAATTCAGAAGACTTAGAGCTTACTTGTCAAAGATTTTTTATTAATAGCAAGGAAAAGAAGATTCTCAAAGATTACTTAAACATCACAAATCAATTAGATAATGAAAAAGAAAAATTTCTCTATTTAACTCCCTCGCAATGGACTGAATTTATTGAAACAAAAAATTTAGATGAAGAGACAGTGAAATTATTAATTTGCAATGGGGGTTTATTTTGGAAATCTTTTTTTAAATGGCTATTTATTTATAAATTTATTAAGTCAAAAAAAAGTGGAGAATTTTTAAAAAGTGAAGGATGGCAACCGGGGAAAGAAATGGGGGATGAAATTAAAAGGTTGAGGTATTTAGAGATCGATAAGATCAAAAAGAAATAACTATCAATTGATTACTTCTCCGACCTTATACCATTCATCCTTTAAAAATTTTTCATACTTAGGAGCACAACATATCAAAAGCGGCCCACAAGTTTGTGGATCTAATAATAATGAGATCTTTTTTTTATAGCTGTCACTATTAACTTTATTTTTTTTTGAAAATGCGATAATTCTATTATCACGTTTTTCTGCAATAATTTGATCAAATATTTCTTTATTTGATTCGAATAGAGAACTTTTGATTCCTTTTTGTATTAAATCAAATACTCCTGGATAAGCTTTAAATGCTAATAAATCTAATAAAACCCTAATAGGCTTAAGCTTATTATCTTTCCTTAATAAGTTAGATGAATCGATCATCTCTTTAAGATGACCTATAAATCCATAGCCAGTTACATCAGTAGCTGCATTTATAAATGTTTCTCCAAACTTATCTTGAAGCAAATAAATTTTTTCAATTAATGGTTGCTGGCTTGTAACTAAATTTCTCATTATCTCCTCTGAACTATCTTTCAAATTAATATTTTGCATTTGAGCAGCAAAAAAAACTCCCACCCCTAGAGGTCTTGACATTAGTATAATATCTCCTTTTTTCATACCGGATTTTAACCATGGTTTTGCTCCATTTTTCAATACTCCCTGAACAGTTAAAGAAATATCTATTCCTAAAGAATAAGGTTGATCAACAAAACTTCTTGACTCAAAAGTATGTCCTCCAATTAACTTACCTCCTTGTTCTTCAACTGTTGTTTTTATCCCTTTTAGACAATGAGAAAAAAGGTAGCTTTGAAAATCTTTTTCTACTTTTGGAAGAGATATTAAGGCCTGAACAGATGAAAGTTTTACTCCGCAAGCCCATAAATCTGAGCAAGCATGCAACACAGTAATTTTTGCATTTAGCCAAGG
>QBXG01000030.1:0-12780 GCA_003283445.1 Prochlorococcus sp. AG-321-D23 | reverse complement strand
AGAGATCAACAGACTCAAATGGCTAAATCACTTTTTGAATTGACTAAAGAATTTGGATTTGAATATTTATATGAAAAAAATAAAAATATCTCTTGGTCTTTAGCATGGAGTTGGGCCTGCTTCTCTTTTCAAATAAATAAATTAGAAATGATCGAAAATTTTATATATGCATGGACTGCAAATCAACTTAGTGCTGCAATAAGACTTATACCCATGGGTTCAATAAAAGCACAAACTATTCAACTTGAGTTGTTGGATTTAATCTCAGAAGTTTCCCAAGAAATTGTAGACAGTAATATCAATGATCTTTATGTTGGGAATATAAGCTTATCTATGGCTCAACAAAACCATAATGATCTATATACAAAACTTTTTAGAAATTAATTTATGAGCAGCAAATTAAGAGTAGGAGTTGCGGGCCCAGTAGGCTCGGGAAAAACAGCATTAGTTGAAACTTTATGCATAGGTCTTAAAAAGAAATATAAAATAGCTGTTGTTACTAATGACATTTATACAAAAGAGGATGCTAATTTTCTCATAAAGAAAAAGATTTTAGAGGAAGGAAGAATTGTTGGAGTAGAAACTGGTGGTTGTCCTCATACTGCAATAAGAGAAGATTGTTCACTTAATAAAAATGCAGTAATGGATCTTGAAAACAAATATGATCCATTGGATTTTATTTTTGTTGAAAGTGGAGGAGATAATCTTGCGGCAAGTTTTAGTCCAGAACTTGTAGATTTATCTATTTACGTGATTGATGTATCGGCTGGGGATAAAATTCCGAGAAAAGGAGGTCCTGGGATTACAAGATCTGATTTGTTATTAATCAACAAAATTGACTTAGCTGATATGGTTGGTGCAAATTTAAATATTATGCAAAACGATACAGATATGATGAGAGATGGTAAACCATGGTTTTTTACAAATCTTAGTTCCGGCAGTGGTGTTGATGACGTTATTAAGTATCTAGTCGGTCAAATACCAAACATTTAAAGTCAAAAAAATAATCGGAAGTTTTATATTGGATTCAACAAAATGTTACTTACGCTACAAAACTAAATCCCACTCGTTTATAACTTTTACTTTATCCCCCCAATGTGGGTCAATTACCTAATTTAAACGAATTCATGAGAATTTCAAGGCGTATTTTGGCAGGTTTAGCTACTGCCTCACTTGCCGTTTCAGTTACTTCATGCGGAGGAGGTTCAAATACTTCCGGAAGTTTCGATGACACAGTAACTGTTGGTATTTTACATTCCCTTTCAGGAACAATGGCTATATCTGAATCAACTCTTGTTGATACTGAAAAAATGGCTATTGCAGAAATCAACGCTGCCGGAGGAGTAACCGTTGGTGGCAAAAGCTACAAAATCGATTACATCGTTGAAGATGGAGCTTCTGACTGGCCAACATTTGCTGAGAAGTCTAAAAAATTAATCGACCAGGATGGGGTTCCAGTTGTATTTGGTGGATGGACATCTGCTAGTAGGAAGGCAATGCTTCCTGTGTATGAATCAAAAGATGCATTTCTTTACTACCCAATTCAGTATGAGGCTCAGGAATGTTCAAACAACATTTTCTACACAGGTGCTTCACCAAACCAACAATCAGAACCAGCAACTGATTTTATGTTTAAGAGATCTCCTGCCGCTGGAAAGCCATTTTTCTTAGTTGGTTCAGACTATGTTTTCCCAAGGACATCAAATACAATTACCAAAGAACAACTTAAATCACTTGGAGGAAAGGTTGTAGGTGAAGATTATTTACCTCTAGGAAATACTGAAGTTACTCCTATTATTTCCAAGATCAAAAAAGCGTTAGCGCCAACTGGTGGTGGAGTAATTATCAACACACTTAATGGTGACCAAAACGTTGCTTTCTTTAAACAGATTCAGGATGCTGGGATCACTCCTAGTAATGGATATTATGTAATGAACTACTCTATAGCAGAGGAAGAAATCAGTACTATTGGACCTGAATTTTTAGAAGGTCATTATGGTGCTTGGAACTACATGATGTCTATCGATACACCTGAATCCAAGAAATTTGCAGCTGATTTCAAAGCTCTATATGGAAGTGACAGAGTAGTTGCTGATCCTCAAGAGTCTGCTTACAACATGGTTTATTTATGGAAACAAGCAGTTGAAGATGCAGGTACATTTGAGAACAGTGCTGTTAGAGAAGCACTAGTAGGACAAACATTCGACGCTCCTCAAGGACCAGTTGAGGTTATGCCTAACCATCACCTTGCTCAAACAGTAAGAATTGGTTTAATCAAGCCAGAAGGTGGATTCGAGATTCTTGAAGAAACTGATGGAGTTGTGTTCCCACAAGCATGGAACCAATTTGAACCTAGTTCAAAAGGTTATGCATGTGACTGGACAGATCCATCTAAGGGAGAAAGATATAAGCTTTAATTTCATAAGCTTACTTCTAAAGAGAAGAGGAGGCTTGATGCCTCCTCTTCTTATATCCACTTAAATTTTCTTCTTATTAAAATTGGAATTGCTTCTTGATAGTTTATTCAACGGTGTAGCGATCGGATCAGTTTTACTTGTAGCAGCCTTGGGCTTAGCTATTGTATTTGGTTTGATGGGTGTAATCAATCTTGCTCATGGTGAATTAATGATGCTAGGTGCTTACACAACATATGTAACTCAATTAATTTTCAAACTCCCACTATTAAAACCCTATTACAATGCTTACGTTATAGTATCTATCTTTTTTGCATTTATTGTCAGTGGAGTAGTAGGAATACTTTTAGAAAAAACTGTAATTAGAAAGTTATACGGAAGTCCATTAGAGACTTTGCTTGCAACATGGGGAGTAAGCCTTATACTTCAACAGTTTGTCCGCAGTATTCCTTTAGCTTATGGGACAGGACTTGTAATAAGTCTCATAATAGGTTTATTTCTACCATCAGTATTTTCATCAAAAGTAAAAGATTCTATAAACTTTAAGTATGTAAAATTTAGTTCATGGATATTTGCAGCTTTAGCGGGAGTTCTCTCCGGTAATTTAATTTCATCTTCAGTTAGCAAATTAAGTCGAGCTAGTGCAAGAAATGTGGATGTTACGGCTCCAACATGGATGAGGGGTCAGGTTGAAGTTCTTGGAACAACCTTCCCAAAAACAAGATTAATGATAATAATAATTACTTTAATATCTGTGATTGCAATAACTTTATTTTTGAATCAAAGTGCTTGGGGTATGAGGATAAGAGCAGTAACTCAAAATAGAGAAATGAGTGACTGTCTTGGAATATCAACAGAAAAAGTTGATGTTCTTACTTTTGGAATTGGTTCTGGATTGGCAGGTGTAGCAGGAGTTGCTGTATCTCTTTTGGGATCTGTTGGGCCTAATGTTGGAGGAAATTATATAGTTGGGTGTTTTATGGTTGTAGTTTTAGGAGGTGTAGGGAACCTATTGGGTACAATTTTCGCCTCTTTTGGAATAGGAATAATGACTGATTTAATTGGAGCTGGTCGCCTTTTATCAATATGGCCTGATATGCCTCTACCACTATCAAATACAATAAATTTCTTTGCAACTACCAGTATGGCTAGAGTTATGATTTTTGCGTTAATAGTAATATTCCTGCAATTCAAACCTACTGGTTTATTCCCCCAGAAAGGAAGGATGGTTGAGAGTTAATGGAATTTAAAAACTTAAAACTAAGAAAAAGATCAACTTTTGTTATTTGGGTGCTCATTATTGCTTTTATTATCGCAGCTCCATCAATTCTTCCTGTTTTCAGATTGAATCTTCTTGGTAGATATTTATCATTAGCTATTGTTGCTTTGGGTGTAGATCTAATTTGGGGATTTACTGGTTTATTGAGTCTTGGTCAAGGTATATTTTTTGCTCTTGGGGGTTACTGTGCAGCAATGTATCTACAGATAACAAGCTCCTCTGAATTTCCAAATAATATTCCAGAATTCTTTGGACTTTATGGAGTTGACAATTTACCTTTTTTCTGGGAACCATTTAGATCTCCAATCTTTAGTTTATTTGCAATTTGGGTTATACCTGCATTAGTTGCAGGAATACTAGGATTTCTTGTTTTTAGAAACAGAATAAAAGGTGTGTATTTTTCAATACTTACCCAAGCTGCTCTTTTAGTATTCTTTAATTTCTTTAATGGACAACAAAAACTTATTAATGGTACTAACGGGTTAAAAACTGATGTAACTCAACTTTTTGGACAAATGGTTGGTTCAGAATCAATCCAAAGAATGTTTTTTTGGATTACAGCCTTATTAGTTATTGCGGCATGGTTTTTTTCGAAATGGGTAGTAAAAGGAAGATTTGGGAATATTCTTATAGGGATCAGAGATGACGAACCAAGAGTCAGATTCACAGGTTACAATCCTGTCTTATTTAAAACAATAATATTTTCTATAGCAGGTGGTTTAGCAGGAATATCTGGTGCTTTGTACACTGTTCAATCAGGAATAGTATCTCCTCAATTTATGACAGTACCATTTTCAATAGAAATGGTTATTTGGGTTGCAGTGGGAGGAAGAGGGACTTTATTGGGAGCAATACTTGGAGCTGTCTTAATAAATTATGCAAAAAGTTTAGTAAGTGAAGCTTTACCGGCAAGCTGGATGTTTATTCAGGGTGGAATATTTATTCTAGTAGTTACAGCATTACCAGAAGGTGTTTTAGGATGGGTACAAGGAGAAGGACCAAGGAATCTGCTTCAAAAACTTGGTCTGAAAAGGAAAATCGAAACATACCCAAGTCTAGAAATTAAAAATGAAACGGAGGGATTAAAAAATGAATAAGAAAACTAATTATCTATTAAGCTTAGAAAATATAAGTGTTAGCTTTGAAGGATTTCTAGCATTAAATGATCTAAACCTTAGTTTAAAAAAAGGAGAATTAAGAGCTGTAATTGGTCCAAATGGGGCGGGGAAAACAACATTTCTAGATGTAATAACAGGTAAAATAAAACCTACTAAAGGTGATGTTTTTTTTAAAGGAAAATCATTAATAGGAAGAAAAGAACATAAAATTGCACGTTTAGGTGTAGGAAGAAAATTTCAAAGCCCAAGAGTATTTGAAAATCTAACTGTTAGAGAAAATCTTGAGATATCAGTAAGTACTCCTAAAAGTCCTTTAAATCTAATTAATAAAAAAATCAAAAATGATCAATTAGATGAAATAGAACATTTAATGAAAGTTATAAACTTATCTAAAAAAATCAATTCAAAAGCTGGTGCCTTATCACATGGTCAAAAACAATGGTTAGAAATAGCAATGTTACTAGGCCAAAAACCTGATTTAATGCTCGTTGATGAACCCGTTGCAGGTCTTACAGATGAGGAAACTGATTTGACAGCAGATTTATTAAAATCATTATCCGGAGATAATACAGTGGTTGTTATAGATCACGATATGGAATTCATAAGAAGACTTGATAGTAATGTTTCAGTTCTAAATCAAGGAACAGTATTATGTGAAGGTACAATGGATACTATTCAAAATGACAAAAGGGTAATTGATGTTTATTTAGGAAGACCGGAGGAATAAATATGAAAAATCTATTAGAAGTAAAATCATTAAATACTTATTATGGAGAAAGCCATATCCTCAGAGATGTAGATTTAAACCTTAAATCTGGAGAAATGATCTGTTTAATAGGTAGAAATGGAGTAGGGAAAACTACTTTATTAAAATCATTAATAGGGCTATTAAAGGCAAAGAAAGGAGAAATAAACTTTATTGGAGAAAATATAAATAGAAAGGCCCCACATCAAAGAGCTAGAAAAGGAATGGCATATGTTCCTCAAGGAAGAGAAATAATACCTTATCTGACTGTTGAAGAAAACTTAATGTTGGGAATGGAATCGCTTCCTGGAGGCTTATCTAAAAATAAAAATATTGATTCAAGTATCTATGATTTATTTCCTATTTTAAAAGACTTTCTATCACGAAAAGGAGGTGATCTCAGTGGAGGGCAACAACAACAACTTGCAATTGCGAGAGCACTATTAGGTAAACCAAAATTATTGTTACTAGACGAACCTACTGAAGGAATTCAACCAAATATAGTATTAGATATTGAAAACGCTATAAATCTCATAATTAAAGAAACTGGTATCGGAGTTTTATTAGTTGAACAACACTTACACTTTGTTAGGCAGGCAAGTAGATATTATGCAATGCAAAGGGGAGGGATTGTTGCAAGTGGGCCTACAAGTGAATTAAGCCAAACAGTTATTGATAAATTTTTAAGTGTATAGGATTTAAACTTTCAAATATCTATTTAAATATCACTTTTCGCATCTTATTAAATCAATACTATTGGGATGTGCATTTATATATTTATTAAACTCCATAGCTAATGTTCTTGCTTCATAAGCATCTAATGCATAAAAACAATTTTCTAATCTAAGATTTTGAAAGTCTCTATAATGTACAGTGTATGGTTTTAAAAAAGGTTTGTTATTCATAAAAGTTTTAATATTATTTCATTGGATACCTTAACCATGCATAAATTAATTAATTAAGAGAATATGTTTTGTTGCTTTCAATATATTAACTATCAAATACTTACAACAACGATTCAAAGTTTTCAGTTAAAGTTTAGTTTTTTTATCCTTTCTTTTTGTTTGTTTACCTTCAATTAAGAAAACAAACTTTGATAAAATTCCACCAAAGAAAGGAACCCAAAATTTTTCATAAAAATATTTCATAATTAAGAACTATTATGCAACACTAATTTCTTCTTCACTATCCATATTCTTTAATGAGTCTAGATCTATCGAATTAAAAAGATACTGCATTAAAAGAAGATCAAGCTCATTATTTAATAAATTAACCTCCGAAGAGAGTAGATCATCAATAAAATAATTAAAGGTCTCCAAATCATTATTCATTAAAATAATCTATAATTTTGATAATTATTAATCATATTAAATATAAAAGCTAATTAAATTAAATTTTAAAATCAAAATATTACTAAAGAATTTTTTTTAAAATATATATTTTTGCAATGGCAGGAAATTTTAAAAAGTTATATAAATTTTAAATTAAAAAAGGGTTGTTTTATAGATCCTTTTGAATAATAAATTTAAAATCAATACGCACTATTAAGCCAACTAGGATTAAAAAAATTCCTAAATATGAATTTAAAGAGAGATCCAAATTAATAATTTTTGATTAAATTTATATTAGCCTATGAAATTAAATCATCAAAATTTGTATTTAATCTCAGTTAAATAAATATAATTTATAAGCATTTATATCTAATTAACGAATAAACTAAATAAATAAATTAAAGTTGATGAATAAGATTTCATTCTCTATGCAGGAATTTTTACAAAAAGATCTTAGTTCAAGCTTATTATCAATTTCAGTATTATTAGGATGGCTAGGAATAAGTTTTGTTTTCCTAAGAATATTAGCGATAATAATTAAAAAGACATTAGAAGCCGTATTCAAAAACTCTAATTAATAATAACAAGAATATATATTTTTTTATTATCACGATTATAGAAATATTATAAGTATAATAACTCATAAATGACGATCCTAGATAAAGTAAAAATAGGAAACACGGTTAAGGTTAATCTAGAGCTTTCAAAAGATAGATTAACTAAAGAGACCATTGAAGCGATAAACATTTCATCAGAATGTACTATAAGTGATTTCAAAATTACTGATGGTATGGGTATTGGAGTATTTTTAAACTTATCAAATGGGAAAAATGAGTGGTTTTTTGAGAATGAAATTCAAATTCTTGATGAGAAAGGCAACATAATAGAAAATGAAGTAAATAAAAATAAAATTTTAGAAAATAATTTTATACTGAATGCAGTTAATAATATTAGTTACGAATCTAAGTTTAAATCCAGTGAACTTTTAAACCCGATTAATTTTATAACTTGGCTTATTGTTTCATTAAAAGATATTGTTTAATTGATTTTAATATTCAACTAAATAAATAAATTTAGATTTTTAAAATTTATAGAATCCAAAATTAAAACTTACTTTTCAAATAATATGGAAGAGAATATTATTCAGGTTGAAAATTTATCAAAATCATTTGATATATCATCAAAAGAACCTGGACTAAAAGGTACACTTAAGCATTTTTTTAAAAGAGAAACAAAAAGTATTGAGGTTATAAAAGATATAAATTTCGGAATAAAAAAAGGAGAAATAGTAGGTTTTCTTGGGGCTAATGGAGCTGGGAAAACAACCCTTCTTAAAATACTCTGTGGTTTAATTCACCCAAGCCAAGGTCGGTTGTCGGTTGCAGGTAACCTGCCTTATAAAAGAAGGTCTAATTTTCTGAAAAATATAACTTTAATAATGGGACAAAAACAACAGCTAATTTGGGATCTTCCTCCAATAGAATCTTTTTACTTAAATGCCGCAATTTATGACATAGAAAAATTTGAAGCTAAAAAAAGAATTAAAAAGTTGTCAGATATGCTTGAAATTGAAAATGAGCTTTATATACCTGTTAGAAAATTATCTTTAGGTCAAAGAATGAAATCAGAATTATTGGCAGCTTTAATACATAAACCAAATATATTATTTTTAGATGAACCGACACTAGGGCTAGATATTAATGCTCAAAGGAATCTTAGAAAATTTCTGCAAATTTATAATAAAGAAACAGATGCAACAATTTGTCTAACTAGTCATTACATGAAAGATATTACATCTTTATGCAAGAGGGTATTATGTATTCACGAAGGTTATCTTACATACGATGGGAGACTGGAAAAACTATTAAAAAAAATATCTCCTGTTAAAGATATCCTAATAATTTGCAAGACGGATAAAGATGCTAAAGAACTAAGCAATTCAGGATTTAATATTAAAAATCAAAATCAAAAAGAAATTACAATAACAATTAAAAAAGATTCTATTAAATCTACTTTAAATAATATTTTTAACAAATTTGAGATCGAGGATCTATATATAAATGAGCCTCCTGTTGACGAAATAATTGGGGATATTTTAGTGAAGGAAAAAATATAAATGTTTAATTTAAATAAAAATAAGCTAATAACATTATTAAAAGTACAGTACTCAAATATGTTGGAATATAGAGTAGAAATAGCTTTATGGGCAATATCAGGAATAATACCTTTTTTCATGCTCAATATATGGACAAACAATAACTTAAATGAATCTATTAACTTAAGTAATGTAATGCTCTCAAGATATTTTTTGAGTGCGTTCTTTGTAAGACAATTTTCCGTAGTTTGGGTTGTCTTTACTTTTGAAGAAGATAATCTCTTAGGTAAAATTTCCCCATATTTAATTCAACCTTTAAACCCATTTTTTAGATACTTTGCTCAACACATAGCAGAACAAATAACACGCTTACCTTTTGCCATAATAATTGCGTTAATTTTTTTTCTAATAAATCCAGAAAGTATATGGATACCAAACTTAAATCTTTTTTTATTAGCATGTTTTTCTACATTCTTTTCTTTTCTAATTCAATTTCTGATTCAATCAATTATTGCTTGCTTTTGTTTTTGGACAGAAAAGGCTTCTTCAATAGAAAGATTATTATTTATCCCAACTTTATTCCTTTCAGGACTTTTAGCCCCAGTAATATCATTCCCAGAATATGTGAAATCATGGATATACCTAACCCCATTCCCTTACTTAATTGATTTTCCAGCAAATATATTATCTGGGAATAATACAAACATAATATCTGGATTTTTTATGCAGATATTTTGGATTTCAGTTCTTTTCCCCATATTTAAAAGGACTTGGTCTCTGGGAACAAAAAAATATACAGCGATGGGTTCATGAAAATAAAAAAATATATAAAAATTTATTCATTATTTTTAAGTACTTCAATAGCCTCAGAATTGGAATATAAGACTAACGTAATAATTGACTTTATTACTGCAATTTTAAGCTTAGTAGGGAGTGTATTTTTATTAACTATATTTTTCCAAAATACTGAGAATATCGGAGGATGGAATTTTGAACAAGCCTTAATTATTCAAGGAATATATACAATTTTAAATGGAATTACCAATACATGGTTCAATCCAAATCTTACAGAAATAGTAAAACACATAAGAGAAGGAACCTTAGATTTTGTTCTTCTTAAACCCTTAGATAGTCAATTTTTTATTTCCTTAAATAAGATATCACCGTCTGGATTTTTAGAAATAATATTAGGTTTTGCTCTACTATTTTATTGCATAGGTATTAATCAAATAAATATAAACTTCAGTTTTTTATTATTATGCCTTACAACATTGTGTTGTTCTATTGTAATTCTATATAGCTTATGGTTTTTAATATCAACAACAACAATTTGGTTTGTAAAAACATGGAATGCGACAGAAGTCTTACGTTCTTTTCTTTATATAGGAAGATTTCCTTTAAATTCATTTTCATTCTCATTAAGGATATTCTTTAGTATTTTTGTTCCAATTGCATTCATAACAACAATTCCCTCTGAAGTTTTCTTAGGTATTGCATTACTATGGGAAATTTTATTAGAAATAATTGTTGCTGTAATATTTTTTTTAGTTTCAAGAAGATTTTGGTTATTTGCTCTAAAATATTACACTTCAGCTTCTAGCTAATTTTTATTTAACAATTTCTCGACATAAATCCCACATTTTTTGCTTAGTATTTAAATTAGTTAATTTCGATATTTTTTTGAAATTTAATGATGACTTTTCAATGGTAAGTAGACGACAAAGATAATTTATTTCATGAAATCTTGAAATCGTTCCAAGTTTAATTGAAACATTAGAAAGGATTACTATTAATGAAAGAAGAGCAAATATTGATAAGAAAGAAAAAGAAGAATTCCAAAGGTCATCATTTTGAGTTTTAACTTCGAATTTCATTATTCCATAATATGTTGAGGACACTTAATAGCTGCAATAGCAATTGCCGCGACTTTAAAATTATCTGATTTCTCAATTACTTTTTTAACTTCTAGTGGACCAAACTTCTCACTTGCATCACTATAAGAAAGAAGTAAAGATTTATAATTATCATGACCTACATTTCTATATTCACAGAAATTATCTCCAACATAATTTAATAGTGTAAGTAAAGTTAATTCAATCATTAAATTCTAAATTATTAATCACTTTTATGAATAATACATTGTACAGAAGCTTTAACAAGCTTATAAAGCTTATAAATTTCTAAATCTAAATTTTTATTATATTGAATAAAGCTCATAATATTACAAAATATTATCCCTATTGCAAAACTTGTTAAAATTTCATTTAGAAAGCACTATCTGTAGTGTCTTTTGCCGACGAACAAAGCGCTACCGATGGGGGGGGTTGCATTTTTAATTAAATTGGATTAAAAATAAGGTTCCCCATCACCAGGCTTCACAATTGTGAGGCTTTTTTTTTACGTAATGATATTCGGAGAGAACAAAAATAAACTTGGTATAAAAGTATTTTTTAATACAACTTCAATCTAAAAAGATAATTAATATTTTTGAAAAATGTTGTTTAAATGAATTTTTCACTATTAACAGCTACAGCAGCGGTGGGACTTTTTTTAACTACAACAGCTGTTCTAGCATTTGCCATAAGTTAATTTATATAAAAGAACCAATTGACTTTACTAACAAACTAACTCCAACAAGCAGGCATACAACTGTAAATGTATTTTTAATAAGTTTATTACCTTTTAAATTAGACATATGAGCACCAAAATATCCTCCCGCAAAAGATCCAAAAATAAGAATTACTAATATATTTGTAGGTATATAACCAATTTTGCTGAGAAAATAGGCCCCTATAGCATTCCAGAAAATACCTACTGTAAAAAAAGTTAAGCTAACAGCTCTTAGAAAATCCATCTTAAAAATATTAATTAATAAAAAAGTTACTAACAAACCAGTTCCTGAAGAGACAGAACCGTTAAGGATCCCAATAAAAAAAATAGGAATAATAAACTTTAATTCTAGTTGCGAATTGATAATATTATCAGCTGAATTCAAACCTAAACTAGGTTTACAAAAAGAGTATATAGCTAAGACTATTGAAATAAATCCTAATATTATATATAGATATTGCTCAGAAAGGAATTTCACAATATATGAACCCAAAATAACTCCTGGGGTTCCAAAGAATAAAATTTGCCATAAAACACAAATATCATTTCTAATATATTCAAAATTTCTAATTGATCCACCTAAACCCAAAGCAACAGTGGCAACTTTATGTGTAGCAAGAGCTTGATAATAAGGTAAACCAAATAAAATCAAAGCAGGTAATTGAATTAATCCAGCGCCGCCTCCAGAAATGGCTGAAAATGTATTTGATAAAAAAGAAATTAAAAAAATTAAAGCCTTGTTATAAAAATAAAAATCGCTATCAATTGTTAAATATAAAAAAGTTATTAGCATTTAATATAATTCTTACTTTAAAAAATATCTTCAATTATTAGATATCAACATTATATATTTATAAAATAGTTTGAAATTTTAAGTATCTTCAGAACTTAATAAAAACTGTTATTATTAATGAAGTTATCAAGACGCTTATGCATAAGCAAGATGCAATTTACCTTGATCAACTTTGCCCAAAAATTAGCAATAAAAACTGGAGAGATTCTCTCCATAAATTAACTAATAATACTTGCATTTATTGCGGTAATCCATCTGAATCTCTTGATCACCTATATCCAAGGTCAAAGGGAGGAGAAACTATCACAAAAAATTGTGTTCCATGCTGTTTATCTTGCAACGGAAAAAAATCTGATATAGAAGTACTTAAATGGTACCGGAGTCAAAAATTCTAT
>QBXG01000029.1:0-13005 GCA_003283445.1 Prochlorococcus sp. AG-321-D23 | reverse complement strand
CCATTCTCAAAAATTACATCAAAAGTATTCTTCGTTTTAGTTTCTCCAATAATTATCTCGAAAATATTCTGACCATCTTTACTGGCTTGAAGAACTAACTCAAATGGTTTTTCTGTCGGCCATGTTTGGCCTTTATAAAAAATTGGATGCCAGAAATGTTTTTGTTCTCTTTTATTAAATAATCTAATAGATAACCCTTTAATTAAGATATCTTTAATCTTTACTCCAGGAGTCATAGCAAGAGCTCCTATTGCTATTGATTCAATCGGTGGCGGAGACTTGATTTCTATTTCTGAAATCTTATTAGTGAGCCACTCTTTTATTAATGGTATTTGTGTTCCTCCTCCAACCAAAATCACGGAGTTTAAATCATCTACATTTAAAAATTTTCCTCTAGCTTGATTTAATAAATCCTTAAGTAGGAAATTTAAATGGCTTAAAAGATTATTCTCTATCAAAATCTTTTCAAATATTTCTTTACTAATAAAAAATTCTTTTTCTTCATTTTCTGCTGTAAATAATGAGATAAGGTATCTTCTCTCAGATTCAATTTCTGGACCACTAAGCTTACATTTTAATTTTTCTGCTATGGATAAATTTCTCTCATCTTGATTAGATGGTAAAAAGTAATTAACAATCCACTGATCTAGATCTTTACCTCCGACTTTTGAACCCGATTTACTTATTATTTCAGCACATCTTAATTTTTGCTTTGATATTGCACTAACATCCTTTCCTTGGAACTTTAATAGTTCTGCAATAGGTGCAGATTTACCTTCACCACCTTGTGTTTTGATTATACTCATATCAATTGTACTCCCGCCAATATCGATAATCATAATAATTGACCCTAATGGAACATGCATGCCTATCCCAGCTGCAGTTGGTTCATCAACAAGTGCTACCTCATTAATTGGCAAACTTTCACATAGACTTATTAACCACTTTCTATAACCCTTATAAGTGTCAATTGGGGCAGTTAAAACAAGCCTTTTAATGTTAAATTCTACTGGAATATTTTCCCAAAGAATTTTGAAAAATTTTTCACCTGATTCGATCGGACTTAAAACTTTCTCTTTTTGCCTTTCAATAGGATTACCAATTAATCTTTTAAAATTTGAATGAAAATATTTTTCTGAATAAGATAAATTTTTCTTTTTCAATGCAGACAATCCTATCCTTCCAATATTATCTCCACCTTCGAACCAGACTACTGATGGGATAACTCCAGGAGAAGACGTAATACCAGGTATTTCTATTAAAATATAATTGCTATTTTTCTCATCTTGAAAAGCTAATACGGTATTAGTATTTCCCAAATCAATGGCAAGGGTTCCAGTACAATTATTTTCCATAACAAATTTCTTATTGTTTTTTTAAGTTCGTTTGAAAATTTATAATTTTAATGGTGTTAATATTAATGTAAACTATATTGTATATTTAAAGATATTTTTTATGAACGTATCAAATAATTCCAATATTGATCACAATGACCTTGCAAAAAGAGGCGAAAGTTTAATAAGGAAATCTACTAATAGATATTTAACAACTGTAAGAATTGCTTTTAGAGCTAAACAAAGAAGGTTTGATGATTTTGATGGATTATTAGAAGAATCAGCTATTAAACCAGTTCAAAGATCAATTATTGAATTAAGTGATGAGCAAGATCAACCAGATTTACTGCCAGGTTAGCTTTGTCATTTGAAGAAAATAATTGGAGATTAATTAAAGATACTAAAAAAGGTAAATTTTGTTTTTTGATTGGTGTAAATAATTGGGCTATTGAGTTACAGAAACATGAATTTGAATTGCTATATAAATTACTCATAAAACTGAATAATCAATTATTGGAAATTAAGGATGAATTAATGGACGAAGAGTTTATTAATTTTGAAATAGAGCAATTACCTTGGTACGCAGAATTGGAGGGTAAAAAATATGGATGGAACTTAAGATTAATATTTGAAAGCTCAGAACAAACTCGATCATTTGAAATGTATTGGCCTATACCAATAGCTGAAAATTTATTTTATGAAATAAAAAAAATGTGGGAATCAATGGATTGAAAAATTAATTAAATTGGAAATTTTTTGAAAAAATTCCCCGATCTAAAAAATTTTTTTAACATCTTTTCCACAGCTAATTTCTAAAAAAATATTTGCAGATCATTCTTTTGTGGAAAACTTGTAAAGATAAGAAATTACTATATTACTTATAAGATTTATATAGTTCAGATAAATTTATTTAGAAAGTACCTCTCTTAAAGGGTTCTCATCTTTAATACGACTGAGACACGGATAAATATTAAAAGTTGACTATTTACTTTTTATAGTGAAAACTGATTGCAAACCAAATTTATCTTTCTACCCTTCTTTTAAATTATGCAAGAATTAAACTGTGATGTTAATCAAAAATATATCAATAATAAAGAAGAAATAATTAGTTTTAAATGCGACCTTCATGAAAATCTTCAACAAGCTATGAGCAAATTCGTTGAGGATCATCCTAATTGGGATCAATATAGAATTTTACAAGCAGCGATCGCTGGTTTTTTGATGCAAAAAGGATTTCAAAATAGGGATCTTACAAGGCTATATGTAGGCAAAATGTTTTCTATGGATTTTGATAACTAATCAAGAATTAACTTTATTTAATTTTCTCTAAGATCAATTTGGCGATTTCTTTTTTTATTGGAATTATAGATAATCTATTTCCTTTCTTAACTAGTAACAGTTCTTCCTCATTAAATAAAATTTTTAATTCAGTTAAACTTAAAAATTTATTTGCCTTAAATAGATATTTGACTTTCACACAATCCCATCTTGGTTTCTCTTGACTTGATTTAGGGTCATAATATTTTGATTCTTTTTTGAATTGAGTTGGGTCAATAATATTTAGATCGATAACCTCCATGAATCCAACGACTCCAGGAGGTTTACAATTTGAATGGTAAAAAAATACTTTATCTCCAATAGCCATTCTTCTCATGAAATTGCGTGCTTGATAATTTCGGATGCCATCCCATAAAGTAACTCCATCCTTTTTTAAAGTATCAATACTGTAAGCCTCTGGTTCACTTTTCATTAGCCAAAACTTTTCTTCAGTCATATCAGTTAATTTGGGAGATTTAAAAGATTGAAATTAGTGCTATTCGAACCTTTTTGGATATGAATTTATTATCCATCAAAGTTTCTATTTAGGAAAGGAAGAGATGTTTGATTAGTCTTTTTTATCAGGTTAGTGCTTTAATTTTTCGTTCTATAGGATTAAACCCAACTCTCTTAATTCGATCATTTTCCCAAACCCAATAAACAGGTGGAGTTTTTCTAGCCTTTATTAAACTTATTTGGTCTAATTTTTGTGGGATAAATTCTTTAGCGGGATCGAAAAATTTATCTCTTGTGGGTTGATTTAAAATAATACTACCTTCTTTTCCTGAAATTGATCTGTGATAAGTTCCAATAGGAATTTCTAATGCCCCCATAGATCTATTTAGATAAATCACATGATGGGGTTCATTCCATGCAGGATTTATTAAAACAAATGTTCTTTCCCCAGTAATGACTAAGTTATGATCAATTTGATGATTGTGAACGTAATATTGTTCATCTTTAAAATCATCTGGAGGTGATATAGCCTCTTCAGAGTGAATTACCACATCGCAACCATTAGATGCGTCCAAGCCTGCATCAAAGAAAGTCACTTTTGGAGTCTCTCTAAAAATTGTTGTTGGGAAGAATCTTAATTTCATTGTTCAACCTCTCAATAAATAAATTTTGAATATTTTTTGAATTTATAAGATATGAAAAACAATTAATGAATAGTCAGTTGCAACAAACTAAACAATCTTCTTTAGTTGGATAATCTAGACATTCTCTCTTAAAAGTTTCTTCTAAAACTTTTACTTTGTTGACATAATCAAGATCTCGCAGCTCTTTGTTTGGAACTGTGAATTGAGTTTGTAGTTTCATTTTGCCCTCCTAATTAAAATTGCTGTTTAAAGCCATTCCGAGTTTGAGATAATCTTAATCCCAGATAAGAAATTAAAATTATCCAAAATAGAATTTCTATTCCTAAATTAGTCATTTGCTTGTCCTCCTTTCTATCTGTCTATGCTCTAGTACGCGTGAAATATAAAAATCAAGAGTAAGAATACTTAAAAGATTAAGTATTAATCACAATAAACTTTGCAATGATTATTAGTAGGATGCTCTTTGCATTCATTATTCCAGTAAGCTTCGAGTTCTTTTGCCTTTATATCGTATGAAAGGTCTTTTTTATCCATGTCCATCTCTTGGATGGTAAATGTGTCATTTAGTGCCATAAGACTTACCTGTTGACTACACTTATGTTCTAATTCATTTGAATAGTTAATCTCAAGTTTTATGTGTGCGGTTAGAGGAACAAAATTGTACGGATTAAGGATCAAAAAAGACTCTCAAATTCAAAATAATGACCAGCCGAATATCTTCAAAAGAATTAATTTTAAGTTTAAAAAAATTTAGATCCCGAGGCAAAGCAATAAAAAGAGATTGTACTCCCGCCTTTAGGAAACAATCTCTTCACTTAGTACTTAGTTATGTCTGGGAATAAATTAACAACGCACCTAAATCATTGATCCTTGTTGTTAATTTTGTTGGCTGCTTAAACCAATCTAATGAACTTCTCTGGTGGACTATCGATCATTTCTAATCCCTCCGTTTGATTAATTGGAAATTAGTACGAATAAGTTTTTTTGTATATGCGTAGATATGCTGATTTATTTAAAATTTATTACTTAAAAAAATTCTTATTTTTACTTTCGAAGTTTATTACAATTTTTGCTTGATATTTTTTTTAGGTATTCATACGCTTGATTTTTATATATCAAAAGTACTAAATAACACTCAAATTAAAGGAGGTTCATCAAATGACCAACTTAGGATTAGAGCTACTCATATTGACTGTCTTACTTATTTATTTTGGAGTTTTTATGACTCAAAGTATTTATAAACAATATGAAAAAGCCTATCTACGCAAAACAATTTTTTGCAGCAAATCAGAAAGTGACCCCTATTGCATTGCTGAATAATAGGGTTTAAAAATTTTCAAAAAACAAAGGAGGTTATTCATGTCTTGCGGAAATCCTTATAAACATAAAATTCAAAATTCAATACATTTTTTTCTAGATACATTCTCAGGTCGGAATTCAAACTCGAGAGCTTTGACTGATAATCAAATGGAATGTATGCAATTTGGCATCTGTTCTTTTATTCCAAAAAAATTAGAAGAAATTCCTTATTTCCATTATTAATTAGGAGAAAAAAATGAAGATTAAAAAAAACCTCATTCAACCCCAGAAGTACTTTAATGAATTTCAAAACTACTTTCATAATGCTGATGAGAAATTAGTTTCATATAGTTACATCCCTGAATATCTTAAGAAAACTACTTCAAAAAAAACAAACACTCTTTATTAAAAATCATTTAAAGAAAGAGTTTAAAATTTAATTTAAAGCACTAGTTTGAAATTCATAAGCAGAGCTTATAGGGGGTATGAGAGTAAGTAATTATACTCACGCTATTAATTCTTTGGTATTAGATTGATTTCAAGATTGCATCAGAATGCGTCTTAAATAAATAACAAACGGTCAAATGAAAGAAACAAAAACAGTTGAGAAGGAAAAGGTTGTAGCTGAGAAGCTCAATGGTAGATTCGCAATGATGGGCTTTATTGCTCTTGTTGGTGCTTATCTAACAACAGGTCAAATCATTCCAGGTTTTGTATAAAATGGATTTCATTTCTAAAAGTCAGGGATACGTTCCTCTAAAAGCAGTTCCTTACATCTTCTTTTGTGCAGTAATTCTAAGTATTACTACTACAACCAATACATTCGTTTAAATTTTTAATTTAACATCATCATGAAAGTCAGCTCGTAGGAATACAGGCTGGCTTTTTAAATGGAATTATTTATTTAATTTTATCGATAAATTTTTATATTAGAAAGTTCGAATGAGGTTCGAATAGAATTTCTTATAAAAAATGAAACCCCTGCTATGACTAGCAAAAATGCATCTTGCGCTTTTTTCATTAGCCAGTAATTAAGTTCTGTCATAGACTACGATTTGCGGAATATAGAGCTGCTGGTATTGTGCTGGTATGGTATTTTGTTAACTTTTTCATAAGCCAGCTAAATCCAAAGCATTTTATTTAGTTTATCGAAGATATTTGTCGAAGAAAATTTAGAAAAAATATAGAAACAGCATTGTTAGCGTTTCATTTTTTTCTTTTATTCCTTTGATATAGAAATAAGTTGGTCAGGAGCATAATTAGAAATCCAATTTAATATTTTTTCTTCTTCCTCTAAAGTTCTTGTGCATGCAAAACCGTATTTTGCTCTTACTTTTTCGGAAGCCTCGTGCAAAGCTTTAATAGCAAGAGACTTGAAATCTGAAATTTTTAAAGAATCCCCAGGTTTCAAATATTCAAGAATTACTGTAGAGGGTGAATATAAAGATGTTTTTTTACCGTCTGGTAAATTTAGTTGAAAATTTATTTCAGGCATTTTTTAATTATTACGCATTGTTTTTAATGTGAAAATTTTAAATGATTGGAGCATTATTTTTTTTAATTTGTATGAGTAAATCCAGTTAGAGGGGTATCCTCTTCCCAGAGTAAATCTGCTCCATTTGAATTTTTGATATAAACACTACTATTCCCATTTTTAAAATTTCCGATATGACAACAAATTAGTTCCTCATATGCTCTTAAAGTTTCTTTTAAGAACTTAGCTTTAGATGGCTTAATAGCACAAAGGAAACCATAGCTTGGGAAACAAGTAAGCCAATCGAATTCTCCTACTCCTCTAGGGCGTTCAATTTTTTCAAGATCAATTAAAATCTTCTTCCCAGCAGATTCTGCAAACATTATCGCAGTACCCGTGATTCCGCCCATGCTTATATCTTTAGCTGCATGAATAATATTTCTTTTAGCAAGAAACGGTATCAATGAAAAATGTTTTTTTAGTAAAGTTGCAGAGGCTTTAGTAGCCGCATCCCAGAATGGATAATCTTTAAAAAAACATCCATCTTTATTTGCTATTATCCATAATTCATCTTCAGACTCTGCAAATCTTGAAGATAGAATAGGACCCTCTGCGAGTCCAAGAATTGATACTGATAAAGCAAAATAAGGACTTTTTTGATTTGAGTGACCACCAACCATGGGAACATTAAATTTTTCACAAGCAAAATTCATACCTGAAAGAATTTGATTGTGTTTTTCTAAATCATTTTTGTCACTCCAAATACTATTTACTAAAGCTATAGGCTTACCACCCATCGCAGCGATGTCACTGATATTAACTAATACGCTACTCCAACCTGCAAACCATGGTTCTTTTTCTACTAAGCTTGGATTAATTCCTTCACTTGCCATTAATAATAATCCTGATTGTTTAGGAATTACAGCTGCATCATCTCCAAGCATTGCAGATTTGCCAAGTTCTGTGAATGGACTATGAGAAAAAGTTTTTGCAGCACTTTGAATATCTTTTTTAGATTCAATACCACTATGAGTTTGTAATTTGTCAATAAGATTATCTAACATTTTTCGTAATCAATTTCTTACTAAATGTGAGCTTGGTCTTATTAAATTTGAAGGCTTGTAATAATCCAAATCAGCTTCCATTAAGTGATGCTTGATTCCTTTGATTTCAATTTGTTTAATTGAATTCCATTTGAGGCGTCTAAAAAAACTAACATTTTGGATCTGAACAGTTGCTAAAAATTGATCACAACCCCATCCATTTGCCGTAGTAACTGCTTTCCAGATCAATCCTTTTCCTATTTGATTGAATTTACGGAAAACAGAATCAACACCTAGCCTGCCTCCATACCAATGTCGTTTTTCTGTCTCATAAATTCTAACTACACCAACAATGCTTTCTTTACTGCCATATCCATAATTCAAAGAAACTATTGGGTATGCAAATTGGTCAATTTCATCAATATCAGACTTAGTAAAGATATTTTGTTCTTCGCAAAATATTCTCTTTCGTAATCTCCAGTAATCACTAATAAGGGGAGAATTTTTTTCAAGCAAATGAAAAGAAAAGTTTTCTGAATTTGAATTAGGAGATAGCATAAAATCCTCTTCTTCAATACCAATTCCTGCTCTCACCGAGGGTGTGAAATAGTAAGGTGCAGAGCTACAACTTCTACCGATATCCTTGCTTGAAGGGTCAATAAAAAACATAAGATTTAACTTTCAAATAAGGATAAAGCTGAACAGGCACCACATTTGGCGCATCCAGCAGACATTTCATCAGATTTGATGTTGCCTTCATTAAGTAAATTTGAGACTGCACGATAAATATCAATCATGAAATCAGTGCTCGGGGAGGGATGATGCTCTAAAGGTGTTCCTGCTATTGGTACGAAGGGCACTATGAAAGGATAAACGCCTATAGATATCAATTTCTTACTACAATTTATTAGCGATTCTTTGCTGTCACCTAATCCAGCCAATAAATATGTAGAGACTTCTCCTTTGCCGAATATTGAGACACTCTCTTCGAAGGCTTCGTAATATCTTTCAAGAGTAATTTCAGATTTGCCAGGAAGAATTTTTTTTCTTACCTCCTCTTCTACAACCTCCAAATGCATACCTAAACTATCAATGCCTGAGTCCTTCATTTTTTGAAACCAAATTGGATTATCAGGCGGTTCACATTGACCTTGAATTGGGATGTTGACTTTAGCCTTAACAGCTCTCGCTGTCTCTGCCATTATTCTTGCCCCCCTATCACTACTATTGGGAGTACCTGTTGTCATTACTAATTGCTTTATTCCATCAAGTCTTACAGCTGCTTCTGCAACTTCAGCAATTTGATCTGGAGTTTTTCTTATAATGGTTTGTTCGTTTTCTAAGGATTGTTCTATTGCACAAAACTGGCAAGATTCTTCTCTATCTCTAAAACGAATACATTTTTGAAGAATAGTTGTAGCTAAGACATCCTTGCTATGAAGAAGAGCAATTGATCGATAAGGGATACCATCTTTCGTTTTTAAAGAATAAAAATTTGGTTCTTTTGTGGTAGATATTTCTTTAATTTTTGAATCTTCACCATTTTGTAGAATAAATTGACCTTGAGGCTTTTCAGAAAGTTGATAATTAGATTTCTTTGATACATGATTATAAACTGGGACCATTACAGTTTTCCCTTCAATAGTTAAAGCTCTATGATCAGATGGACCCGCGCCTCCCTTCCTACCCCTGTTCCCCTTTTTAGGAGTGGAACTTATTCCATTAACTTGTAATTCGGTAATAATTTTACCAAGATCAGACATGATTAATTTCCTCCAAATAATCTTTAGTAGTTAAATCTTTTTGCATGAAATCTTTCTCATTTGATATTTCAAATATCTTGTTAGGGGTTGTGTTTATCTTTAGAGAAAGAAGATCTGGACGACTATAGTGACCTACACTATCCATCATTCTTTTCCTTTTAGTAATAATTGATAAATCAATATCTGCTATGGCTAATCCTTCTCCTTCATCAAGTGGTCCCGCTAAATATTTGCCTTCTGGACTAATAATTGCAGTGTGACATCCACCTTGAAATGCTTTATGGAGATTGGTCTCAGGCGTTATTCTTCCATAATCTTCTGGGTCTAGCCAACCTGTTGAGCAAATTACAAAACAGCCTGCCTCTAAAGCGTGATGCCTCATCGTCACGGCAGTTTGCTCAGTAAATATTGGACCCACCAATGAACCAGGAAATTGAGCACAATGAATTTGTTCGCCTTTAGCCATAAGGGCAAATCTAGCCAAAGGATTATAGTGCTCCCAACAAGCTAAAGATCCTATCTTCCCAAGTTGAGTATCTACAACTTCTAAGCCAGAACCATCTCCTTGACCCCAAATCATTCTTTCGTGAAAAGTAGGTGTTATTTTTCTCCTTTTCAGAACAATTTCACCTTTTTCGTTGAAAAGAATTTGGGTATTGTACAAACTTCCACCATCAAGTTCATTTACTCCTAAAAGAACTTGGAGGTTATGTTTTTTAGCTGTTTTCCCAACAATATCTGTCACTGGACCAGGAATTTCTACTGCTTGCTCATAAAGCTTCATATGAGATTTGCCCATTAGAACAGGCGGCTCTACAAATGAAAAATATGGATAGTAAGGAAGAAAAGTTTCAGGAAAGACTATCAATTTTACATCTTTCGTAGCTGCTTCTTCGATCTTCAGAAGAACATTATTCAATGAACCATTTAGGTCAAAAAGTACAGGTCTAACTTGAGCAGCAGCTACTTTAAATGTTTTAGTCATTTTTTTTTGATATTGTGGCTTACAGAGTCCAAGTATCTAAAATAAATGCCCCTTCTTTGCGATGCATTAAAACGATATCGAGAACATCTAGAGGACTTATTGGTTTTATCCCTGGAGTAAGAGCCCCTTCTCCATGTCCGTATAAAGCCTGTAATGCAAATCGACAAGCATAAACTTTACCGCCTTGACCCATAAATTTTTCTAAGCGAGCATTAAAATTTAGATGACCATCAAATGCTGCATCTCCAAGCTTTGGAAAGCCTCTTTGTAGTCCTAAAGTTACTCCTGGACCATATAGCAATATTGAAGTTTCAAAACCCTTATTGATAAGACGACTAGCTTGCAAAAGATTAACAAGACCAATAGATCCTTCAAAAGCAACAGTATGAAAAGTTAGTAAGGCTTTCTCTCCTGGTTCCGCTTTAACATCTGGGAATACTTTTTCTTCATAATCAACTAAGAATTCTCCAGGCTGATTGGCAGGACGAGTTACGGATGGCATAAAATTTTTAAAAAAAACTTTGCTTATTTTCTGACTTGAGTTTCAAAAAGAATGTAACCGATATCACTAAATTGGTTAACTTAAGATTTCAGATCAAAAATTTTTTTAGTGAGTTTGATAACAAATTTATTCTTTTAAATATGACAAAATTAATTTAATAAATAAAAAGATGGCTGAAGAATTTTTAAATCAAATTTCTGCTAAATGTTCAGTAATTATTATTGGTGCAGGTCAAGCAGGGTTGTCTATTGCACACTCATTACAAAAAAAAGGTATAAAACCTCTTATTTTAGAAAAAAATTATGTTGGGTTTTCTTGGAAAGAACAACGTTGGGATTCTTTCTGCCTTGTTACTCCAAATTGGCAATGTACACTTCCTGATTATCAATATTCTGGTAAAGCTCCTAATGGTTTTATGGATAAAGAAAATATAGTTAAGTATTTAAAAAAATATTCTGAATTTGTAAAGGCAGATATTCTTGAAGGGATTGAAGTAAAACAATTAGTTAAAAAGAATGAAAAGTTTTTAATTTCAACTAACCGTGGAAATTTTGAAGCTGATCAAGTTGTTATAGCAACTGGGGCTTATCATGTTCCAAACCGTCATCCCCATTCTGAGAGATTACCAAGTAATATTCTTCAAATTGATGCGCGAGAATATAAAAATGCAATTTCATTACCAGAGGGACCTGTCCTTGTTGTTGGCAGTGGACAATCTGGTTGTCAAATAGCTGAAGATCTTTTTTTTGAAAAAAGAGAAGTTCATCTAAGCGTTGGTAGTGCTCCAAGATCCCCTAGAAGATATAGAGGAAGAGATGTTGTAGATTGGCTTGACAGAATGGGTTATTATTCAATGCCTATTGGGGAACATGATGATCCAAAAAGTGTAAGGAATAAAACTAATCATTATTTAACTGGAAGAGATAACGGAAGAGAAATAGATCTTAGAAAGAGAGCAACAGAAGGTATGAATCTTCATGGGCGACTTGAAAGTTTAGCTACTAATAATATTCAATTTTCAAATGATCTTTCTAAAAATCTTGATGGAGCAGATTCTGTTTACTGCAGAATAAGAAATAGTATCGACGAGTGGATTTCAAAAAATGGTATAGATGCTCCCAAGGAAGCAAAATATACTCCTTTTTGGGAACCAAATGAAGACGTTAAAGGTACAAAACTTGAATGCAAAAACTTAGCAGTAGTTATTTGGTGTACAGGTTATAAAAGTGACTTTAGATGGGTAGATATCCCAGTTTTTGACGGAGCTGGTATACCTGTTCATGAAAGAGGAGTTACACAATCTCCTGGGTTATATTTTCTTGGTTTACCTTGGCTTTATACATGGGGTTCAGGACGTTTTTGTGGAGTCAAAGATGATGCAAATTATTTAGCAGATATTATTTCATTGAGAACAAACAAATCAGCTGCGACTAAAGAAATGATGGAGTGCAAAGCTCTTTTAGGTTCTTAAATTATTCATATCTAAAGCTAATTGTTGAAATGATTAGTGTGTATATAAAAAAAGGAGCTAATTTCTCCTTTTTCAGATCTACTGTTAATCAATAAAAGGTTTGGGTAAAGTTTGGGTAAAAAATCACAAATCCTTGAGATCCCAGTGATAGCTATACGCGCTCACTTTTCATTAGCCAAAAATTTTCTTCAGTCATAACAAGGTATTTAGAGGAAATTGCAAATCGTGAACGAATCGTGAATGTAATATCATACTATTCGCTTTTATATATTCATTATCCTGCAAAGTTACTATTTAGGAAAGTGATGGGTGGCATGGGGTCAATTATCCTTGCATGTACGTATATATTCGACCTCATAAATTTCTGTATAAAACCCGCCATTGATACTGAAAAATAGGTTTATCAAACGAAATTTGGTTGATGTAGAACAGTTTTAAGAACAGTTTTAAGAACAAGTTCTAGCGCTTTGAAATAGTTTGTACTGATACAAATGTTTTAATAGGTTGACATAAGAGTTTTGTATATTGCTAATACACTTTGAATAAGGTTATTTGGGTCAGTTACTAAATCTTCGTGGAGACTGCTTTAGTTAATTTCTTTTACTGGCTACTGATGAGATCAGCTGAATCACACTACGGTGAATCTTTGGTTCCAGTAAAAGTTCCTTCTAATACGATCAAGCGTTTTTATTAAATGTTCTAGGTTCTTTAAGGTAA
>QBXG01000028.1:0-13415 GCA_003283445.1 Prochlorococcus sp. AG-321-D23 | reverse complement strand
TTTTTAACAATTTATAAGATTAAAAAATAATACAATTATTTTACTCATTGATTTATTTTGAATATTATTCACAATTAAATATTATTATAAATGATAATTCGAGTCTTGGGTATAGTTTTGATTCTTGGAACTATTGCATACTATGGTTTAGTTTTAACAGGCAACAGCACGTTATAAAATTCTTTTTTTTTATAAAATTAATATATGAAATGGCCTCCCACAAATTGCTGGACAGCACCAAAAACAATCGAAGGCAATCGTCATTATCAAGTAAAGGCCTATGGAGGTAAAAATGACAAAAGATGGGTAGATTTATTCCCAACAAAAAATAAAAAAGATATTAAAAGGATCTCTTGGTTAACTCTAAAATCAAAATGGACTAGCGGTTGGTTGAGGCTTCCAAAAGATTGAGCAATTTAAATTATGCCAATAGACCTTTGGATAAATTTTAATGATATTTTCAACTTAAAATTTTTTGATTTAAATCGTTAGTTAAATAATTAAAAAAAGTTTATGAATAATTATTATTAACTAATTTTTTGTAAAAATTCATACTTTAATAAAAAACTCTTTCTTTTAATATCTACCAAGAAACAAATTTAAAATGAAGCAAGAGCAAAATAAGAAATGGCCTAATAAAAAAATAATCCGCTCAGCAAAATTTGAAGCTAAAGAGCAATTTACTAAATCAGCATTAGAAAATTTAAAAACTGAGAAAGAGAGAATTGTTAATTCATTAAAAGAATCTGGTGAAATAGATTATTAAACTTTCCAATTTTCGTAAATTTACTAAAAGACTACAGAATAAATAATTATTAACTATTATGAGTCTTTAACTAGCTTAAATAATGGATAAAATTTCTTTAGCTAATGCACATCTACCTCAACTGATAGGTTTAGTATTAATGTCAATTGGCTACACTCTTGGAAACAAGTTTTACCTACCTCAAGTAAATAAAAATAATTAACAAATAAATACAGTTTAGAGAAAAAAACTTTTATTTATAATTCTAATTAACTACTTATCTACATTTATGTTACAGTAATGTGCTTAAATATTTGGAAATGACTTCTTTTTAAAGTTTTTTATTACAATACGTAAATTTTGTGTTACATTACTTAATAATTCATGCATTAAGAATGTCAAAAACCAAATCTGTTGAAAAAGAAAAAATTGTTGCTGAAAAACTTAATGGGAGATTTGCAATGATTGGGTTTATCGCGGCGATTGGAGCTTATTTAACAACTGGTCAAATCATACCTGGATTCGTTTAATCTAATGAGCCCACTTACTGGTTTTATAATTGTCGTTATAGCTGTAACATTGCAATTTGCGCTTTACACCATAAAAAGATTACAAGAGCCTTTAGAGCCCAATTCACTTGAAACCCAAAAATTCCCCAAAATGAACAACAGAGAAAAAAGCTATTGGAAAAATGCCGAAATAACCAACGGAAGGTTAGCCATGGTTGGGTTATTGGCCTTAGTTGTTAATTATGGTTTTTTTGGATGGATAATTCCTGGATTTATTTAAGTAGTTAACCTTGCAGATATTGCTTAAATAAATCAGCATATTTGCGCAAATACAAAAAAATTATTCATACTAACTTTAAATTATCCAAACGTTGGGATTAGAAACTATCGATAGTCCACCAGAGAAGTTTATTAGATTGGTTTAAGCAGCCAGTTGTTTACTTTTACACATAACTTAGTTAAGAGGTTGATTACTAAAGTCAGTAATCAATTTTTTTTCTTTTTTAATGGAGGCTAAATAATAAAAACATTTTTATATCTTTAAAAAAAAATGGTACAGATATGAGTATTGCTGTTGCTAATATTTGGCTTAAATGAAAAATTTCCTAATTTAATCCATAATATTTTAAATGTTTAAAACTATTTTTAGATTAATTTTATTAATTTTAATGGTTGGATTTATTACTATCAGTCCAAGAACAAGATTCATAGTAGGAATATCTTTAAAACAAATATCTTCATTTCTTTTATGGACAGTTAAATATGAAGACAGAGAGAAATGGATTATGGATAAACCCAGTTGGCTCCCAACTCAAATCTTAACCCCCTCTAAATAAGAAATTTCTTCTAAATCTGTAAAGCAAATCCAAATAAAAGATAAAATTTCTGGGGTTTCTTATAAAAACATTTTATAAATATATCGGTATTTAAGAATTGAAGAAACTATGGAAAATAAAAAAGGCATGAAAGTAGAGCCATTGAATTTCTTTTCAAACGATATGAAGGTAGCTAAAGATCAGCTAGCTCATAATCATTTAAAGTTAACTTATCAAAGGGATTCAGTTACAGATCTAGAACAAAAACATAAAGAATGGGCCCAAGAAGATACAGCAAGTTAATACTTAAACAATTAGTTTGTTTGACGATAGATATTTACAATGATTAAAACTAAATAGATTGTTGACAGTCTGTCTAATATAAATAGATAAAACATTCATTTCTAATGACTGATAAAGAAAAAATTATTTCATTATTAGATGAGCTCGCAACCCCAGAAAAGATGGGTTCTTTTTTCATGAACAATGCAACTCCCGATTTTTTATTTATCAGACCAAGTGGTAATCCTATAAGCGCAAAAGGATTTGAAGAAATGATGAACTCTGGGGATGTAGTACAAGAAAAAGCAGAAATAACAAAAATACACAGGTTTGAATTTCTAAGTAACAATATCGCAATGTGCATTTTCACTCTTGGTTCAAAATTCAGATATAAAGGGACTCCTAATGATGATTTGCCGACAGTTACTTCTATTTTCAAAAAAGTGGGTGATGTTTGGAAAATTCATTGGATGCAGAGATCAACAGGAGATTCGAATTTATCTTTATGGGTTTAGCAAAGCTAATAGCTCTATTAATGGTCCTGCTACTGGTAGGAAGTTCTTTTATAGGTTTAATTATTTACTTTATTAAATGAATTCACCTACGAAATGGGAATTTTTTAAGCAAGATCAAGATAAAACTATATGGGTACATATCTGTACTGAAGACTTGGATGGAATTGCAATATCAATAAACAACTGGTGGAAAAGAAGATATCCAAATTACAAAATAAGAGTCGTTTCTAAAAATGAATTTGAACAAATAAAAAATGCCACCGAATTACCGCAACAATAAAATTAATTTTTGGTAAATTTTGATGCTGAATCTTTTATTTTAGAGGCTATATTTGTTCTATAAATAATAAAAAAATGAACTCAGCACTTACAAAAGTCTCGAATCTAAAAGTTAACAAAGCTACTAAAATAGTCCTTACTTTTGCATCATCAGTCTTTTTCTTATATGCATTAGGACAAGCACCGATTTTTAAAAATATTCTTGCAGGCGCCTTTTCTTGTTCTGGCTAAAAACAATTTAGCATTTTATAGAGAATAAAAATTACAACATATAAAATGGATTCAAAGGCGATCAAAAAAAGGAGTAATTAGCTCTTTTTTTTTGGAGACTATTTCCAGATGTATTAGTAAATACAATAAAAGATTTTATTTAGAAATTATTATTGATGTATTAATTATAAATAAATTCATGCCTCAAAATCCCTTTTATCTTGGGTGGAATAAAGGTTGGTCCTTTCTCTTTTATCTTGAAGGAGGAACTCCTAAAATTGAGGCGAGTGGATTTGGCATTGCCATGTCGACCGATATTAAGAGGGGAGAATCACCGTCGCAGACTGCAGATAGATTAATTTTTAAAGAGCAACGAAATAGAAAATCTAGATACTATTCTTGGATTCGTTCAATTAAATTTAGAGATTATTCTAATTAATTATGCAGTCTTCACAATCTTCTCTTGATTTTCACCAATTATTTAAACTAAGTAAAAAGTCTTAAATTTTCATTTTTGTACGGTTGATCACTTTTCAGTTATTTAATTAATTTGCATTATGGATGTAATTGCAAATTAAATATTATGACTCAGTCTTCAATAAGTACTCCATACGCGCAAAGACTAGCAGAAAAATTTAGAGAGTCCCAGGCAAACTTAAGAGCTAATGGATTTAGTAGATCAACTAAAACTCTTCATGAAGATATAGAAACTTCAACTGATAAATAAGGCACATACCTCAACACTTGCCGCAAATACAATTTGCTATGATTCGGCTTTAACTACAATTACGTTTGGTTTTATTGGGATTAATCTTGTTTTTCTTTTTGTATTATTGCTTTCTTATTTTTAATCCAAATTTAGGAAGCACAAATAATAAAAACTATAAATTTAGTTAGAAAATTACAATAAAACTCTTACTACTTTCAACGTTTATTAAATCATGAAACCTAAAGAAGAAAAAGAAAAAGCTATCGATGAAATCGTAAAAATAATACATAAATTTCAATACAATTATGAACTTAGTGAGAAATACAAAAGAGAAATTTTAGACCAAGATAAAATATATGATTAACAGTCGATCTACATGAGACACTATTAAAAAACTCCTTTTATGACTATTAGTACATTTATATTACTGTCAATAGTATATTTTTATGAAATTTAAAACTAGAAAATAAAAAAAGATCTCTATTACTAGAGATCTTTATATAGTTTTACTAAACCAAGTGTTTCCTTGTTTCCACTGTTTTAGTAAAACTTCTCCTACACACGTTAATAATTTACACAACATATTTCTTTTTCGTGGATATGGATGAGTATTGTTACTTATTGGTTATATATGATAGTTACAACACTTATTTCTAAGTGCAATAAAACACACTCATGTTTTGGATCAGCGCGTTTAGTGATCAGTAATGAGTGTTTAAGTAGTTCCTATATCGCTTATACGCTGAAAAAAGTAATTCACCAAGTATTTACTATTTTTTATGTCTTTTCAATTGGTGCCATAGTTAATCCTTTGATGACAAGTTGCTGATGATATAGTTCTGCCTGCTCAAAGGGTCCTCTCCATACTTCTGCCGAACCTTCCCTATCAACTTCGAGTGCAAGTAACCATGATTTTTTTTCACTAATACCTGGGATAATTCTTACAAGACAATTTGCCACATGTTCAAACGTATTAAAATTATCATCAAGAACAATTATCCTTGCTTCTGGATATTTTCTTTTCGTTGTCTTTAGATCTACGATTGAAGTAGTTAAATTTTCAGAAATTTTCATATAAAAAATTGAGTAGGAATATAGTTGTTTTAACGAGGTATTTCTTATTTTTATAAACTCATTGTTAAATTTTCGAATAAATAAAGTTTTTATCCATGGTCAAAACTTTAATAGTTGCTACTTTTGAAATAAGAGATTTACTTTATTATGTTTACAAATTATCTACCTAGTGAGATGGTGACTGTTTTAGAGGTAACAACGATGTTTTCATTTTTAGTTGGAACAATATTAGTTATGTTGTTTACATCAGATCAGGCTAATAAAAAGAATCTCTATTTAAAGAAAGCTAAATAACTAAAAATATATTAGAGGCAAATACATTAACTAATATAAGTTGATTGAGCCCTAGCTTCAAATTTCTTTTTAATGAAATTCAAAAGAAAAATAAGGACTGGTATATGTGCTAGACCACCAATAATTACTTTAGTTTCTGAATAAGGCATTTATAAGGTAATAAGAACTAAAAGATATTTAAGCATAAATTATATTTATTAATACCTTTTGTTAAGCAGCTTCAGGCGCAAAGATGGTTCTATTTTGTCTCCAACATTTACATCCCTTAAGTAAGTGATCTCCTTGAGGAATAAGCTTCTGGTGAAAGGGACAGGTCAAGATAGTTACACATTGATCTGTCGTGCTGTAGCGAAAGTGAGTGCAAGTAATGCAAATCTTTGTATGCTTGCTTTTCAGTTCTGAGTGATACTCGAAATAAGCCCATGACTGAGGATCTTCCATTAGTCATAGATGTATTCTTCATCGATCTTAATTACTACACCACTAAAAAATTCTGCCAAAAGTTTTGATGGATCTTGGACAGATACCTTTCTACTCTCTTTGGATAATTTCTTTTTAATTGGATTTAAGTTAGTCATGCTAATTCTTGAAATTGGTTTGTTACTTCAGTCCACCCTCCATCTATTAGTTCATTCCATGTTTCAAACGCAGTGTCGAGATCATGA
The DNA here is from genome assembly GCA_003283445.1 of Prochlorococcus sp. AG-321-D23. Lineage (GTDB taxonomy): Bacteria > Cyanobacteriota > Cyanobacteriia > PCC-6307 > Cyanobiaceae > Prochlorococcus_A. The sequence continues at coordinate 7,318 of QBXG01000028.1, read as the reverse complement.
AGTCTTGTATTTTTAAGTCCTGCTGGTTCTCCTAGATGATTTGCATAGAAAAGATGGGTATAAACTTTGATGTTGTTCCGTGCTGATTTCTTGCACTTTTCAAACAAGATTAAAAAGCTGCATTGCGGGTTAAGTATCCAGCCATTTGGGGTGTCAACACGACTGCCATAAGAAAAATTAGACCAAACATTGGCTCCTCCAAGAGTCATAAGTAACTAATACAAGTGTACTACTAATATAAGTATAATTAGTATAGTTCGTCAAGTATTAAATTTCTTATTTACCTTTTTCTCTTAATTCTGGAAAGCAATTAGCAATATGGATTAACTCATAAACCTCCTCACTATCATATTTTTTATTTGGAACTCCGCTTCCTACTTCTATACCTTTAGCTTTCATTTTCTCCAGGATCAACTCCCGCCTTTGCTGGCTAGTCATTAATTTATATTTTTTCCTTCTTTCCTCTTTGTTCATGAGATTTTACTATGTCGCTGTTGTTGATTTTGTGCTGAATAAATATTTTATTGATAGTGACTGTATAGATCAATTTCTTCTTAGTCTTCACTAGCTAAACCAATATTCAGTCTTGCTAAAAACTTTATTCTTTGTTTTCTGTAGTGTGAAATTGCCATCACTCTTTTTGCTGTTGATCTAATACTGATTGTTTAAATTCTAGTTTTCTTGCAAGTTTATGGATGGCTGACCATATTGAGATTTTCCGTTTAGACAATAAAACCACTTGCTGTTTGTTCTTAGGGGTTAAATTGTAGTTCTTTAAAACTTTTCCAAGTGTTAAAGGGTTAATAAAATTATTCATTCACACTAATATTAAACATCAAAACTTTTCCTATCATTTTAGGCGAAACTATTGATTAGGAATAAAATATTCAAAAAATAAACTAAATTTGTAAGGGATCTGCTGTCCAGCTATTGAAGCCCGCATCCAACCCCTATCTATTAAATTAATCAGCTCTTAATTTTTGGCATAAATTTGTGAAGTGTTTTATATAGGTATTTACAAGATCTACCTACCCCCATACCCCCTCGAAATCTCTTAGATAATATTTAGCTGACTTGAAATCCACAGAACAAAAGACATCGCTTCTAACATAAAAATAAATATAAACCTCTAATGAAATCTCTTCTTTCAAGTAAAAGATCAAAAGCAATATTAGGTATTGGAGTATTGGCTATTGGTATTGGGGCAATATCCAAAAAAGTTATCAGCTATCCCACAGGAGGATGTATGAAAGGAGGTACAGAAATGACCTTTAATTGGGACAAATCCATTCTCAATAAGTCTTGGTTAAGCTGAAACCTTGTAAATAGATGTATACCTTACCAAGTAATAGCTCTGAATAGCTTGTATAACTACCATTACAGATAAAGTACTCGTAAGGTACCTCTTGGCTATTCCATCTTGAAAAGGCAAGAAGAGGAAAAAGAAGACAAAAACTTATTAGAAAACTTAAATCTAATAAAGACGAAAGGACGGTTCCTATTTGAAAACTCTCTATGAAGCAATAAAAGATATTCCACTTATTGAGGGTTCAGATGATCCAATTTGGGCTAACAGATATAAAGAAAATGATGATTCTTGGGGTTCACACCACTGATCTGAATATAAAAATAAGTATGGTTTACCATCTCATGACCTAAAAAGATTTGGAATTACAGTATTAATAAATGAGGGAGCATCTCCTTACAGGGTTGGGGACGTAGTTAGATATAAGATTCCAGGGATATCAGAAGTAACAATGATGTACAACAGACCAACAACTGAAGATCTTATTGAAGCTATGGAAATAATTGCAAAGTAAATTTATTCACACTCATCAAAAGTGAATATCTTGATTGACAGTTGATCTAAAGTAAAGGGTGTGTAAGCCCTCTTTTTTTATGTCATCTTCAATGAAAGATTTCTTAGATAAAATTTTTGATTTATGTAGAGAATATCAAGAAGAAATTCCACCTCAAAAGATGGCTGAAGTTTTAAGAGATTACGCAGATAGGTTAAATGGATAATGTTAAATACAGATGAAACAAGTGCTTTAGCCAATTGGATACAAAACTGGAAAAAAACTTATAGGGAAAATCCAAAGTTAAATGAATGTATTACATGGTTTGAATGGAAATATCAAGATAGAGAACTTACCTCAAGTGACAAGAGTTCAATTGCAACTATTTTGAGATATAACTCGGAAGAATAATTATGTATGGAATAGCAATTACTTATGGAGCTATTAGTCTATTATTACTTGGTGGCTTTGCTTATTTAACTTTTAAAATGACAAAAAAATGAAAAAGTGTGATTTATGTAATAAGGAAGATGTAATACATTACCGAGTTAAATCTATAAATTACAAAAGTTGGATTTTTTGCTGCAAGCAATGTTGGGATATTGTATCTAAAGAAAGCCAATATTCTTATGGTGGAACAAGAAAATCAAAATAATTTGCATAATTTCTTACAACTGGTAATTTTAGTGAGCTTTAATAAGTTCAAATGCAAGATCAAAGAATTGAAAAGATAGCAGCAGTTGCAGTAAACATCACTAAGGTGTTGGTAATAATTTATCTAGGCTTAGTAGAAGTATTTAAGATAGGCAAATCACTTAGAAAGATATTAGTTACTGAATCTAATTCTAGAAAATGGGCTTCACAAACATATTCAATTCTAAAAATACGACAAGCTAAACAAAAACTAGCGGGAGTTTAGAAAATTAGTTATCTAGCTTTAGTTGTTTCGGTATTAATACCGATATACAGAAAATATTATCCGTAGTAATTTCTAGTTAATTAAATGGAGGGATCAGAAATGATTGATAGTCCACCAGAGAATTTAATTAGATTGGTTTAAACAGCCAAATCATATTAAATAAAAATAAGCTAAGTATTCCTAAAGAGGTTGTATTCATTTAAAGGCTGAGTTCAACCTCTTTTTTAATGCAAGCTTTTATCATTGACAGTCGATCTAAAATAAGGGGCAATTAATTTTTTAATTTATGTTGTTTCTAATTTCTTATAAATTTATTGATGCAAATGCCCAAGAGAAGGGAGCAAAAATGCTAAAGGAATGGTACGACAAAGGAGGTCCACAAAATAGACCAGAGGGTTATGACGTTAAATCTTGGATATTCCTACCTCAACATGGCAATGGTTACTCTGTTGTAGATGCTGATTCTCTAGAAACTATTTGGAAACAGTGGAGTCCTTGGAAAGAATTATTGGAATTTACTATTGAACCTTGTGCAGATTTAGATCAAACAGTAGCTTTATATAGTTAATGAAACGCTTACTACTTGAACCGCTAAAAGATATTTATTGACAGTCGATCTAAAGTTTCAGCAATTAAATTTCGCAGCCGCGATATGAAGGGTTCTCTTCACACTTCAGCTTCCAATAAATTACTTTAATATTTGCTTCGTTATCTATGTCGTTAATTGTCCTAAAGTATTTAGGAATGATTGTATAAGGAACTCTTTTATTCATGATTTCCTCCTACTTACTACACCTTTGTTCTAACTACTAACGCATATCATTTATGACTATCAAAATGTACGGTTTAAGGAAGAATAAAGTACGGGAAGAGGACCAAATTTTAGACTGTTATTTAATTGCAAGTCCTAGGATTAATACATGGTTGTCATGAGGCAGTTGCAAGGATACAACTGAAGCCAACCATAAATTATTAGAGATCTATTCAAGATATAAAACACACTCATCTAAAGTAGATAGCTGATTGACAGTCAATCCTAGTTAAAAAGTAAATTTTTATTTTTTAAAGATATGAATTTCAAAAAATAACAAAGTAATTGGTGAAAAATTATATTAATTTGTTTTCATCAGTAATAATTATTTATGACTACTTATCAGGTATTTTGGGCTTTCCCTAATCAGGAAGCTAGCGTTAAATGTACTCCAGCTTTCGTTCAATATTTAACGGAGGGTAAGCAGGGTGACAAGTTTGAGGGGTTTGAAATTAAATATAGAGTCTTAGATCCACAAAATGGAACGGGAAATTTTATTGTGGAGGCTGAAAGTCCACAAAAGATTTGGGAACATACTGCTCCATGGATTAAAGGATTTGGAGTAAAAGTTGAAATAAGAGTAATGATGACTGATGAAGAATTTCTTGAGACCGCTAAAAAATTAGAGCTTGATAAAGTTTAGACTTATAGAAATCAAAAGTTGATTAATATTGAAGGGATTACACCCTTCTAAATAAATGTATTTATCATTTTAGTTTTTAAAATTTCTACTTTTCGCGATCTGTTTCTCCAGCTTTAACTTAATTATGTCAGCAATCTCTAATATGGTCCTGCATTTGGTACTGCAACTTGGTCCTGGATGCTGGTCCTGCACACTTAATTCTTAAAATAAAATTACCTACCAAAAGCATGAGTTAGCATGCAGTTTGATAGGTAACACCGAATCTCCGCCAGTTCTCTGATGCATCGACCTGGAAAAGCCAGAAGAGGAGTCAAAGTGGGCTTTCGTTTCCAATTACAGGATTGGTTTACGTCTACATCACGACAGTCTCCTCAAGTCGAAAAAGAGTCAGATCAGAGCACATAAAGAAGAACTTGACCAAAGATCCAGTATGTAAATATTAACTTATTTCTTTAGTCATTTGGATATGGCCAAATCTCTCTTACCTTATTTAATATTTCTTTTGATTTTTCAAATCTTTTCGACTGATTATCTTCGTTAAGTAAAAACGTTATATGAGCCATTTTCCTTCCAACACTTTCTCTGGATTTACCATACCAATGGAGATTAGAACCGCTAATTTGAGATAATAATTCTAATCTTCTTTTTATAGACAAAGGAAATTTTTTATTTAAACCTAGTAAATTTATCATTAAGGATCCTTGGGAATGCATTTTTATTTCTGGAGGCTTGATGCCTGAAGATATACAAACATATTGATCGAACTGGCTTGAAGAGCAAGCTTCAATAGAAAAGTGTGCGGAATTATGAGTTCTAGGGGCTATTTCATTAATTAATAGTCCTTTATCACCATAAAAAAATTCAATTCCCATCACACCTACATAATCAAGTTCATTTACTATTGATGAGAAAATATTTTTTGCAAAAGTCTTCAAATCATAATCAATATGAGCTGGAGACAAAACCCAATCACAAATATTATTTTTTTGAAATGTCTCGACAACTGGAAAGAATCTTATTGTTCCATCAAAATCTCTTGATCCTACTAAAGCAAACTCATTTTTATAATCAACCCATTCTTCAATTATCCATTCTTCTGAATTAGTTTCAACAAAAAAAGAATTTAAATCTTCTTTAGTATTGATTTTTGTATTTCCTTTACCGTCATATCCTCCTTTATAAGATTTAATCATTAGAGGAAAATTCCAATACTCAATTTCTTCATCATTAAGACTTTTAAATTCCTCTATTGATTTCCATCTTGGTGATGGGAGATTCAATCTTTCTATTAATATTTTTTGGGAGATTCTATCGACCAAAGGTTGAATTGATTTAAGGCTTGGTACAAAAATATTTTTAGAATCAATTAAATTCAATTTTTCAATTTTAATCCATTCATTTTCAAAAATAATTTTTTCGCACTCTTTAATTAAGTCCTTATTCCCTCTAATCTTTAGGGGATCAGCTTCAATAACATAATCTGCTTTTGAACCTGCTGGATCATTGGAAGATTTAGTTTGAACGCATACTTTTATTCCTCTATTGTTTGCAGCTTCGGCAAGCATTAAAGCTAATTGACCACCTCCAATTATTCCTAGTGAATAATTTTTCTTTATATTTTCTATATTATTTTTTAGATTCATATGATGATCTTATTATGATTTTTAATTCTTAACAACTGATTATTTTAATCTAATTTTTAAGTCAAGATAAGGTTAGAATAAATGAAATCAATTTTTTAAAATTAATAAAAAACTCTTCTAAAACATTTATTGTGCATAAGAACAAAATACTAGTTCCTCTAAGTAATAATTCATACGAGGTTATTATAAAACAAGGATTAATGAATGATATTGGAGAAGAACTAACCCGAATTGGTATTAATAATAATAGAAAAATACTTATAGTTTCTAATAAAGAAATTTCAACACTATTTGGGGGGAAACTTCTTAATAATTTAAAAAAGAATAATTTTAATGCTGAAATATTTAATATTAAAGCTGGAGAATCACATAAGAACTTGGCAAGTTTAAGTGAGATATTTAATGCTGCTTTTGAGGTTGGTTTGGATAGGAATTCCCTACTAATTGCACTCGGTGGCGGAATTGTAGGGGATGTAACTGGTTTTGCCGCCGCTACATGGTTAAGAGGTATTGAATATATTCAAATCCCTACAACATTATTATCTATGGTTGATTCATCTGTAGGTGGTAAAACAGCTGTTAATCATCCTAAAGGGAAAAATCTAATAGGAGCTTTTTATCAGCCAAAAGCAGTTTTTATTGACCCTGAGACTCTAATAACTTTACCAACGAGGGAATTCAAGGCAGGTATGGCGGAAGTGATCAAATATGGGGTCATAAAAGATAAATCACTTTTCGAATACTTAGAAAATGAAAAGAATAAAGATAAAATCCTCAATCTCGAGAACGAATCATTAATAAAGATAATCAATATATCAATTAAAACTAAGGCATGTATAGTTTCTGAAGACGAGAAAGAAAATGGAATTCGAGCAATATTAAATTATGGTCATTCCTTTGGCCACGTAATAGAAAATTTATGCGGATATGGAGAGTATCTACATGGCGAAGCGATCTCGATTGGAATGAAAATTGCAGGAGATATTGCAACTGAAAAGAACTTGTGGTCAAAAGAGGATTCTTTAAGGCAAGATCATCTTATTGAAAGCTATGGTCTACCAACACAAACACCTAAAATCAAAAAGAATGAAGTAATGAAAATACTTATGGGTGATAAAAAAATACGTAATGGGAAAATGAGATTTATATTACCTATAGAGCTTGGAGGAGTTGATATATTTGATGATATAGATGAGTCGCAATTCCTAAAATATTTCGATTAGCGAATACAGAGTGAATTTATTTTAAATTTCTTATTATTAAATTTGCTAAAAACAAACCATTTAAAATCTCCTAAACAGATTGGGTCAACTAATCTCAACAAGGCTTCTCTTCTAGAAAGAGCTTTTGAGATATCATCCTTTAGTTCATTCTGAATTTCAAAAAGTCGTTCGGCTAAACCAAGTGATAATAATGCCTCTCCTTGTTTGACTATTCCAATAGTTTCAAAACCTAAAGTTTCCGAATCATAAATTAAACTTTCAATACAAACATGAGACGTTA
>QBXG01000027.1:0-14585 GCA_003283445.1 Prochlorococcus sp. AG-321-D23 | reverse complement strand
TTAAAAAAAAGAAAAACTTTATTAGAAGAAATTAGAAAAGAATATAAAAGTATTTCTAAAAAGGATTAAAAAAAGTTTATAAGTTTTTAATATTCGTGGAAAATTACTGGACTTCTAATGAATCTATTAATGGATTAAGACATTTTGTTTTATTAAATAAAATTAATGAGCAAGATCAAATTAATTTTTTGATGGTTTCCGTCGTTGATGTAGAGATTAGTTTAAAAATCTCAAACGAGGAATTGTTAAATAGTGGGAATTGGAATAAAGGATGGCTAAATCTTCCTAAAAGTGAAGCGATCACAAAAGATTATTTAGATTATAAATTAAGTAATAAATCAAAAGAAGGCATTGAAAAAATCTTTGTTAAAAATGATTCTTTATTCGATATCACTTAATTTGAAATAAAAAATAAAGTCAAAAATATCCATAAAAACTATATTCTTAACAATCAAATAATTATTTTTAACTTTTCTCCCCTTTCAAATTAATAAAATAAACGTTATTAAGGATTAATAATAGTTAATTAATCAATGTTAGGAAATATATGGCACTCATCTAATTCTGCTGCTGAGTATTTAGGTATAACTGAAATAAAACTTTCCTATCTTAGAGAGAGCGGTTTTTTAAAACCTGGAATACATTGGAGGAGCTCTCCTCATGGGCAAAAAAAACCCTGGAACCCAGAAGCTCTTTACAATTCATTATTGTGTAAAAAAATAATTGATAATTATTATTCTGAAGATAAATATGAAAAATATGCAGCTTGATTTCTAAATCATCTGAAACCTCCTACAGAATTAAAAAATTAATTCTAATTAAGTTGCTATTTTACTAGATTTTCATCCTCACAATCGATTAAAGTACTTTGAAGTATTGGATATAGGTTAATCATATTTATATATTGATCTGATTTACGATAAGACTTGGCAGCTTTTTTGTAATGCCATTGTGATTTCATTTCTAGTGAAATTTTTCTAGATGTTCTTTGGGAAGTTGTCATAAGTATCGTTGCCTTACTCCCTTTTTTAGTAATTGTTAGATAATGGGTCAATAATTTATTTGTTTTTATTACACAAAAACTTGTTTATGTCAGCAAAAAAAGATTTATAAGAATATGAATTTATTTGAAACTGCAAAAAAAATTTGGCTTTACTAATTAATTTTTCGATTAAAACTATGTTCTTTGCACATGGAAATCCTATTGAAATTAGCTTTCCTACAAGTCCCTAGAATTAATAACCTTTACAATTTTGTTATTAATTCATCCGTTTGATGAAATATAAAGTATTCTCAAAACGTTTAAGCTAATCAATTCCTAAATGCAAACCTATGGTAATCCAGACACCACCTATGGATGGTGGGCTGGTAATTCAGGTGTAGCTAATCGCTCAGGAAAATTTATCGCTGCTCATGTCGCTCATGCAGGGTTAATTGTTTTTTGGGCCGGTGCTTTCACTCTTTTCGAACTATCAAGATTTGACCCCAGTGTCCCAATGGGTCAACAACCTCTTATTGCACTTCCTCACTTGGCTACCCTTGGAATAGGGTTTGATGCTGATGGAGTTCTAATGGGAGATACCAAACCTGTACTAGCTATAGCTATTGTTCACTTGGTTTCCTCTATGGTACTTGCAGCTGGTGGATTACTTCACTCGCTACTCCTTCCAGGAAATCTTGAAGAATCAGAAGTCGCAAAGGCAAGGAAATTCAATATTGAATGGGATAATCCAGATAAATTAACTTTCATTCTTGGACATCATTTAATTATTCTTGGATTCGCTGTAATTCTTCTTGTTGAATGGGCAAGAGTTCATGGAGTCTACGATCCAGCTATTGGTGCCGTGAGACAAGTTGAGTATGATCTAAACCTTGCAGAGATTTGGAATCATCAAACAGATTTTCTACTAATAGATGATTTAGAGGATGTTATGGGAGGTCATGCTTTCCTTGCATTTGTCTTGATTACAGGTGGTGCTTGGCACATTGCTACAAAGCAAGTTGGTGAATATACCAAATTCAAAGGTAAAGGTCTTCTATCTGCAGAAGCAGTTCTTTCATGGTCTTTAGCAGGTATTGGTTGGATGGCAATTATTGCTGCCTTCTGGAGCGCATCAAATACAACAGTTTATCCTGTAGAGTTTTTTGGTGAACCACTTGAATTAAAATTCAGTATTTCTCCATATTGGATTGATACTGTTGACCTTCCTGATGGTGTTTATACATCAAGGGCATGGTTAGCAAATGTACATTACTACTTTGGTTTCTTCTTTATTCAAGGTCATCTTTGGCACGCACTAAGAGCCTTAGGATTTGACTTTAAGAGAGTTACAAATGCTATCAGTAACATTGATAGTGCTACTGTTACTCTTAAAGATTAAATTTTAGTCACTAATAAATATTAAAAGGCCTCAATTAATGAGGCCTTTTTTATTTGATAAATTTTATCTATTAAATTAGATTTAAAAAGTAATAAGTTTAAAATAGTTGAACATTTCTCTCTTACAAAATCAAAATATTTTTTCAAATTCCATTTCAATTAGCGTAATAGGATTTTTTGTAATCGGTTTTTTCTTAATTTTTGGAAGGAAATTTAAATTTGCTGTTCAATTAGAAAGATTTGGATTACCCATAGCTGTTATTTCTGGAATTGTAGGAATATCCATAGGCCCCTATGGATTAATCAATATTTTATCTAAGGAGACTACAAATGTTTGGAGTAATTTTCCTACTCCTCTCTTATCTCTAGTGTTTGCGACATTAATGATGGGAAGGCCAATTCCAAATATTAATGGTTTAATTAGACCCATTGTCAATCAGTTTTTGCTGGCTCTCTCATTGGGCTTTGGTCAATTTCTTGTAGGAGGATTAGTAGTCAAATATTTATTGTCTCCTTCTATGGAAACAAATCCTTTAATGGGATGTTTAATAGAGGTTGGTTTTGAGGGAGGACATGGAGCTGCAACTATTATTGGAGAAAGTTTTAATAAACTTGGATTCTCAGATGGCTTAGACTTAGGTCTTGCCATGGCTACAATGGGCCTTTTATCCTCTTCCTTATTGGGTAGTTTTTTTATTTTTGTAGGAAGAACTTTAGGAATTTCAGATACAGAGCAGATTGTTGATAAAACGGATTATGAAAATCCAAATCTGAAAATAGGCATTTTTTCAGATTTGAAAATTTTATTAATAAATCTTGGCTTTGTAGGGTTGGCAATTTCTTTTGGAGTCTCGATTCTTAACCTTTTAAGGTATGTTTCAAACTACTTTGGTGAATTTTCAAAAGAAGTAATCTTATCACTTCCTGTATTCCCACTTATTCTTATAGGATCACTTTTGATTAGATATATCTTAGAAAAAACTAATAATACAGAATTTATATCTAATCTTCTTCAAAGAGAAATTGGCATCTTGTCCACAGATTTATTAATTTTTACAGCAATGGCAAGTTTGGATATTGCTACTGTTCTTGATAATTGGAAATTGATTTTGGTACTTACTATTTTTGGTTTGATTTGGAATTTAATTTGTATTGCTTATTTCGCATACTTTGTATTTGAAAAACATTGGTTTGAGAGAAGTTTAATAGAATTTGGAAATTCAACTGGAGTAGTTGCATCTGGACTACTTCTTTTAAGACTCGCTGATCCAAAAAATATTTCTAAAACACTTCCGATTTTTACATCAAAGCAACTTTTTGCTCAGTTAATCTTATCAGGAGGATTTTTTACAGTATTAGCTCCATTGTTGATCTCAAAAATAGGATTAGATTTTTGGACAGAGATTTGTGCATCAATAACTCTTTTTACTATTATGGTTGCATTCTTTTTTAACAAAAGGTTTTCTACAAGTTATCAATAATAAATTAGGCTAGTATAAAAATATATTTTTCTTGATTTATGTCCTACACACCATATGATATTCCTCCTCAAGAAAGTAAAGAAAAATGGTTTAGAAGTCACTTGCTTGGAAGAGAAGTTGAACTAGGACAATTATATAGTCTTGGATTTAACGAACTTGATTTAATTATGGCTGAAACTGCAGAAATTAGAAGTGATATAGAATTTAAAGAAAAAAATATTGGAAAATTTAGAACAGCAGGATATTTTTTAGAATTAGCCAGAATTATTGAAAAAAGAAAATTACTTGAAAGCTAATAAAAATGGAAATATTCTTTCTTTTTAGATGGTTTCCATGGATCAAATTTATGCATTAATTTTTTAAAGTGTTGATGTTTTTCAAAATACTCTAACCAATCTTTTATAGGATCATCAAAATAATTTGTTTTTTTTTGGCTTTCGCAAGCAATTTTAAATTGCCTTACAAATGGCCATATACACCAATCTGCAATCGAAGGTTTATCTCCAATTATCCATGTATTATTTTTAAGGATTTTATTCCATTTTTTTATGAATTTAGTAGCTTCTAAATAATGGTAATCTTCTTCGCTAGCATTAAATCTTGCGGAATATTTAAAACGATCTAAATGATATTTAAAACTATGATCATTTTCAGAAATAATTTCTAAAATTTCTTCTTCTTTATTTTTGGGATTATAAAATTTCTTTATATTTTCCTTCTCTGATTCTGAAAGTGCCCAGATTATGATGTCTAAACTTTCCTCTATGACTTCATTATTTTTTTTTAATAAAATTGGAACAGTTTTTGTCCTTGATTTATTCATGAATTCGATGGGCTTATTTTTTAAATCAACTTCTCTTATTTCTACTTTGATTTCACAAATTAATAATGCCCATCTAACTCGAATTGCGTATGGACATCTACGAAATGAATATAAAATATCTGTTGTCATTTTGTAAAAAAATAAAATTTTTTTGATTCTTTTAGTATTATCTACATAGAAATAATCTTAACTTTACATCGAAAATGGCGGGATATGTTTACCTCATAAGAGTTGGAGATCTTTATCGTATTGGTAAGGCAGATAATCTTGATAAGAAAATTAGAAAACTCAAGCCAGATGAATTACTAACTTCCATCATGACTAAAGAACCTGAAACACTTGAAGCCAGGTTATTGAGAAAATATAAATCCCAAAGAATTCCTGAAACTGGATATTTGAAGCTCACTAAAAGACAAATATCTGAATGTAAAAAACAATTTGATTTAAAAGGAAATTTACCGCATACACTTGATGCTGAGGTTTCCATAACTTTATTTGCATCCTTTTTATTATTTGGAACAAATTTTTTAATTCTTAATTACTTTAATGTTGGATTTTTAAGAAATATTTCCTATTCATTCGGTTTCGCCTCAATACCTATGATAATTTTATTTCTAACAGGTAGTTTTGGAGGATATTTTTCAGATGATTTATCTCTATTTTCCTTATTAACAAATCGAATAAAAGGTTTATTTATAGCTATTGCGATGATAACAATGGCTTTTTTAATGTTCAGACTAAATTAAATTTCATAATTACAATTTAATGCTATCTCAAATGGAACTGACTGCATTGGTAATTTCAATATTGTAGAACATATTTCAGCTATATCCCCTGGCTGAGTCATTTTTGACTTTTCTAAGGATGATATTTTCTCAGCCATTTTTGTATTAACCCAACTAGGACAAATAGCAGTAACTCTAATATTTTCGTCCCAACCTTTGTTCTTCATTGTTTGACAAAGACTCATTAAAGCGAATTTTGATGAGGAATATGCTGCTAAATCTCCCTTGGATCTTTTGCCGCTCATTGACACTAAAACGATAATTCTTCCATTATTTGATTGACTTAAGTGTTTCCAGGAAAGTCTGCATAAATGCCAAATGGCTAAAAAATTTATATTAAAAGTATTTAAAATCTCTTCTTCATCACCATCTTTATATAAAAAAGGAACTTTTGAAAGGACTCCAGAACAGTTTATTAAAGTATCAAAACCTCCAAATTTACTAACTGTATTTTCTACCCACTTTTTGGCGGAAAATTTATCTAATGCATCATATCTATTTAGGAGTATTTTTTCATTAGTCCAATTATTAGGATCAATAACGCTTCCTTTAACAGACTCTAAATCTCTTAGCCCAATACTAATTCTATTTCCTGCTTTTAGTTCTTTATATGCAATATTTAGTCCAATTCCGCTACTAGCACCGCTTATCAAAATAGTTCTCATTTTCAAATTTTCATTATATATTTGGTAAAACTATCCTCAATAACATTCTTAGTTCTTTACCGTGCATTATCATTAACCCTTTTTTTACACTCCAAGGGGCCCTTATAAACATTACGCACATTGCATACACTATTTCCCTTAAGGATAATGTATCAGTTAGAAATCCATACCATTGAGTTTTAGGTAATTTAAAGAAACTACCAAAAAATTCTCTTAATAGTTTTTCATCAAATCTCATAAGTTTTTCCAAACCAAATTGGTAGATTGATTTCTTTCTTATTAATTCTTTAGGCCATAAACTCTCCCAGCCTTTTCTAGCAATATGATAAGTACTTAATTTCTTATCATTCATTGCAGTTGATATAGCTTTTGCCACTAATGGAGCTCTTCTTAAAACATTACCAATTAGATATCCTGATGCTGGGTGAACCATTGAAGCCGCTCCACCATAACCCAGTACTTGTTGTTTAAAGTCTGGTATAGGCATATTCATGGGTAAAAACAAACCAAGTTCTTCATGTTGCATGCTAGTAATTGAGATGTTTCTGTAAGAAAGTCTTTTTTCTAACCTTTCTTTTAAATTCTCCATTGTTAAAGGATTTACTAATCCAAGCGAAGTCTCTTCAAGAAAATACTTTCCATTTCCCATATCCATTGCATAAAGAAAAGTAGGTGGTTCTTTTTTTTGCTCCTCATTTAAATGATCATTACGATAATCCATTAAGACAAATTGCCCTTTTTTTAGTGGAGGCTTACTAAAACTTCCTACTATCCCATAACAAGTCTGAACTGCTAATGGTCCACATGATTTTAATTTAAGAAATACAGGATCATATCCTGTCGCATCTACAACTAATCTTGCTGAGTAAGTTTTACCATCACTGGTTGTAACAGTACTTTTTTGTTTCTGAAAGTTTATCTTCTCTGCAAATCCCTCATGCCATTTAATTAGAGATTTATTACATTCATTTAACCAGTAACTATGTAATTTCTTCTTGTCAAATAATCCATAATCCAAAGAATGCTCAGTTGCTTTATTCTCATAGTGATGTTCTTCAAGAGAACCATGCCCAAAAAAACTAACGGTATTTTTCCACCTATATTCTAGTAAATCCTGAAGACCAAGTTGATCTACTTCCTTTCCCCAAATCCCATAAGTATTTGGCCAAGGCTCGTCAGGACCATTAGGGGAAAGAACCTCTACCTCTAATTTTTCTTTCCCTAAAGCTGAGGCAATCGCCATCCCCGCAGGTCCTGCTCCTAAAACTAATACATCGGGCAATCTTTTAGAAGGCATTAATTATAAATTTTGAAGTTTAAAAAGTTTTTGAAAAAATAAAAAATATCTAAAACTTCATTTTTATAATTCATTCCAAAATTTTTTTAATAAGAATAAATTTAATAATAAGCAAGAGACTCTATAACTAGTCCTTTTGTTTTGAGTGTTTTAACAATAATTTATAAGAAATTAAAAGAAAAAATAATATATAATTTTCTTACTGTAAATAATTGATTGTTTAATACATATGATAAAAGATAAAAATATCTTAATAACAGGAGGTAACTCTGGGATTGGTTTTTTTACAACAATTAACTTGTTGAAAACTCAAAATAATCTATATATTCCAATTAGATCATTATCAAGAAAAGAAGAATTTTTATACAAACTAATAAAGTATTTTGATAAAGAATATATAGAAAAACATTTAAATCTAATTGATAATATTGATTTATCTAATTTGGAAAATATTCATAAAGTTAGAGATTTTTTAATCAGAAAAAATGTTTCTTTAGATGTAGTTATTTTAAATGCAGGATTACAATATACTGGATCTTTTTATCCTAAAGTCTCAAAACAGGGGGTCGAACTAACTTTCGCTGTTAATCATCTCGCACATTTTTATTTGGTTAATAATCTTATAGAACTAATAAATAATAAAAAAGAATCTAGGATAATTATTACATCATCAGATGTTCATGATCCAAAGAGTTCAGGAGGAAATGTTGGAGAGAAAGCAGGTTTAAATAATTTAATAAACTTTAAAGAGGAAATTTCAGGAAACTATACAAATTTTAATTCTGACAAGGCATATAAAAATAGTAAATTATGTAATATTTTATTTGCTAAGGAACTTTCAAAAAGATTACAAATTAAATCTAGTAAGATATCTGTTATTTCTTGGGCTCCTGGTCTTGTAATTCCTAATGAAGATTTGGGCTTTTTCAGATATAGTATAAAATTTAATTTCTTTGGATATATTGTTTTTTCAATTATTGCAAAAAATATTTTTGGTATTTCTGAAAATGTAGAAAATGCAGGGAAGTTGCTTTCTGATATCGTTTTTGATAATGATTTCAATAATATTAAGTACTTACATTTAAGCAATAAGCTTGTCTTTTATAAAAAACATAAATTACTCAAGAGTGATGTAAGTGAGGAAGCTAGTCAAAAAGAAATTGCTTTAAAACTTTGGAGTTTTAGCGAGGAATTATGCCGTTCATTTGGATTCGTTTCTCTCAATATTTAATGTTTGAGTTGGGAATGCAAATTCTATTTTATTTACAGAAAACTCTTCAATAATCCTTAAGTTGATACTTTGTTGTGCTTCCATAGCAGCTAAATAATTATTGGTTGGGATGTAATAAACTAGTTCAAAATTAAGACTGAAGTCTCCAAAATCTGTAAAATGACATCTATCAAAAGAAGCATCTTTAGTTTCTTCAATTATTTTTTCTATTATTTTTGGAATCATTCTCATCAGGGATGGAGAAGTTTCATAAACTACGCCTAATTTATGAACTAGTCTCCTTTTCTTCATCTGAGCATAATTTGAAATGATCCCATTAGTTAATGCACTGTTACTCATAACTATTACTTCTCCATTAATACTTCTTATTCTTGAAGATCTTACCCCTACTCTTTCTACCATTCCTAACACGCTATCTGACTTTATAAATTCCCCTTTTTGAAAAGGTTTATCAAGCAAAATTGTAATGTATTCAAAAAATTCTTGTACTGGATCTTTTAATGCTAAACCTGCCCCGATGCCACCTGCACTAAGCAAAGCCCAAATTGCGGTCATTTGTACTCCTATATTTTGTAAGAAAAATATTGATCCTATGGTCCAAGTAAAAGCCTTAATTAAAGGTGTTAATGATGAGATCATTGAACTAATTGAAGAGTCATCAATTTTTGATGTAGATTCTGTTAGAGATCTTATTAATACTTTATTTAGAGCTTTAATGATAATTATTAATATAAGTAATTTTTGAAAATTTAATAGTACAGATATAAAAGTTATTTCATCAGTGAAAAAATAATCAATTGCGAAATATGATGAAAGAAGAAAACCTATGGGTCTTATAATTCCAGAAAGTGTTTCAAAAATAAAATCATCAAAATTTGTTTTTGTTCTTTTAGAAATCCTTTTAAAAATAATCTTGGAAATTTTAGATATTATTATTGATAATATTATTCCAATAAGAAATATAGAAATTGCCAAAAGCAAGTTTTCCGTAAATAATTTCATATCTAATAAATTCTTAAATAACCAATATTTAAAGTTTAAATTATCTCTAAAAATAAACCAGTCTTAATTATCTTTAATTTTTGATGATATTTCGAATTTCTTTAAATTCTTTTCTATCTGAGGTTTTACAAATTTCGAAGATTATTGATTCTGTAGTAGTAATAATTGCTCCTTTATTAAGCATTCTTTGTAGTGCTATTTCGTGATCTAAATTATTTCTGCTTCCCATGGCATCAGATATTATTAGTACTTCATATCCCTTTTTTAAAAATCCTAAGGCACTTTGTTGTATGCAAATGTGTGTTTCAAATCCGCAAATTATCAAATTACTAATTTTTTTATTATTAAGTTCCTCAAAAAGAAATTTACTATTAGCTAAGCTAAAATCCTTTTTTTGAATATTAGTAAAACCAACTTTTGGTAATAAATTTGGGATTGTCTTGCCGAGTTTAAGAGGATTTTGTTCTGAGACAAAAATGTTCTCATCCAGAATTTGGTAAGCGCTTAATAGCTTTTGAATATTTTTGATTATTGAATCTTTGTTATTAATGGGGGATATAATTTTTTCTTGAATATCTATTAATAGTAGGGCATTTTTAAGTGGTAATTCGCTTTTAAAATAATGTGTCATTAATTTTTCTACAATATTTAAGAGATACTTTAAATATATACATTTATACAAGCTAATCTTATTGAAGAACTTTAGTAAATATTTATTAGTTAAAAGTTGATTTACTCTCATCAAGAGATATTATTGAGAATAAATATCGTTTTTTAATTGTCTTTATCTTCTCAATATCAAGTTCTTACATCTCCTCTAGGAGATGGCTTACATAAAGATGGTAAGAGATTAACTCCCCAAAGACTTAAAGTTTTAAATTTATTTGAGAATATTGGATCAGGTAATCATTTAAGTGCGGAAGAGGTTCATGAAAAATTAATTAAATCTTGTTCTAAAGTTTCCCTCGCAACAATATATAGAACTTTGAGACTTCTCGTTCAGATGGGTTTATTACATGAATTAGAGCTTAGTGAAGGCGGTCATAGATATGAATTATTAAGTAATGAAACAGCAGATCATCATCACTTGATTTGTATTAGATGTGGAAGAACTGAAGAATTTGAAAGTGATGAAGTATTGAAAGCCGGTAAAGTAGCAGCTAAAATTAATGGTTTTAAACTTATTGAATCTTCTTTAAATGTTAGAGCTATATGTCCTAATTGTATTCAGCAAAAATCAGGTTAAAGTTCCTCCACAGCTTGATCCAGCCCCTGCTGTACAAGCAAAGCAATGTTCATTAACAGCTACTTGATAATTAAATTTAAATGATTTATTAATTAAATCAGAAAGTGTCTTTGGTCCTTTATTCGTTTTTAAATTTATTTGCTGATTAAAGTCACAATCATATATTTGCCCTTGCCAATTTACACTTATCGTTTTTTTACACATAAGGTTCTCTAAATTATTTTTATTAAAATTTTCTTTAAGTAATTTGTAATATGAACCAAGTTTGTTTTCTCTATTAAGTGAGTCTGCGTATCTATTAATTGGCATATTGGTTATTGTATAAAGATTATTAAATGAGATATTGTACTTTTCAAAAAGTATTCTTTTATAATCTTCCTCTAGGATTTCTTGTGATGGGGGAAGGATAGGATTTACGGGATTATAAACTAGATTTAATTGAAGCCCATCTTTTTGTTTCCCATATCCTAAATCATTAAGTATTTTTAAAGCATTAATACTTTTATCAAAGACGCCATAGCCCCTTTGTAATTCTACATTTTCCTTCTCATAGCAAGGGAGTGATGCTGTTACTATTACGTTATTCTCAGCAAGAAACTGGGGTAAGTCTTCATATCCATCTTCAAAGAAAATTGTTAAATTACATCTATCAATAATATCAATATTTTTATCACTTAAAGAAGTAATTAAATTTCTAAATTCAGGATGCATTTCTGGTGCTCCCCCGGTAATATCTAAAGTTTTAATTTTATATTTTTCTATTACTTTTGGAATGAGTGAAATTATTTCATAAGACATCTTTTCTGTACGTAATGGGCTTGAATTTACATGGCAATGTTTACAAGCCTGATTACATTTAAGGCCAATATTTATCTGGAGTGTTTCAATATATTCTTTCTTTATTAAGGGAAAAATATCTATCATGTTGTGGGAAGTTTTAATTACAGTGTAAGTAAATATTAATAAAATATTAGTTTTTTAATTTTGATCTATTTTTTGCAAATGTAATAAACCAATTTAAATATTCCTTAGGACCATTCTGAAAAATCATATCGAACTTTAAGTTGTCATCATCATCACTTATTCCTTCTAAACCAGATATTTTTGTAGAGGGTCTATAAACTTCTCCTGAACTACTATCAACGAAAATTATTTTATTATTACTCTTAAACTCTTTTCCTAGTAATTGTATAAATTCTAAGAAAGATCGATCACTTCCTCCTCTTGAGTAACGGTTATTATTATTTTTTTGTGATGTAACTGTGTCACCAATCCCAATAATTGTTGGCATATCTTCTGTTTTAATATATTTTTTACAGAAATTTACTTTTTCTCTTAACGATTTAGGAGAGTCTCTAAAATTAAAGTTTCTACCAAATGGAGCTTTACCAGTCGTATCGTAAATAAATTTATTTAATAAAAAGAGAACCCCGGAGTCTTTAACTGCACCTTTAATAAGTAACTGTATGTCCGTTGATCCAATATCGTTTTTACTAGAAAGTTTTATTATTTCATTTCCATCTTTGCTCCCAATATTTGGAGATATGTGAAGGAAAAATGAGTTTTCAAGTCCTTGAGAGTTGGCTTTGTAAATAATTTCATTCATCATATCTTCAAAGCTTTTTTGAATAATTTTTCTTTTTTCAGTATCATCTTTTACTAAATCGAAAAGGCTATTAAAATTTATTGTTGGAGAGAACCTCGTTTTACATATCGATTTTGAAGCATGAGAATTTATTTCTTCTTGACTAAGATTAGGAAAATTTTTCTTAACTATTTTATCAAAGCTAGGCCTCATTAAGTCAGGAACTTTGGCTAAGAAATCGACCTCTTCTTTTGTTACTCCCTCAAAACTTATATTCCCATTATTATCTTGATATTCGACCCCGCATGCAGCTAAACCTCTCAAATATAGACCTTTTTCTTTTGGCTGATCAATACTTCTTAGGCTCCTTTCAACTATTCTATTAACCCCTCTTGGACCTTCATGTTCTCCGCAAGTTAAAACATAAAATTCTTTTTCTAAATTTTTAACGGCAAATATGAATTTTGATTCCAGTTTTCTAGTCATTGGGTCTTTTACCAATGGAATACATACTCCATCTATATCTTGAATAAATAAGATATTTTTAGAATTAATTATTATTTCTTCAAAATCTAATTTAATGGTTTCCATTTTCTATCATGAAAATTTTCTTTCTTTATTAATCCATAATAAAGCTTGAACTTGAAAATATAAAATTCAAAATTTATATTAAAACGATTTGCGATGGCAATAAATTGGTTTAATGTATAAAAATGCTAGCTAAAGAAACTTTAAGATAATTTATGGATAAAAAGAACAAAATGAATAATAGTTTTTTTAAGCATTTAAATAACGAAAAATCTTTTTATTCATTGTTAGAAGACATTGAAAGCTGCAAAGTAGGATTCTACAGTGTTGGATTATATCCAGCATCATTAGCATATAACTGTGCAATGCATTCTGAGTCAAATAATATTCTTTTAGCTCCAAGACCTGGAAGAGATTTATTAGGTGCTTTTCCTAAAGATGTTCTCTCCAATATGGAAAACAAAATAATAGAAAAAGTAGAAGGTATGGGAAATTACTTTTTTGAGGGTAAAAGTAAGACTAATACACTCGAAGATCTTCTTCTGAAATGTAAGATCGTTATTCTCGCTTCAAATAGTAATCACATACAAAATGACATTCGTCATGCCATAGAATTAAGAAAATCTTTAAATCGTGAAAATGTAGTTCTTGCATGTCTTGTGGGCTCTTTTTGTTTTGATGATGAAGATGAAAAACCATATATTTTATGTGATCAATATCCTGATTTAGCTTTCTTTACAGGCTTTCATCGTCATGGTGCATTACGAAACCCTAAAGATAGTTTTACCGCTAATTTTTGTCATCCTGACTCATTAACAGCTCTAATTGGTGCAAGAATTTTAAATCAATTATCTCCAAATATTCAAGTATCCCCCGGAGTACATAATATTGAATGCCAGTATATTAAGTCCATAAAAAATATTTCTTCAATATTTGCAGGGTTTGTTACTAACTTTCATTCAGAAAAACCTGGGATGTTGCCTACAATCAATACTGTTTTATTAACTCAGTGCTTGGATCAAGCAGCTACTGTTTCTTTAAAAGTTAGAAAAGAAAATAAATTTCAAAACGTACATTTTTCATTAAAAGAACTTGGATATGGTGAAGATATTATAATCGCTAAAGAAAATCATGGTAACAAATATGTTGAATCAGCTGATTATACTTTTTCTCAACTAAATGCTGTTAAATCTGATGTTTTAGGTAGCATGTCGTTGCCAATAGAGGGGAATCCAACAAGGAATTTTCAGGCAGGACAAGTGTTATCAGATATGCTTTTAAGACTTAAGAGATGTCCTAATAATGTCGGTGAATTTATTAATTGGTGCGAAAAATTTAGCTTAGGCCAAGGAGGGCTTGAGGGCTTGAAATCGCTAATATATTGGCCCAAAATTTACAGGGAATTTAATATTAAAAATAATAATTGCTCGATGATTAATCTAATTTATTTATGCTTTAATGCAAAAGCTGAAGAAAAAAAAGATATTTATGAAGTATTAATTAATTCAGATGCAATAACTAATTTTTGCCAGGAATCTGTAAAGCCTAATTTATGTTTAGAA
>QBXG01000026.1:0-18909 GCA_003283445.1 Prochlorococcus sp. AG-321-D23 | reverse complement strand
TACAAAGGAGGAACAAGGTTCTTTTCATTAGAAGAAAATTTAGAAGCTTTTAGTGGTGGATTTGGTATGAAACATATGCCTTATGCGGCGAAACAAATGGCAGACTTTATGGTTAAGGTGGGATTTATCCCTGAGAAACCTGATATGAGTAAATTATTCAATTCTTCTTTTGTAAAAAATATTAGTTAATAAAAAGAATTAGAATGATTAGTTCAAAATTAATCAAGAGGGATAAATCTTTTTTTTTATCCCTCTTTTCATTTGGTACTGAACCAACAAAATTAAATAAAACATTCCTTCAAGTTGCATCACTTTTAGTGCCTCTTTTACTTTGGTCAGTAATTTGTCAACTAAAAATGGTAAGTGAATTGTTTTTGCCATCTCCCTTAGCAGTTTTTTATTCACTTTTAGATATGGCTGAAAGTGGGATCTTATTCGAAGATATATTTGCAAGTACTGGTAGGGTTTTTGCAGGTTTTATAATCGCTACAATTTTATCTGTTCCTTTAGGTATTGCGATGGGGTCCTTCCCCTCTTTTTGTGCATTATGCGAACCTTTGATTGCAATGCTTAGATATATGCCTGCGGCTGCTTTTACTCCTTTACTGATTATTTATTTAGGAATTGAAGAAGCTCCAAAAATTGCTTTAATTTTTATTGGGACAGTTTATTTTAATGTTTTGATGGTTATGGATTCAGTAAAATTTGTTCCTAGGGAGCTTATAGAAACAACTCTTACTTTAGGTGGTAATACAAAAGATTTATTATTCAAAGTAATAGCAAGATATTCTTTACCAAGTATTATTGATACTCTAAGAATCAATATTGCAACTTCATGGAACCTAGTGATCGTCGCAGAATTAATTGCGGCAGAAGTTGGTTTAGGAAAAAGGATTCAATTAGCTCAGAGGTTTTTTCGTACAGAACAAATATTTGCAGAATTAATAGTTCTCGGGATAATTGGATTCACTCTAGATATGAGCTTTAGATTTCTTTTAAGACGTACATGCAAATGGGCTGTTTAAATGAAACTGGATGTAAATAAAATTTCAAAATACTTTGGGGAAGGTTCTAATAAAAAAAAGGCAATTGATGAAGTTAGTTTTTCAATAAGTTCTGGAGAGTTTAAAACTCTTGTAGGGAGTTCTGGATCAGGTAAAAGTACTATATTGAGGATTATTGCTGGATTAGAAAATCCATCAAAAGGAAACGTAAAAGTTGATGGAAAAGTTGTTCATGGTCCTGGCTTAGATCGAGGGATGGTTTTTCAGAAATATAGTCTTTTTCCATGGCTTACCGCAGAGGAGAATATTGCATTTGGAATGAACTTGAATTCTTATAAATTAAAAGAAATAAAATATCGAACATCTTATTTACTTGAAGTAGTGGGACTTCAAGATTCAGCTTCTAAGTATCCAAAAGAATTATCTGGAGGAATGCAACAAAGGGTCGCTATTGCTAGAGCTTTGGCGACAAATCCAAAAATCTTGCTTTTAGATGAACCTTTTGGAGCCTTAGACTTACAGATCAGAGAATCTATGCAGAGTTTTCTTTATAAACTGTGGGAAAAAACTTCATTGACTGTTCTTCTTATTACACACGATATTGAAGAAGCATTAGCGCTATCTCAACGAATATGTATATTGGCTCCTAATCCTGGAAGAATAATAAAAGAAGTTGAAGTTGATTTACAAAAAGATGATTTAAATAAATTGAGGCTGGATCCAAATTTCTCAAAGTTGAGATATGAGTTATCTGATTTTCTTAGAAGTATCCAAAAAATTTAATGTCTCATAAGAGTTTTTTGCCTACATGGCTTTATAACGATAAACAAATATTTAATTTTGAATTAGAGAAATATTCAAAAAACTTTTGGCATCCATTGATTTTTGTTGGAGAAATTAAAGCTGGAGAAATAATAGAAAAAAAATTCTTAAAGCAATCATTATTTATTTCATGTTCAAAAAATAATTCAATAAATGTTTTTAAAAATAGATGCCCGCATCGTGGATCAGAACTACTTTTGCCAAAAACAAAAGATAATCCCTCTAAAAGTATTTTCTGTCCCTATCATGGCTGGACTTTTGATGGCTTTGGTGAACTTAAAACACTGCCATTAAAGGACGATTTTGAGATCAAAGTAGAATTAGGTGATTATTTTTTAGAAAAAGTAAATTCTTTAGTAAATGGACCTTTTATTTGGATTAATTTCAGCAATCAACCAATATCTATAGATGATCAAATTGACCTTGTTGTCGGGAATTGTAACGATGAATGGAATATAAATTATGGTATATTTTCTGAATTTTCTAATACGTTAAATTGTAATTGGAAAATAGCTCATGATAATACACTAGATGACTATCATGTCGCGGTCGCTCATAAGAATACATTACATAAAGAACAAGGTCCAATTAAAAACTATAAGTATTTTTTTAGTAAATTTTGTAATGTTCTTGTTACTCCAATCAATAGTAGAGAAAATTTATATACTTTTGGATTATTACCATGGACGCATATTATAGTTTGGCCTGGTAAAGGTATTTTGTTAATAAGTTATCCGCCTCAAAGAATTGATCAATGTAGTTTGGAAATAAAATTAGCTTCGGCAACTCTATGTACAAAAGATTTAGAAGATTGGAAAATTAATATCTTAAATTTTCTTGGAGAAGATAAAGTTATTGTCGAATCAGTTCAAAAGTCTTATAGGAGGAAATTTAAACTTGGACCCCCTAATAGACTTGAACAGAGAATTATTCACTGGCAAGAAGTTTATAAGGAGTTTTTAAAGGCATATGGAATTTCTTTTTAAAAAAGAAAATATGCAGCTTTCACGGTGTGGTCGCCAGAATGTAAGGATGTCGCAGCCCTAGCTCACTTCATTAAAAAAGAGATTGCACTCACGCCTTTAAAAGGAAACAATCTCTGGAATTTTAGCTTAGATCCGTTAGATCAAGATGAAATTACTATGATTATTTTTTTCTGTATATCGGTATTAATGCCGATTTTTAATATAGAAAGCCAATACTAATAAAACTACAGTAAAACTTAAAAAAATAATCCCAATTTCTGGTTGCTTTGCATTTGTGAAATTAGTAGTATTTTCTACTGGGATTTCAATTATTTCTCCTTTTTCAAGTTCCATTAATAATTAATAGCTAATAGAAATAGAAGTTTTTACAGGTGTTTCGACCATGCCTTAGAATTGACTTAAAAGCAGAATGGCACAGGTTTATAGTTATGACAAAAGGGGTATATAAACACTTATTACTTTGTGCAACTCCTACAAAACAAAAATGTTTTAAAGGAGATGAAGGTAATAAGACTTGGGAATGTCTTAAAAAGACTTTAAAAAATTATGAGAATGATTCTTCTTCAAGAAATATTCAAATATTGAGATCTAAAGTTGATTGTTTAAGGATATGTAAAAATGGACCAATTCTTCTTATTTGGCCTGATGGCATTTGGTATGAAAAAGTTTCTCCAGAAAAAGTATCAGAAATTTTCACCTCTCATGTAATTAATGGTAATCCAATCGAAAATTGGATTTTCAAAAAAACTCCTTTTGAAAAATAATTTTATAAATATATATTTCTTAAAGACTTAAAAGCCAATTCTTAACTGCTTCATCAGACCAACAACCATTATTTGAATGAAAACCATTATGACCCCCTTTATCAGTTATTAGAATAGTTAATTTATCAAATGATTCATTCAAAAAATTTTTTAAATTTAAAGTAGATTGATATGGAACCCAAGGGTCATCCTTAGCATGAATTAAAAGAGTAGGGGGAAGATTCTTAATTAAATTTTGAATCCTAAAAATAGGTGAAGATTGATAATAATAATCCTCTAAAGATTTGAACCCCCAACTAGGTGCAGTGAAATTTGCATCAAATTCTCCTATCGTTTTTAAACCTTTAATTTTTTTACTCAAGCTACTTTTAGGAAATAAAATCCCTTCGTTTTTAAATCCATCCCATAATTGCCTTTTCAAACGTTGCATTAACCATTTTTGATATAAAAAATTTCGAGGTCTTTCTATACAATTGCTGCAAGATAATAAATCTAAAGGGCTACTAACACAAGCCAATCCATCTAATAATTTTCTTCTATTTCTTGAGCTGTAGTCTAAGCAGGCATTAAGAAGAATAGTTCCTCCTAAAGATAATCCAACTCCAAATATAGGTAAATCTTCTTTATTTTTTAAAGAATCTTTAAATTCAGAATTAAGAAGTTGCCTAAAAGTTTTAAGACCCAAAATAATATCATTCGAACATCTTGCGGAATAATTCCCTTTCGCCAAATATCTAGCTGAACCAGCCCCTCTAAGATTTAATTTAAGAACTCCAAATCCATTATTAACTAACTTTCTAGCAATTCGTTTTAAACCAAAACGCCTAGTAGATCCTCCTAATCCATGAGTAATAAGAACAATTCCTTTTAAACAATCTAAGTTTTCTGGTAACTCTAAGAACCCTAAGAGATAATCACCCTCAAATTTTTCTGAGAGAATATTATTTATTGGTAAAAGTATTTTTTTATTTGTTTTAGCTTGGAGAAAATCAAAAATAAATGTATCTCTTAAAGTTTGAAGGTCCCCTCCAATCCAAGGGGAAGCCTGTCTAAAAGGTCTTTTGTTTATATAATCTGAGAACTTAAACGAGAGATTACTATTTATCGC
Source organism: Prochlorococcus sp. AG-321-D23 (assembly GCA_003283445.1). GTDB lineage: Bacteria > Cyanobacteriota > Cyanobacteriia > PCC-6307 > Cyanobiaceae > Prochlorococcus_A. The sequence continues at coordinate 14,225 of QBXG01000026.1, read as the reverse complement.
CAACTCCTAGATCCTTTAATTCTCCAATTAAATCACTTAAAACTTTCTTGGCATCACCAAAAACCATAGAGGTATTTGGCAAGTCAAACAAATCATTTTTTATACCCGAATAACCAGCGCTCATCCCTCTTTTTATTACAAAGACTGTTCTTGCTTCTTGGACATCAAGAACAGGCATTCCATATAAAGGGGAACTCTTGTCATTTTTTGCTTGTGGATTAACAACATCATTTGCCCCTAAGACCAAAACAACATCTGTTGCTGGGAATTCAGGATTAACAACATCCATTTCTTTGAGTTGTTCATAAGGAACATCTGCTTCTGCCAAAAGAACATTCATATGTCCTGGCATTCTGCCTGCTACAGGATGAATCGCATATACAACTTCAATACCATTTTGTTCTAGTTTTTTTGTTACTTCTCTCAAAGTATGTTGTGCTTGAGCCACAGCAAGACCATATCCTGGAACAACGATTACCCTATTTGCTGCCTCTAATGTTAATGCACATTCTTCAACACTACAGGAAGTTATATTTGTATATTCCCCTGATCCAGAAGATTTAGTAGTTTGTGCAGATAAAGAGCCTCCAAAAAGGACAGAAATCAGAGATCTGTTCATTCCTTTGCACATTACCTGAGTTAATATCAAGCCCGCTGCTCCCACCATTGCTCCAGCCACAATCAAAAGCTGACTGTCTACTACAAAACCTGCAGCTGCAGCTGCGATACCTGAATAGCTATTTAAAAGAGATATAACAACCGGCATATCTGCGCCACCAATTGGCAAAGTTACCCCAATTCCTAAAAGAGTGGAGGCTATAACCAAAAGCCAAATCGAACTAACATTACCGCTTATTAGGTATATGAAAGATATAAATGAAGTTACTCCAAAAACAATGTTTACAAAATGTCTAGCTTTAACCTGAGTCCATCCAGGGGTGGACAGCCAACCTTGTAATTTAGCCATTGCCACAATTGAACCTGAGAAAGTAATCGCACCAACAAATATTGAAACTGAAATTGAAGCATCATTAATAAAAGGTTCTAAAGATCCTGCTTTCGCTACTTCATTAAAAGGGAATAAAAATGCACCAATAGCTACCAGTAGAGAAGACATTCCACCAAAACCATTGAACAAAGCTACAGTCTCTGGCATTGATGTCATTGGAACCTTCTTAGCAAGTAAAGTTCCTAACAAACTTCCCACTAAGGATCCAACAACGATCCATGCCCATGATTGAGCTGGGATTCCAGAAGTACCTAGATAGTAGGAGAGTAAACCTACAACAGAAAGCAACATAGCAAATGCTGCTAATATATTTGCCTCTCTAGCAGACCTAACTTTTGATAACCCTTTAATACCAAGTGCTAATAAAAGAACTGCTAGAAGATCTATAACGAATTTAATAATATCAGGAAGATTCATTTTATTTAATTAATTATTTATTTTTTTTTGTAGGTTTACGACTAAACATGGCAAGCATTCTGTCCGTTACAAAAAAACCACCTACAACGTTAAAAAGAGCAAATCCAAGAGATATTGATCCGATTATTAATAACGGACTATTTGGCTCTGCTTTTATAATCGCAGTTAATGCTGCCAACATTGTTATACCTGAGATGGCATTTGCCCCACTCATTAAAGGTGTATGCAGTGTTGGAGGTACTTTTCCTATTAACTCCAGACCTAATAAACTTCCAAGCAACAAAACCCAGAGCAAGCTATCAAAATTCATAATTTAATTAAGACCTCAATTTTCAAAAACTTTATTTTGAAGGATAACTCCTTCATTACTTAATAAACAGCCAGAGATTAATTCATCCTCTTTATCTAGATTAATTACACCATCTTTTATGAAAGGTGTAATCAAAGATGTGAGGTTCTTAGCATAAAGTGTACTTGCATCATAAGGAACAGATGATGGTAACTCGCCAGCTCCTATAAGCTTTACGCCATTCCTAATAATAGTTTCATTAGATTTTGTTCCTTCGCAATTACCTCCTTGAGATACGGCCAAATCAATAACTACTGCTCCAGGTCGCATCTTTTCAATCATATGCGAATCGATTAAAACAGGAGCTTTTTTACCTAAGACTTGTGCAGTACAAACAGCAACATCAGCTTCGGATAAATATTTAGTTAACGTAGCCTTTTGTTTAGATAGGAATTCAGGAGTAACTGCTTTTGCATAACCACCTGTTTCGCCAGGTTTTTCGTCAATTTCAGGAAGTTCTATAAATCTTGCTCCAAGAGATTCAACTTGCTCTTTTACAGCTGGCCTAATATCTGACACGAAAACAATAGCTCCAAGTCTTTTTGCAGTGGCAACTGCCTGCAATCCTGCAACTCCTCCACCAAGAACAACAACTTTCGCAGGCTGTACAGTTCCTGCTGCAGTCATAAGCATCGGAAAATATCTATCAAGTTCACTTGCTGCTAAAAGAACTGCTTTATATCCTGCGATATTGGCTTGAGAAGAAAGTACATCCGATGATTGAGCTCTACTAATCCTTGGAAGTAATTCCATTGATAAAGCTGAGATCTTTTTACTAGTTATAGTTTTTTGAAGTTTTTCATTAGCATATGGATTTAAAAGGCCTAACAAAATAGCACCTTTTTTTAACTTGCTTAAATTAGATTCAGAAGGAGGTTGAACGCAAAAAACAACATCGGCATTCTCCCAAATATTTATATTAGATTTACTAACAATTTCACCTCCAGATTCTTTGTATAAAGTGTCGTTAAACCCTGATAGTTCTCCAGCTGAACTTTCTACAAAAACTTGGCATCCAAGACCCTTTAATTTTTTTACAGCTGAGGGAGTAGCTGAAACTCTTCTCTCTCCAGAGGCTGTTTCAATAGGAATGAGTATCTTTGTCAATTTATAGTAGTTTTAAACATACTAAAGATAATTTGAATAAAGTCAAAAGTCTTGGAGTTTGAGTTTTGTTAAAAATATATTTCTTTTCTTTAAATCATGGCTATTAAAAAAATATAAGTATTATAAATCTAATGAGCATAAAAGCTATCGAATGCCCAGATGGAGTTTGTCATAGTCATCATGGCGGCCATGCTGTTCCAAGACAAACCATGCAGAGAAACTTAGAAAAACATGGTAAAGACTGGTGTGAAAAACTAGCTGAAAGAATTTATGAAATGTCAGTTGATACCTATTCTCAAACAGTAATGCCTAGCCTTCATTCATCAGGATGGCAAAGAAGACATCTAGATTGGGAATTTAAATTAGCCGAAAATGACTCTGAACCTGATGAAGCTCTCGTTGAAGGAATCATAAATGCTACAGAAAGTTTTCTTAGAAGCAGTGAGGTGCATAGATTATTCATACAAGAACTCGTGCAGGGTACGTTTGAAGAAGCGAATGATAAAAAAATAATTTCTAAAGCTATAAAGTCTATTATTGAAGAGGAAATAGTTATTTCGTTAAGAGAAAAAAAAGAAATTCTTTTAAGAAAAATATCATCAAAATTAGTTTCTGAAGAAAAAGTTAGCGAGGAGCTTGCAATAAATTCAGCGAAAGAAGGATTTGATGAAGTTGAGAGGTTACTCGTGAATCATACAGAGGCAGTATAGACCAAATTCTTTATATTTTTTTTATATTCAAGGCAAATATAGGCTCAAATATTAACTAATTATTAAATTATTGTTTGAAAGTACAAAGTTGTAACTTATTAGACAATGATTTAACCAAACCATATGCTTATCTATAGTCAATTCCAAAGAAGGAAATGTCTAATTTTATAAGAAAAAGAATTGATGTAGCTACCTGTTGGGCAACCAACAGAATATCCGTAATGGATACTCTAGAAAAATACGAGGATAGTTACGCAATTGCAGAGGAGTTCAGAGAATGGATATTGCATATTGGTGAAGAAAATGAAAACCTAAAAAGTTCTGTATTAAATTTTCCTAATGAATTAAAAGAATTATTAAATCAAAAGATAAATGAGAACTTAATCGAGTGAAATCCGACCTTCATAAGTAGGGCTAATTGATTAAAATTAAATAAATTGAATATCTAAATGGAAACAAAAGTAAAAGATGACAATGTAGAAAATTTAGTGATAATAGGCTCTGGTCCAGCAGGTTATACAGCTGCTATATATGCAGCCCGTGCAAACCTTCAACCTCTTTTAGTAACGGGATTTAATTCTGGTGGAATTCCAGGTGGTCAATTAATGACGACTACTTTCGTTGAAAACTATCCAGGTTTTCCTGATGGAGTATTAGGTCCTGAATTAATGGATTTAATGAAAGCTCAAGCCGAAAGATGGGGTACAAATTTATATGAAAGTGATGTTATTTCAATTGATACCAGCAAAAGTCCTTTTGAGCTAAAAACTTTAGAAGGGAGCATTAAATCCAATTCAATTATTATTGCAACTGGCGCAAGTGCTAATAGGTTAGGTGTTATAAATGAAGATAAATTTTGGAGCAAAGGGATAAGTGCTTGCGCAATTTGTGATGGAGCGACGCCACAGTTTAGAGATGAAGAATTAGCAGTTATTGGAGGCGGAGATTCTGCATGTGAAGAAGCTGCATATCTCACAAAATATGGTAGCAAGGTGCATTTACTCGTTAGATCCGAAAAACTGAGAGCTAGTGCCGCAATGATAGATAGAGTAAAAGCTAATTCAAAGATTGAAATACACTGGAACACAAAAGTAGAGAAAGCTAATGGTACTGATTGGCTTGAAAACGTTGAAACCATTAATTCACAAAAAGGTAACTCCGAAATTAAAGTTAAAGGACTTTTTTATGCTATTGGACACACACCCAATACAAAGTTTTTAAATAATAAAATTGAATTAGATAAAAAAGGATATATTGCTTGTAATTCAGGAAGACCAGAAACATCAATAGAAGGTATATTTGCGGCTGGCGATGTCGTAGATTCTGAGTGGAGACAAGGGGTTACAGCTGCTGGGACAGGATGTATGGCAGCATTAGCTGCTGAGAGATGGTTAGCAGAGAAGAATTTATCAAAAATAATTGTTAGAGAAACAAGCGAACCAGAGAAAACATTGTCTGCATCAAGTTTTAATGAAGAGGAGACAAATGAAGATACTTTCGATTTAAATTCTGAATGGCAAAAAGGTAGTTATGCACTGAGGAAACTTTATCATGAGAGTAATAAACCAATATTAGTTATTTTTAGCTCACCAAGTTGTGGACCATGCCATGTATTAAAACCGCAACTTAAAAGAGTGATTAAGGAATTTGATGGAGCTGTGCAAGGTATAGAAATTGATATAGATAAAGATCAAGAAATCGCTAAACAAGCAGGAATAAATGGAACTCCTACTATTCAACTATTTAAAGACAAATTACTTAAAAAACAGTGGCAGGGTGTTAAACAACGTAGTGAATTCAAAGAAGCGATACAAAATATCATCTAAGCAAATTTATTCTTTATTTCCTTCTCGCATTATTTTTAGAATTTCCAGTTCTTGGACCACCACCTCCTGCATTTCTTTCACGATAGGTGATTCTTCCTCTTGTTAGATCATAAGGACTTATTTCCACCAGTACTTTATCTCCTGCTAACAATTTAATTCTAAATTTAGTTAACTTACCTGCTGCTCTGCATAAACATTGGTGACCTTCAGGTTGCTCTAAAGTCACCAAATAAAAACCATTTCCTTGTTCTTTTTCTATAACACCAGATGTTTCGATCATTAAATAATTTATTTTCTAGATTTATATTATCAGAAAAGAATAAACAAAATTTACCTCCATATGATTACGTCAGATGAAATAAGTTAATTGCAAAGATTTTTAATTTATACAAAAAATTTGATTTCATTAATTATTTGTAACTGACCATAATAAAAATTTGCCTTCGCAATTTTTTCAGGATCCTCTAGTTGATCAAAAAAGACAAATCCTAAACTCTCCCATAAAGATGAACCACAAACATTGTTTAGTTCATTAGTTGCCTCTTGGGCGATATTATTTAACTTACGTTCGAGATTTTTAGATTTAGAAATTGACATCAGATTAGGTATATATAGTACAAATATACTATAGAATTTACCTAATGCAACCTTAGAAAGGAAGTCTCTTTTTTTCTTCAATATTTAGATCAGCTTCCATTTCTTTAAGTCTTTTTAAAATCTGCTGATAATATTCTTTAATGTAACTTTCTAGAGAAGTCGAATCTTCTTTTTTAAGTTCCAACACTTCATAAGTATTACTCATATCAGCGTCTAAGGGGATTCCACTACTAGTAACTTCAGCGAAGGCTAATCTCTCAGAAACATTTAGTGCATCTTGAAAAAACGAAACCACGTTTTGAGTTGCTTTTATTAGAAAAGGCGAAACTCTAAAAATCTTTGCCTTCTTATTACTATATTTTTCGCATAGAGAAATTACTTCATCAGAATCCCAAGCCCTTGGTCCAACTAAAGGAAGTGAAAGCTTATAAGATTTAGTCTTATTTATTGAGGAAACAACAATTTTTGCCATATCTTGGGTGTTCATATACGCGATTTTAGTTGGGGTGCCACTCATCCAGACGGCTTGACTGTCTAACACTGGAATAGCGAATTGACTTATAACTCCTTGCATAAAAGCAGCACATTTAAAAATCGTATAGTCAAAGTTAGATTTCTCTAGAAGTTTTTCAGTGCAATACTTAACATCCATTAAAGGGACATTTCTAAACTTTTCTGTTAGTAAGATTGAGAGAAAAATAACCCTTTTTATTTTTTTCAATTCACAAGCATTAAAAAGATTTAGTTTCCCATCCCAGTCAGTCTCATATATACTTTTGGAATCTTCAGGTCTACCAGTTGCGCTATCAATAACTACTTCAATGTCTTGTAGAGCATAATCTATATCTCCAGAATTGAGTAAATTTCCCTTCGTAAGTTCACAACCCCATTCTTGAAGAAAAGAAGCTTTCCTTGGATTCCTAACAAAACATCTAACTTCATGCCCTTCCTCAACAGCTTGCTTTGCTATCTGCCTTCCAAGAGTTCCTGTTGCACCTACTAAAAGAATCTTCATACTTAAGGATGTACTTAACTTTTCGAGATTAACTCACTTTCTATGGTATTCGTGAGAATCAATCTCCTTGAAATTTTAATAATAAGGCACCACCAACCAATCCAATTGGTATCAAAATCCAAAAAACAGCAGCAATACTAAAAATTTCTTTAGCCATAGGAAACATAATCAATTACTATAATTTAACGTTTATATGCATTTTTTTGTAAAAAAAATAACTAATGCAAATATCTTTAAATTATTTTAGAGGGGGATAAAAGTTTATTAATATGAACTCTATCGATAGATCGCAAGAAGGAAACGAATCTAATTATTGGAATTGGAATGGATTCAAAATATTTTGGAGTGTTAAAGGGAAAGAAAATATACATCCTATGATCTTGCTTCACGGGTTCGGAGCAAGCAGTAAACATTGGAGAAATAATTCTTACTACTTTGCACAAAAAGGATATTCTGTTTACTCAATAGATTTAATTGGATTTGGCAATTCAGCACAGCCTGGTATAAGAGATATAGGAAAATTAGATAATGGAGTTTGGTGTAATCAAGTCAGTGATTTTATTAAACAAGTAATCCGGCCAAAGACTTCTAAGAAGATTATTTTAATAGGAAATTCATTAGGTTCTTTAGTAGCTTTAACATGCGCAGTTTATTTAAAGAATGAAATATTATCTGTTATTGCATCTCCTCTCCCTGATCCTCTAGTAATTTCGAAAAGGGGATCAAAACTCAATTTGATTTTTAAGAAATTTAGAACCAAAATTATAAAAATATTTTTTAGATTATTTCCTTTAGAAATAGTTTTATTTTTAATAAATAAACTTGGAATAATAGAGTTAGGACTTAATTCTGCATATTTCAAAAAAGATAAAATAGATAAAGAATTAATAAATATTGTAAGAAAACCAGTTTTAAGAAAGACTTCGGCAAGAGCACTAAGAGCTATGTGTATTGGCATGGCAACAAGAAGAGATAAGTTAAAGGCCTCTTACCTTTTAGATCAACTTAGTCTTTCAAAAAAAATTCCTTTTTTATTGTTATGGGGAGAAAAAGATAATTTCATACCTTTATTTCTTGGCAAAAAGATTGCAAAATTCCATAGATGGGTAGAATTGAAAATAATATCCAATTCAGGTCATTGTGTTCATGATGAAGATCCTTCATTATTTAATAAAATTTCATATGAATGGATTAGAGACTTAAAAACCTAATTAAATATGAAACATACATTATCAGTACTTGTTGAAGATGAATCAGGGGCATTAAGTAGAATTTCGGGTCTTTTTGCCAGAAGAGGTTTTAATATCGATAGTCTTGCTGTTGGGCCTGCCGAAACTAAAGGAATTTCTAGATTAACTATGGTAGTTGAAGGTGACAATGAGACTCTTCAACAAATGACAAAACAACTTAATAAATTATTTAATGTTCTTGGAGTCGTAGATTTTACTAACCTTGCTGCAGTTGAAAGGGAACTAATGCTTCTTAAAGTATCGTCAAAAGAAGATACAAGAAGTAATATTTTGGATATCGTTCAAATATTCAGAGCAAAAGTAGTAGATGTGTCCGATATTGCTTTAACCCTAGAAGTGGTAGGAGATCCAGGGAAATTAGTTGCTTTGGAAAAGCTTCTTGAACCATATGGAATACTTGAGATTGCCAGAACAGGGAAAGTTGCCCTTAAGCGATCATCGGGAGTAAATACTGAAATGTTAAAAATAAATAAATATTCTTTAGAGATTTAATTAGAAATTATGATTTCATAAATCCAATCTTCTTTTTCTATTTTTTTTAATATATCAAATCCTTTTACAACTTTTCCAAATATTGAATATCTTCCATCTAATTCAGGAAATTTGTTAGTTACAAAGAAAAACTCAGTAGAAGAAGAACTACTTTTTCCATTTTTTACCATAGCTAATGATCCCTTTTCAAAAAAATTAGTAAGATTTACAATTTCTGAGGGATCTAATATTTGGTAACCATATTTTGGTTCAATTTCTTTTTTTAATTTTATTTCCAGAGGAATATTTCTTCTAAGTTTGTTTAAGTTTAGATTTTCTTTTTTGTAATTATTGTTTTCTGGATAAGTTCCCGAATGAATTAATTGAACTTGAGGAAAATAAATTATCTTATAAAATCTTTTATTTTTATAAATATTTTTATTTACATTTTGAATAAAATTACTTACAGTAACTGGCTTATTTTCTCCATATAATTTCACCTCAAGATTACCTTTTGAAGTCTTAAAAACGACTCTTTGATTCTTTTTTATACAATTAAGATCAAGCTTTTTACAATAAAAATTAGAATCAAAAGTATTTTTATAACTGCAACTTGTAATTAATAATAAAAATATCTTAAAAAATAAAAGTGGTTTTAATAAATAAAATATTCTTATTTTAAACCCTCCAAATTTACATTTAAAAATTTAGCTAATCTTGCTCCTTCCTCTTCAACTTGCAGTAATGGTTTAAGTTCTCCTGCTCCGCTTAAAGGAAGTGCTTTTTTTCTGCCCTTAAGTACTAATGCAATTCTTCTTCTTGGATTAAATCCCTCATTTATATCAAGTTTTACAGACTTAATTTCATCAAAACTTAATTTAACCTCAATATCCTTAAATAATCCTTTTCTCTTAATTTCAACAGACTGGGAATCTTTATCGAAAAAGTTATAACCTGAGCCAAAATTTATAAAAACTAAATACCATAAATATATATTAAGCAAATTCGCTATTACTCCATAAGCTCCCATTATTATTCCCTGAGGGATAAAAAGTAAGGTTGAAGGATTACCCAAAGGGAGCAAATCTCTACCTGTATAGCTTGAGATCGCAGCTAAGATAAAACCTATACCGCCAATAGATAACATTCCTCCAATAAGGTAGTTCGATATTTTTCTTGAACCATTGATTTTTTGTTCAATTTTGTTAAAGGAAGAGAGATTTGATTGCATAATATTTTTATTCTAGATGTCTATTCCTACTAATATAACTATAAATATAGAGTATTAATACCTAATTTTTAGCATTAAAGTTAGGAAAGCTTTACAAGGCATTTCATATATACAGATATTTCCCCACTTTACTGTCAATCTTTGTTACAGTCTCAACGTATCCCGAAGCTTAAAACGATTTCTCATGACGATCGCCGTTGGAAGCGCACCACAAAGAGGATGGTTTGATGTCCTCGATGATTGGTTAAAGCGCGACAGGTTTGTATTTATTGGTTGGTCCGGTTTACTACTTCTACCTTGTGCATATCTTGCAATAGGTGGATGGTTTGTCGGAACAACATTTGTTACCTCTTGGTACACACATGGTATTGCATCTTCATATCTTGAAGGAGCAAACTTTTTGACAGCAGCTGTAAGTACCCCTGGAGATGCCATGGGTCACAGTCTTCTATTTTTATGGGGTCCAGAAGCCCAAGGTAGTTTCGTAAGATGGCTACAACTTGGTGGACTTTGGAACTTTGTTGCACTACATGGAGTATTTGGTCTAATTGGCTTTATGCTTCGTCAATTTGAAATTGCTGGTCTTGTAGGTATCAGACCTTACAACGCACTTGCTTTTTCAGCTGTAATTGCAGTTTTTACAAGTATTTTCCTTATCTACCCACTAGGACAGCACAGTTGGTTCTTTGCACCTTCATTTGGTGTTGCTGCGATCTTCCGTTATATCTTGTTCATTCAAGGTTTTCACAATATTACCCTTAACCCTTTTCACATGATGGGTGTTGCTGGAATTCTTGGTGGTGCACTTCTTTGCGCTATCCACGGAGCTACAGTTCAAAACACATTATATGAAGATACAAGTGTTTACACAGATGGTAAAGTTCAAAGTTCAACTTTTAGAGCTTTCGATCCAACACAAGAAGAAGAAACTTATTCAATGATTACAGCGAATAGATTTTGGAGCCAAATTTTTGGTATTGCTTTCTCTAACAAGCGTTTCCTTCACTTCTTGATGTTATTTGTACCTGTTATGGGTATGTGGACATCTTCAATCGGTATTGTTGGTTTAGCACTTAACTTAAGAGCATACGATTTCGTTAGCCAAGAGATAAGAGCTGCAGAAGATCCAGAATTTGAAACATTCTACACAAAGAATATACTTCTGAACGAAGGTATGCGAGCATGGATGTCTTCTGTGGATCAACCACACGAAAACTTTGTATTCCCTGAGGAGGTTCTTCCGCGTGGAAACGCCCTTTAATAATTTACTAAGAGCTCCTAACCAGAGTATTGAAGAAACTGGTTACGCTTGGTACGTAGGTAACGCCAGATTAATTAATTTATCTGGACGTTTACTTGGAGCACACATTGCACACTCTGGCCTAATAGTATTTTGGGCTGGAGCAATGATGTTATTCGAAGTAAGCCATTTCACATTTGATAAACCAATGTGGGAACAAGGCTTAATTTGTATGCCTCACGTTGCAATGTTTGGGTTTGGTATCGGCCCTGGTGGTGAAGTTACTTCTGTATATCCCTTCTTCGTTGCAGGTGTTATACATTTAATTTCCTCAGCAGTTTTAGGTTTTGGAGGAATTTATCACTCTTTAGCTGGTCCAGAAAAACTCGAGCAAGATTTTCCTTTCTTTTCAACTGACTGGAGAGATAAAAACCAAATGACTAATATATTGGGTTATCACCTAGTAGTTTTAGGGGTTGGTGCTTTATTTTTCGTAGCTGATTGGATGTTTATCGGTGGTGCTTATGACACATGGGCTCCCGGTGGAGGAGAAGTTAGATTGGTTAGTCCAACTTTAGATCCAAGAGTAATCCTTGGTTATCTATTTAGGTCTCCATGGGGAGGTGCTGGTTCAATCATCGGTGTTAACTCAATTGAAGACATTGTTGGAGGTCATGTTTACGTTGGTATAACCGCAATTATTGGTGGTTTATTCCATATCTTCACAAAACCCTTTGGATGGGCTAGAAGAGCATTCATTTGGAATGGAGAAGGACTTCTAAGTTATGCACTTGGTGGAATTTGTGTTGCAAGTTTTATTGCATCAACTTTCATCTGGTTCAACAACACTGCTTACCCTTCAGAATTCTATGGCCCTACAAATGCTGAAGCTTCACAGGCCCAAAGCTTTACTTTCCTTGTGAGAGACCAAAGGATTGGAGCTAATGTAGGTTCAACAATGGGTCCGACAGGACTAGGTAAGTATCTCATGAGATCTCCTACAGGTGAGATTATATTTGGTGGTGAAACAATGAGATTTTGGGATTTCAGAGGACCATGGTTAGAACCTTTAAGAGGACCTAACGGATTGAGCCTTGAGAAAATCCAAAATGATATTCAGCCTTGGCAAGTTAGAAGAGCAGCTGAATATATGACTCATGCACCTAATGCTTCTATCAACTCCGTTGGTGGTATCATTACTGAGCCTAATGCTGTTAACTTTGTTAATTTAAGACAATGGTTAGCTGCAGCTCAATTCTTCCTAGGATGGTTTACATTCATAGGTCACCTTTGGCATGCAGGTCGTGCTAGAGCAGCTGCTGCCGGTTTCGAAAAAGGAATTGACAGAAAGAGTGAGCCAGCTCTAGAAATGCCAGATATTGATTAATTCTAATCAATTTTCAAAAGACCCTTTTAAAGGGTCTTTTTTTATGGGAAAATTCCTTCCTTAATAAGACTCTTTCTAAGCCAAGGCAAACTTAAACCCATTACATTACTAAAACAACCATCTATCCTTTCGATATATTTACCTCCCTTGCCCTCTAAAGCAAATCCTCCAGCACAATATAAAGGTTCAAGAGAGTCAACATAATTTTTTATCTCTTCATCTTTTAATTTAGAAAAATATACTTTAGAACTTACTGTTTTTTTTATTTTCTTTGTCACTTGTAGTATTTTTGAACTTGAGTCAAATGTACTAAAAAGTAATGTATGTCCCGTATGGAGAAAACCAAATTCTCCAGACATTTGTGACCATCTTCTATATGCCTCTTCTTTATCTGATGGTTTACCGAAAGCTCTTCCACTAAATTCGAATATTGAATCACAACCAAGAATTTCGACAGAACTATAATTAAACTTTTCTGGTAAGTCTATTTCTTGGATATTAAGAGCAATCCTACTAGCTTTTTGAAAAGACAATTCGAGAGTTAAATTAGATATATCTTTCTCTTTTACTAAATCCTCATCAAAATTACTTGATATTTGAATAAATTCGATTTGAGAATTTTCTAGTAATTTCTTTCTAGATTGAGAAGCAGAAGCTAGAATTAACACAAATTTTTTATCTAATTATAATTCAATTTACTTATTAATAAATTTCAAGATTAATATAAATTACTAATGGAATTAATAGAAAAACTACAACCTATTAAAAAGCCCTTAATGGTTTTAGGTACATCTAGCGGGGCAGGTAAATCTTTAACAGTTACGGCCATAGGCAGGATTCTTAAAAATTCAGGAGAAGAACCAATACCTTTTAAAGGTCAAAACATGAGTAACAATGCATGGGTTGATTGGAATGGTGGAGAGATGGCATTTTCTCAAGCTTTACAAGCATTTGCTTGCGGGATAATTCCTTCTTCGGAGATGAATCCTATCCTATTAAAACCACAAGGTAATTCAACTAGTGAAGTCATTCATTTAGGAAGAAGTATGGGTATTACAACAGCAAAAGATTACTACAAAGAATGGTTTTCCTCTGGATGGGAAGTAATTAAAGAAAGTTTGAATTCAATATATGAACGACACCCAAATTGTCGTTTAATTATTGAGGGGGCTGGAAGTCCTGTAGAGATGAATTTAATTCACAGAGACCTTACGAACTTAAAAGTTGCAAAGTATTTAAATGCGAATTGCATTTTAGTAACTGATATCGAAAGAGGAGGTGTATTTGCTCAAATAATAGGAACTCTTGAGTTAATGAAACCGGACGAAAGAAAACTCATTAAAGGTATATTAATAAACAGATTTAGAGGAGACCTTTCATTATTTGAAGAAGGTAAAAAATGGATAGAAAACAAAACAAAAATCCCTGTTTTAGGAATAATTCCTTGGTTAGATGATAAATTCCCTCCAGAGGATTCTTTAGATTTATTAGAAAAAAAATCATCTGTAACCAACCCTGAAATAAAGGTTGGAATTATAAAATTGCCATCTATAAGTAACTTTTCAGATTTTGATCCCCTAGAGAATGAAGAATCAATATTAATTAAATGGGTAATG